>JANPLH010000635.1:0-1220 GCA_031426435.1 Saprospiraceae bacterium | reverse complement strand
GGTACGGACTTCGTTTTCCCCAATGCCGATGCTGGGCCGGACGACTCGCTTACCTGTACCATCATCTCGGTACAAATCGGGGGCAACGGCAACTCCACCGGCCCTGAGTTTGAATACGAATGGACTTCATCACCCGATGGCTCGTTTCTCAGTGCGACTGACCTCCCCTCGGTGAACGTGAACGCTTCGGCCATTTACAATCTTACCGTCACCAATACCAGCAACGGATGCACCGACTCGGATGCCGTCGTGGTGCTGTACAGCGAGACCCCGCCCGTGGCTGATGCCGGTCCGGATTATGAACTCAACTGCACCGAGCTTGCTGTCATACTGGATGCCAGCAACTCGACCATCGTGCCGCTGGCCGAAATAGCTTGGATTAACTCATTGGGGGATACCATTTCCGAAGATGTTCAGGTGACGGTGAACTATCCCGACACCTTTGTTTTGTCTATCAATCTCGCCTTTTGCACCAGCTACGATACGGTGGTGGTGACCCAAGGCACCATAGCTCCTACCGCCGATGCAGGGCCAGATGTGGTGCTCGACTGCAACACTGGGCAAGCCATTTTGAAGGGCAATAACTCGAATTCGGGTTTTGGTTTTGTGCTCCAATGGACGGCACTCAGCGGCAACATTCTTACTGGTGAAACAACGACCACGCCCACTGTGGACGACCCCGGCGAGTACCAATTGCAAGTGAGCGATACCCTGAACGGCTGCATCAGCTTCGACACGGTATTGGTCACGCTCGACCTTTCTGGCTGCTTGCCGCAAGTGAGCGCTGGGGCGGACGGCCTCATCAATTGCTATGGCATTACCTTGGAAGATACCCTGTCTGCGAGTGGCAGCACAGGGCCGGACATCAGCTATACTTGGACGGCCCTATCGGGCACCGTGATTAGCCAAACCAACCCGTTTGCGCCCATAGTTTCAGCGGGCGAATTCATCTTCACTGTCACCAACAACGCCATCGGCCTATCGGCAATGGACACCGTGGTGGTGGTGGCCGATACCATTTATCCAGTGGCCGAGGCTGGGGACAACATCCTTTCGTTGACCTGCCCAGAGCTGGCGGCTTGTTTCCAACTCGATGCAACGGGTACCTCTGTTGGGCCGCAGTACAGCTACTTCTGGGAAGGCCCAACGCCCGGTAGCATCTGCACCGACCCGACTCAGTTGAACGCCCAAGTGCTGGGCGAAGGACTTTATACCCTCAG
>JANPLH010000634.1:0-5809 GCA_031426435.1 Saprospiraceae bacterium | reverse complement strand
GTCTGAAATTGGCATTGCAACAGCCAAGATTTTCAAGTTCAATGAAGTTGAACGATTAATTTTCCGCCAACAGTTAGCTGCATTAGGTCAATACCCTTGATATGAAGCTGTTTAGACTTTCTTAGTTGAGGATAAAAAAACGATAATTATGAAAATCAAATTGCCAATTTTTGCCATCATGGCGTTCTTCTTCTTCTCCTGCAACTCCGGCCCCGAGGTCGTCGAAGCCGATGCATCGGCCAGTGGCGATACCGCAGCGCCACTTTTTCAAGACCCTGGTGCTGCGCAAAACCTAAACACCGCACCCGGCCAGCAAGCCAACCTTGACGCTGCCGAGCATAAAATCGTGGCCGAAGAGGTGCTCAATACCGACAAATACACCTATGTGCGAGGCAACGAAAACGGGCAGGAAGTCTGGATTGCCGTGCTTAAACAAGCGGTGAAAATCGGCGAAACTTACCTGTTCAGCGGCGGCTTGATGAAGAAAAACTTCGAGAGCAAGGAGTTCAACCGCAACTTCGAAACGCTGTACCTCGTGTCCAATTTCAAGGCAGAAGGTGCAGCCAGCAGCGCCACTGCCAATCCGCATGGCAACGTACAGGGCAGCTCCACCGTGGAAGCTCCGACCAACGTGACAGCTGCCACAGGTGCCATTAAAATCGCCGATATGGTGGCCAACCTGAAAAAATACGAGGGCAAGCCCGTGAAGGTGACCGGCAAGGTGATGAAGGTGAACAACATGATTATGGGCCGCAACTGGGTACACCTGCAGGACGGCTCTGGCAAAAACCTCGACCTCACCCTGACGACCGTGGAGCAGGTGCAGCTCGGCTCGACCGTTACGCTGGAAGGGACACTGGTGCTGAACAAGGACTTCGGGGCAGGGTATAAATACGATTATATCGTGGAGGGGGCAGTGGTGAAAAAATGATTTTGAATTGTCAGTAGGGCTGGCAACCTCAAATAGAAATCCCCAGTTGGCAGTCTGTGTCAAGTGGGGATTTCTATTTGTGAA
This sequence comes from Saprospiraceae bacterium, assembly GCA_031426435.1. Taxonomy (GTDB): domain Bacteria; phylum Bacteroidota; class Bacteroidia; order Chitinophagales; family Saprospiraceae; genus UBA6168. The sequence continues at coordinate 4,794 of JANPLH010000634.1, read as the reverse complement.
ACGCACCAACTACGTGCGCCTGTCAGAAGATAAATTGCGCAAGCAACCTAATGCCAGCCTAATTTCCACTGCCTATCCGGCAGGCAAGCAATTTCTAATTTCCCAATTTCCAATTTCCAATCCCTCTCACATCTGCGCCCGTTTCATCAACCAGAGCGCCACGCCGCCGAAGAATATATTGGGAATCCAAACACCCAACCAAGCGGGAAGCGCATCGTTGGCAGCAAAGGTGATACTGAACTTTGCAACGAAAACAAAAACCGCCCCCAACACAATGCCCAAGGCCAAGTGCAGGCCCATGCCTCCCCTGATTTTTCGGGAAGCCACTGCCAAGCCAATCAGCGTCACGATGATGATGGTCACTGGGTCGGCGGTGCGGCGGTACAGCTCGATTTCATAACCCTTTGTGTTGCCAATGCCCCGGCGCTGCTCCTCGGCGATGAACTTCGCCAAGCGGGTAGAAGGGATGCGCTCACGGGTATCGTCATAGCGCACAAAGTCATCGGGGGTTAGCTGAAAAGCCGTGTCCAATTTGGATTTTCCGCCCACGACGATGCCCTCTTTGATGCCGTTGAAAGTGTGTATTTCGTAGTTGCTCAGTTTCCATTTCTTGGTCTTGCCGTCCCACCGGGCCTCGTCCGCCTCGATGAAACTGGAGAGCCGGTTGCTGTCCAAGCGCTCCAGCCGGAAGTTGCGGGCAAAGCTGTCCCGCTTGAAATAGTCCCGCACATAGACCTTCGTATGCGGGTCTATGAACATGTGCACGTCACGGGTATTGCCCTTGTCGCTCTCCTTCATGATATAGGCATGGAAGAAATCGAGGCGGGTCTTGTTGCTCACCGGTATGATGAAATGGTTGAGAATGAGGTGTGCCATCGCCAACAGCCCACCCGCCACAAGATAAGGCCGGGTCAGTCGCCGGAAGCTGACCCCGGCGTTCAGGATGGAAATGATTTCGGAATCATAGGCCATGCGGCTGGTGAAGAATATCACCGAAATCATGGCGAACAGCGGCCAGAGCAGGCCATTGATAAAAATGATGAAGTTCAGGTAATACTCTGTAGATACCTGCCAAACCCCCAGTTTTTCATCTATAAACTCCTCGACGTTTTGGCTGAAATCAATGATGGCGGCTATCAACGAAAAGATGAGCACCACGAAGAAGAACGTGGCGAGGAACTTTTTGATGATGTAGCGGTCGAGGATTTTGAGCATTATTCGATTTCGGATTTCGGATTTCGGATTTCGGAAAGAAAAACGAAATCTAAAATGAATCAAGGGCAAAACTGGTGTTTTCTTAACAAAGCATGACACCAAAAAGCAGGGGTAAAGATAGTCAAGTCACATGGGCATTTCGCTTCCGAAATCCGAAATCGCAAATCCGAAATCGTCAAAGCCGCTGCGCCATGCTCCTCACCATCCCCTCCTTCCAGCTCGCAAAATCCCCAGCTATGATGTGCTGCCTCGCCTCGCCCACCAGCCAGAGGTAGAAGCAGAGGTTGTGAAGCGAAGCGATCATGCCGCCGAGCTGCTCCCCGGCCACGAAAAGGTGGCGCAGGTAGGCCAGCGAATGCACTCGGCTCGTGTGGCTGGTGCTTGCTGGGTCAATGGGCGAGTGGTCGTTCTTCCATTTTTCGTTGCGGATATTGATGATGCCTTGGGAGGTGTAGAGGTGGCCGTGGCGGGCATTCCGGGTCGGCAGCACGCAGTCGAACATATCAATACCGAGGGCAATGCACTCTAAGATGTTCATCGGGGTGCCGACGCCCATCAGGTAGCGGGGCTTTTCCTTCGGTAAAATGCCGCAAACCAGTTCCGTCATGGCGTACATGTCCTCTTCCGGCTCGCCGACGCTGAGGCCGCCGATGGCGTTCCCTTCCCGCTCGAACGAGGCGATGACCTCCGCCGATTCCTTTCGCAGGTCGGGGTAGGTACTGCCCTGCACGATGGGGAATAGCGTCTGGGCATAGCCGTAAAGCCCCTCCGTTTCATCGAAACGGTCGCAGCAGCGCTTTAGCCAGCGGTGGGTGAGGCCGAGGGAGTTCTTGGCGTATTTGTACTCGCAGGGGTAGGGCGTGCACTCGTCGAAGGCCATGATGATGTCCGCCCCGATTTCCCGCTGGATGTCCATCGCCCGCTCCGGCGTGAAGACGTGCTTCGAGCCATCAATATGCGATTGGAAGGTGACGCCCTCCTCCTTTATTTTCCGTTGCGCAGCAAGGGAATACACTTGGTAGCCGCCGCTGTCTGTCAAAATGGGGCGCTCCCAGCCATTGAATTTGTGGAGGCCGCCCGCTGCTTTCAGCACTTCCATGCCGGGTCGCAAGTAAAGGTGGTAGGTGTTGCCGAGGATGATTTGCGCATGCACCTCTCGCTCCAGTTCATGGATATGCACGGCCTTTACGGCTCCTGCTGTACCAACGGGCATGAAGATGGGCGTCTCAATGACCCCGTGCGCCGTCTCGATGCGGCCTGCCCGTGCGGCGGAATGGGGGTCGGTATGTTGAAGTTGAAAATTCAAACGATGCTTGTTTTTGATGGGGCGAAGATGCGGAAAAAATGGGGCTTGGCACTTTTGACCATTCGATAAGCTTTGCTTAACCTTTCTTTAACCGACTTGCCCCAACGCCTGCCGATACCTTTACGTCTATCTTTTTGAACAACAAACAATTCAACATTCAACCGATGACGACATGAAGTTTACAATTTTTTCATCCATAGTTTTTCTATTCGTTTGGACCGGCACCATGCTCGCTCAAAACATGCCATTCCCCGAAAGCAACGCTGTCTGGAAGGTGTCTCAAACGACCATCGCCGGTCCAATACCTTTTTTCGTCGCCCTTTGTGGCGATACGGTGCTCAATGGCACCAATTACTCCCAGTTCTTAGCCCTCGAAGTGGACGACCAACTGAATATCACGGACAGCGGTTTTGCAGGTGGGCTGCGCAACGATGGGAACGCCGTTTATTTCAAGCCAAGCGGCACCGAACCCGAATACCTGCTCTATGATTTCAACCTGCAAGCGGGCAACGTGATTAGCCTTTACTCGTCCGCCCTTGGCGAATACATTGACCGCCATGTGGACAGTGTGAAAACCTTAGACCTCGCTGGCCAGCAGCGCAAAGTCATTTATTTCACCCCTTCGGAAAATTGGATGCCCGTTGAGCGATGGGTAGAAGGAATTGGCAGCAGCTATGGGCCATTGGGAAGAGCCACCGAGCCGTTTCCCGATTTTGGAGGGGATTTGCTCTGCTTCCAACACGGCACGGAGTACCATAACGAGACGCTTATCGAATGTTTCTTGCCGCAGTTGCCCGCCGAGTGCAGCATCGTGAATGCAGCGCCAGAAGCACCCATCACCTTCGAAGCGCTCAAACTCACCGCCCAGCCGAACCCCGCTGGGCCGACAGTTAGATTCACCATCAACCAAAAGCAACTGCCGGAGCCATGCCATTTGAAAGTTTATGCCGCCAATGGCAAACTGCTCGGCACGGTTGCCAATGCTCAAACCGAGATGACCTTGCCTTCGAACTTGGCACTCGGCCAAGGGTTCTACATCGCCACGCTGGAATCGGACCGTGCGGAGCGGGTGCTGGCGCACTGCACGTTTGTGGTGGGGCAGCCGTGATGATAACCCTTGTTGCGAAGCAACAAAAAAGCCCGCTGGTAGTGTCAGCGGGCTTTTTTTATGGCATCATTTGGCCACCACCCTGCCAACTGCCACAGGTCGCCCGTCCACTGTTTCCACCTTGATGAAATACAGCCCAGAAGGCAGCTTCTCCCGATGGAAAACATACGACGGCGAGCGGAAAGCCCGCTGCTGCACGAGCCTGCCCGTCACGTCCAACAACTTGAAAGTCAACGACTTGCCGGGTTCGATGCCTTTTAACTCGATGGTGGCAGAGGCGTCGAAGGGATTGGGGAAGATATTTAACTGCCCTATTTCTTTTGGGGAAGACGAGACACCAGATGGCTCCTCTGCCTTATACTTGAAGATTTTGTAGCGGAAGTCGTCTGCTGTGCCTCCGGGCAGGTAGCTCTTGCCGAGTAGGTAGAAATGACCCTTGCCGTAGTGGGCGTAGTAGGTAAGGTCATGCAGGTTTATATCCATTAAAGTGTCATAGAGGATGCTGCCTTCTTCAATATCGTACAAGATGGGGCGGTAATCAAATTTTTGCGGGGCAGGGCCTGATGGGGTATTGTAGGCTATTTCTGAGCAAACAAATACGTGGTGGCCAGATATAGCGATGACATCCCCCCGCTCAAAGTCCGTATCATTTGAATATTTGTCAACACTGACCCATAGCAATTCCCCATTAGGTGAAAGCTTCACGGTTTGTGTGGATTCCTCTCCAGTGATGGTGTCCTTTATAAAACCAGTAGCATAAATATTGCCCAACTCGTCATGGGTGGCTGTTTTGGCTTGTCCTATCATATTCTGTAATCCTCTTGAGAAATCAAACTTCCATTCAGGGGTTGCTGATAAGCTAAACTTATTGATATTATAGCCAAAAGAAATAAAATTGCCGTGATCATCGAAAAAGAAATAGGATTCAAAAATGCTTGGGCCATAGTCTATATTAGGCAAATTAAACGAAGATATTATATTGCCATTAAGGTCGATATCCATCAATAAAGTAACAAAATTGAATTGACCCAATGATTTTCCACCATAAATTCTGACTCTGTCACTTAATCAATAGTCCGTGCAGTTTAAGCCCGGAAATTTGGTGAATTAAAAAAGGTCGTGAAGTTTTGCGTTGCGACACCAAAACTCACGACCTATGGACAGT
>JANPLH010000633.1:0-4357 GCA_031426435.1 Saprospiraceae bacterium | reverse complement strand
AGGGCTTCCAAAAGGGGCGTCCCCAACGAAAAAGAGATAAAAGAATTTGCATTGATGTCAAAGAACTTGGACACAACTTAATGTCGCTTTTTGAAACACAACTTAATGCCGCTTATCACCCCCTTTAAAGGGAGAATTCGCCTCTGCAAACTTTGAAAAGTTGTTCATTGATTATCAGAAAGTTAAGTGCCTAAATTTTCTTTTTGTAATTGTTCAGAAAGGAAATTGAAGCAGTCGTTAATTCCCCCTTTGAAGGGGTTAGGGGGATGTAGCCCCGTGTAATTAACAACAACATTAAAAAATAACGGCAAACCATGCCACTCGTAACCATAGACGATTTCCAAATCGAAGTGCCCGAAGGCACGACGATTCTCAATGCGGCCCGCATGATTGGCGGCGACCTCGTGCCGCCCGCCATGTGCTACTACTCCTCGCTGAAGGGTAGCGGCGGCTACTGCCGTACTTGCCTCGTTAAAGTGGAGCAAGGCTCGGCCAAAGACCCACGGCCCATGCCCAAGCTGGTGCCAAGCTGCCGCACCACGGTGATGGATGGCATGGTCGTGCGCAACGAAACCTCGCCGGAAGTGATAGAAGCCAGGGCTGGCGTGACCGAGTTTCTGCTCCTCAATCACCCGCTCGACTGTCCCGTGTGCGACCAAGCGGGCGAGTGCCACTTGCAAGACCTTGGCTACGAACACGGCAAGCTGGACACCCGCAACGAGTTCCGACGTCGCACTTTCGAGCCGGAAGACATCGGCGACAATATCAAATTGCACATGAACCGCTGCATCCTCTGCTACCGTTGTGTGAAGGTTTGCGAGCAAATCACCGACGGGCGGGTGCACGGCGTCATCGGTCGGGGCGACCATGCGGAGATTTCCACCTACATCGAACAGGCGATTGACAACGACTTTTCGGGCAACGTGATTGATGTTTGCCCGGTAGGAGCTTTGACGGATAGGACGTTCCGCTTCAAAAGTCGGGTGTGGTACACCAAACCCGTGGAGGCGCACCGGAATTGCGAAAAATGTTGCGGCAAGGTTCGCCTCTGGTACCAAGGCGAGGAAATCCTTCGGGTGACTGCCCGAAAGGACGAGTTCGGCGAGGTGGCCAAGCTGGAAAACGGCGAAGCTGGCTGGATTTGCAACGAATGCCGTTTTGAGAAAAAACACACGAACGACTGGGTGATTGACGGCGTGACGCATGTTGACCGCCACTCGGTCATCTCTGCCAACCACTACGAGAGCGAGGAAGGCGAGCGTTTCGAAGGAAATCAATTAGAAGGGGCGTCGTTACCGCATGGGGAGAAAGTGGAGTTGGGAGTGGGGGCGCTGAATCCGAATAATGTGTGACCCCTGACCCCTAAAGGGGAACCTAAAACGTAAAGTTGTAGGAACTTCATTAGGACAGGAGGTTGATATTTTCATAAAAATAAAAGCCCGAACAGCGGGCCTTTCAAGCAAATACCACGGCATTTGCAAGTTAGGTTCCCCTTTAGGGCTGTGATGGCTTGCAAAGCAAATAGAAAAGCAGGTGTAAAATGACCATTTTAATTTTCAAAATAATCCTCGTCCTGTCCGTCTTCGGCATCACCATGCTGATAGCGATGTACAGCACCTGGGCCGAGCGCAAGCTGTCCGCCGTGATGCAGGACCGGGTCGGGCCGAACAGGGCAGGGCCGATGGGGCTGCTGCAGCCAGTTGCTGACGGCATCAAGATGTTCACAAAGGAAGAACTCATTCCCGAAGGAAGCAACCGCTTCCTGTTCATCATCGGGCCGGGCATTGCGATGCTGACGGCGTTGATAACGGGGGCAGTAATTCCGTGGGGTGGGGACGTGACCATCGGTGGTGAGTCTTATGCCTTGCAAATCACGGACATCAATATCGGGGTGTTGTACCTGTTCGGGGTGGTGAGTATCGGGGTCTATGGTATCATGATTGGTGGCTGGGCGAGCAACAACAAATATTCGCTGCTGGGTGCGCTACGGGCCAGTTCGCAGATGATTAGCTACGAGATTGCGATGGGCTTCTCCATCATTGCGATGGTGATGATGACGGGAACCTTGAGCCTCCGGGAAATCGTTGCGCAGCAAGATGCTGGCCTCGCAAATGTAGCCTACCAGCCACTGGCCTTCCTGATTTTCATGATTTGCGCCTTCGCCGAAACAAACCGTGCGCCCTTCGACCTGCCGGAATGCGAGACGGAACTCATCGGCGGCTACCACACAGAGTATTCTTCGATGAAACTGGGCCTGTTCCTGTTTGCGGAGTACATCAATATGTTCATCTCGTCGGCCATCATGGTCAGTTTCTTCTGGGGCGGGTACAACTTCCCTTTCCAGCACGAGCTTGGCCTCAGTCCGAACGCCCTCGCCACGGTGCAGACGGTGGTATTTTTCCTAAAGGTTTTTGGCTTCATCTTCCTGTTCATGTGGGTGCGCTGGACGTTGCCCCGCTTCCGCTACGACCAGTTGATGAACCTCGGCTGGAAGGTGCTGCTACCGCTTTCGCTGTTGAATATTTTTATCACTGGAATTGTAATGTATTTCACTGGAAAACTAAATTGAAAGTGATGCTGACTTGGCAAGATTTTGAAAAAATAGAAATACTGGTAGGCACCATTATCGCCGCCGAGGATTTTCCAAAAGCGAAAAACCCAGCCTACCAGTTGACGATTGACTTTGGCGATTTTGGGGTGAAGAAAAGCTCCGCCCAAATCACCAAACTGTACAAAAAAGAAGATTTGCTGGGGAAACAGGTGGTCGCAGTCACCAATTTCCCCCCAAAACAAATCGCCAATTTTATCTCCGAATGTTTAGTGCTCGGAGTAGTTGGCGATGAAAAAGAAGTGACACTTTTGCAGCCCGAAAGGCAAGTGCCGAACGGGTTGCGGATTTTATAGTCATTGGTCATTGGTCGTTGGTCATTTTCGTGATGCCCCAATGACCAATGACCAATGACCCCAATGACATTTTTATGCTGACGAACCGAAGCAAAGTGATGGAAAAAAAGCAGATGACGCTCGCCGAGCGCCTATACCTGCCTGCCATTGCGGGGGGCATGTCCATCACCTTCCGCCACATTTTCAAGAAGAGCGCAACGGTACAGTACCCAGAGCAGTTGCGCCCGATAGCGCCCGTCTATCGGGGATTGCACGTGCTAAAGCGGGACGAAGCAGGGGCAGAACGTTGCACGGCTTGCGGACTTTGCGCCGTTGCCTGCCCCGCCGAGGCCATCACCATGACCGCAGCCGAGCGGAAAAAAGGCGAGGAAAACCTGTACCGGGAGGAGAAGTATGCTGCCGTTTACGAAATCAATATGCTGCGTTGCATCTTCTGCGGACTTTGCGAGGAGGCTTGCCCGAAAGAGGCGATTTTCCTAACCGACCGCATCATTCCGAGCAACTATGGCCGCAATGGTTTCGTATTCGGTAAGGACAAACTCGTGGAAACGATGGACAACCCAGTGGATGTGACCGTGCGGCAAACCCCGGCTGTACTGGAGTTCAAGAAGGACAAGTTCCACCAGCACAATGTGACCATCAAGGATTTAGTAGATTTGGGGGAACATTGATTTTTTCACAAAAAACAAACTGATATGGGACTTGTACATGCAAATATCATCTTGACGAACCATGAGGACTTGGTTGATTTGCGCAGAAAGCGCATCAGCGAAAAGCAAGTTCGCAAAATGGAAGTTGAGGTACTGGTTGACTCCGGTGCCATCATGCTTGCCATCAACGAAACCATCAAAATCCAACTTGGCCTGGAAACCATTGATACAGACATAGCGCAATTGGCCGATGGAAGTACAATAGAACTTGATGTTGTTGGGCCAGTGGAAGTGCGGTTTGCCAATCGTCGTGCAATGGTCGAGGCACTGGTGCTTTCTGGCGAATCAGAACCATTGTTGGGTGCTATTCCTATGGAGCAAATGGACGTGTTGATTGACCCACGGCGGCAAGAGTTGGTCGTCAACCCAAAGCACCCAATTCGACCTCAATTTTCAATGAAATGAATGGTTGGTTAGCGCTGATAGAAGTTGTTGACTGTTGATTTTTACTTGTGATTTATCAACATTTATCAACCACATCAACCCTTATCAACCCCAACAAAACATGCCAATTTCAGAAATACTCTTTTGGATTTTATCAGTCGTAGCGGTGCTTTGTGCGCTGCTCGTAGTGGCGGTCAAGAACCCCGTCCACAGCGCACTGTGCCTGATTCTGACCTTTTTCGCAATAGCAGGGCACTATTTCCTCCTGAATGCACAGTTCCTCGCAGCCGTCCACATCATCGTGTATGCTGGGGCCATCATGGTCTTGTTCCTTTACATCATTATGATGGTGAACCTTG
>JANPLH010000632.1:0-1675 GCA_031426435.1 Saprospiraceae bacterium | reverse complement strand
TCTTTATAAAAATATAAGGATTATTTTATTCTTTTGTTTTTTTTCATTATGGAATACTCGTTCTCTTTTTAATCATATGACGCTTTTTTCAAGCCCTCCTCTTCCCTGATTACTTTAATGACCAATTCATATGCCTCCGCTAACCGTTCCGTGTCGCAGGTTTTCCAGGCGTTGAGTTTGTTTACTGCTAGTTCGTATTGCCCGGCTTTCCAGACCTTCATGGCGCTTTCGTAGAGGCAGTAGCAATCGCCGGGATAGCAGGGTTCGGGTAGCTGCTGTGCAGGTAGCTGCGAGGCAAGGAGCAATAATATAGGTAAAATTAGCTGTTTCATGTTGGCCTTTATTTGTTCTTATTTTCCAATTTCTCCAATCTCAGCCGGGCTTCTGTATTGGTGGGGTCGTTTTTGAGTATCCATTTTAGTATTTGAATAGCAGACGGGAATTCCCCTGCGCGCTCATAGATAGCAGCTTCGTTAAGTATTTTTTTGATTTCGGCTTCGGCTTTGGTTGCCTCGGCTTGTAATCTGGCTATTTTGGCTTCTTGTTCGGCCTTTTGCGCTTCTTTCATTTTTTCGAGGCTGCGCTTGGCTTTGTTCTTCTCAATTTCTGCTTTTCGCAAATTGACTATTGCCTCTTTCGTCTTTAGTTCCGCCAATTTGAAATTGTCAACTGCTATTTTGCGCTGCTCCTCCGTAGCTTCTTTTTCTAACTCCACTTGGGCAAGGGCGTCCTTGGCTCTTTGTTCTTCGGTTTTGGCTTTGGCGGCATTGCTATCGGCTTCAGCCCGTGCCTGTCCTGCCCGCAGATAACTGAACCCCGCAATCAATGCCAGTGCCAAAGCAATCAACGATACAATGCCTGCCACACGTGTCCGTGCTCGTGCCCACCGCTCGTTTTTTTGCGCCAGCAGACGCTGGGTCTCCGCTTCTACCTTGGCCTGCTCCGCCTGCTCCCGCAAATGCCGTTCCTGTTCAGCCTTTTGCCGTTCCTCCTCTGCTTTGTGTCGAAGGTCGGCCAGTTCCAATTCCTTTTGGCGCTGCGCCTCCCGCTCGGCTTCCAGCTTTTCCACTTCCATGCGCTTGGCCTTGGCCTTTAGCACGGGCGCTACGAGGGTGTCGTGGCTGAGTTCGTAGGTGTAGCCGCCTTGGAGGCTCGGCTCGGCCCGCAGCAGGTGGCTGTCCACCAGCTTGCGGAGCGTTTCCGGTTCTATGCCATAGACTTTCCCGATGATGCCCTCGTAGAGGCTCAGGCGGCGCTCTTCTTCTTCATAGACCAGGCCTTCTTCCACCAGTCGGCGGGCGGCGAGTTGTTCCTCCTCGTCGCCGATGGAGGCAATTTTTTCGAGGTAATAGTTTTCGATGACGGCATCGAGGTCGCCCACGTCTGCGGGGCGGATATGCGACAGTTTTTGCGCCGCCGCCTTCCGTTCCAGCGAGTTGCAGACTATCTGCAATTGGGTGCTTTCGATTTTCTCCTTGCCGCCCTTGGTCAAGAAGCGGAGGATGTCCTCCAGCGCTTGTGCTTCGTACTGGAAAGGCGCTGAGATATAATTGCCCACCAGTGCAGCGGGCTGTGTGATGGCCTCCTTCGCTTGCACTTCATTGAGCGGCTGCAGCTCGAACCAGGTCTTGTTGATAGTGGGGAGGTAATCGGTGAGGTTGCCGAGCAGGTGCAT
>JANPLH010000631.1:0-26722 GCA_031426435.1 Saprospiraceae bacterium | reverse complement strand
GTTGCCTATTGGCATCGCCATGCTTGCGAGCACAAGAGATCCTGCAAACCATCAGGGGCAGCGTGACCGACAAAGAAACCAACGCCCCACTCGTAGGCGCAGAAGTCGCTGTTCTCACCATGAACCCAATAATGGGAGATGTGACCGCCCCAGACGGCTATTTTAAAATCGAAAAACTTCCTGTTGGGCGACACAGCTTGCAGGTGAGCTACCTCGGTTACGAGCCGTTGACCATCCCAAATCTGCTCGTCACTGCCGGAAAGGAACTAGTACTCAATTTGCAACTCGTGGAAAGTGCGGTCGTGCTCGAAGTGGCCACCGTCATTGCGAAGCACGACAAAGCCGAAGCGCTGAACGAAATGGCGACCGTGAGCGCCCGCTCCTTTAGTGTGGAAGAAACGAGCCGGTATGCTGGGAGCTTTTATGACCCCGCCCGCATGGCCTCGAACTACGCTGGCGTGGCCGTCGGCTCCTCCTCCGACCTGAGCAACGAAATCGTGGTGCGGGGCAACTCGCCGAGCGGCATTCTGTGGCGTTTGGAGGGCGTCGAAATACCGAACCCGAACCACTTCGGCTCTATGGGTGGCAGCGGCGGGGGCATCAGCATGTTGAGCAGCAGCACGCTGTCCAACTCTGATTTTTACACGGGCGCTTTTCCTTCAGAATTTGGCAATGCGCTCTCCGGCGTCTTCGACCTGAACATGCGCAATGGCAATAACGAGAAGCGGGAGCATGCCCTGATGCTGGGCGCTTTGGGCTTGGAAGGTGCTGCGGAAGGCCCCTTCAAACAGGGAGGAAAAGGCTCTTATCTTGTCAATTATCGCTACGCAACGCTGGGGCTGCTCTCGGCGGTGGGCCTCAATATTGCCGGTGATGTCACGCCCAAGTACTCAGACCTTTCCTTCAAAATGAACATGCCAACGGAGCGGGCGGGCACGTTCGCTTTGTTCGGATTGGCTGGACAAAACAGCGCCCAGTTTTCGCCGAAGGCGGACAGCAGCACATGGACGGGCGAGTTCGGCGAGTGGGGATTCAAGGAGACTGCCTCGGCGGCAACGGTTGGCCTTTCGCACCGCATCCTGCTCACCGGCAATAGCTACCTGCGCACCGTAGCAGTGGCTACTCGTGAGACTGAAAATAGCAAGGAATACTGGCTGGATCCTGAAAAAAACTATGAAAAGCACTTGGACGCCCGAAACAAAATCAGCAATTATACTTACCGCCTCAGCTCGACCTACAACCACAAATTCGACGCCCGAAATACGCTACGAGCGGGCGGCGTGTTCAGTTTTACGAGGTTCAATTTCACGTTTGACGACGACAACAACTTCGACGATGACAAGGGCGAAAACCTCATCCGGCTATTTGACAACCACGGCGAGGGTGGCTTCTTGCAGGCCTTCGGCCAATGGAAGCATCGCTTCGACGATCGTTGGACGCTGAACACCGGGCTGCACTACTCGCTGTTTTTGTTGAATAAAAAAATGGCCATCGAGCCACGGGTGGCGCTGGACTGGAAACTGAGCGACCGCCAATCATTGAGCGCCGCCGTGGGCCTGCACAGCAAGCGGGAGCACCTGGCAGCCTACGTGCTGGACGGCAAGCTACTCGATGGCACGCCTCGAAGTGGCAACCTTGGCCTCGAACTGACCAAGGCTGTGCACGCCGTGCTAGGCTACGACCAGCGCATTGGCGGCAGCATGAGGATGAAGGCCGAAGTCTATTACCAGTACCTGTACGACGTGCCTGTGGAGACGGTGCCCGGCAGCACCAATTCGTTCCTGAACTCCGCAGACATCTGGACCTTTATTTTTTCGGAAAAAACGGGCAACGAAGGCAAGGGCCGCAACTACGGAGTGGACCTGACGCTGGAGAAGTTCTTCACCAAAAACTACTACTTTCTCCTCACGGGATCGCTGTACCGCTCGCTTTACACCCCCGTGAACGGGATCGAGTATGCCACCCGCTACGACGGTCGCTACACGCTCCATGCCCTTGCTGGCAAGGAATTCAAGGTGGGCAAGAACAAGCAAAACATCATCGGCATCAATAGCAAGGCACTGTTGGCCGGGGGCAACCGCTATACGCCGATAGACCTCGCCGCCTCCATCGAGCAGGGCAAGGAAGTGCTACTGAAAGACCAGCCCTTCGGCACCAAGGCGGGCGATTACTGGCGCTTCGACGTTGGCCTGAGCTACAAAATCAACAGAAATCGCCTGACGCACACCATCATGCTAGACATCCAAAACGTGACAGGGCGGCTGAACACATACAGTCAATACTACGACGACGAGACGCAAAAAATCGAGACTTATACCCAGACGGGGTTTTTCCCGGTGTTCAATTATCGGGTGGAGTTCTGAAAGGCTGTTGGCTGATGTCCACTGACCATTGGCTGGCCAATAGCCAGTGGACATCAGCCAACGGCATCATCAAAAATCTTAAGCCATGAAAAAATCATTGTTTTATTGGATGCTCTTGCTGGGCATTGCATTTACATCACCTTCCTGCGTCCCCGACGACGACGGCTGGTTCGGCAACTGCCAACAAGGCGAAGGCCCTGAAGTGGAGCGGGTGCTTGACATGCCTGATTTCACAGGGGTAAAACTCAGTTGCGAAGCAAAGGTCTTCATCACACAGGGCGATGTGTTCGAGGTGGTCGCCGTCGGCGAGGATAACATCATTGACGAACTGGAACTCGATGTACAGGACGACACTTGGAACATTGAGTTCGACCAATGCGTGAACGACTACGACCTCGAAATCTACATCACGATGCCTGACATTGAATACCTCGGCGTATCGGGTTCAGGCGAGATTCGGGGCGACAATTTCTTCACTGTGCAGGATATCGTGCTGCGTGTGAGCGGCAGTGGCGGCATCTGTGTCGGCTTGTTCGCAGAAGAGGTGGACGGCAAAATCAGCGGCAGCGGTGAGATGGAAATGGAGGGCGAGGCCGAATACCTCGACTTCGACATCAGCGGCAGCGGCGACCTAGAGGCGTTCAACATGCCCGTGGAAAAAGCCGATATCAGCATCAGTGGCTCCGGTGATGCCTCGGTACATGTGCTGGAGGTATTGGACGTGCGCATCAGTGGCAGTGGCGATGTTTTCTACAAAGGCCACCCGACTGTAAACTCGCATATTTCGGGGTCGGGGGATGTGATTGACTCGAATTAAGCTTGATTGATAAGGGTTTATGAGGTTGATTAAGCTTGATTTCCCGCAAGGCTACGGCCGTCATCAACTTTTGTTAACCCTTATCAACCTCACCAAAATCCTGTAATCTTGCCGTTCAATTCCCATTGAATGGCTGCTACCGACAACCACGACGATCATCTTTTTTTTACCAAAAACCTTCTGGAATGGCACGCTGGCCACCACCGCCCCATGCCATGGAAAGGCGAGCGCAACCCCTACCTTATTTGGCTTTCTGAAATCATCCTGCAACAGACGAGGGTGGAGCAGGGGCTGCCCTATTTCGAGCGCTTCAAGGCGGCCTACCCAACCGTCACCGACCTGGCCAATGCCGCCGAAGACGAAGTGATGAAACAATGGGAGGGCCTCGGCTACTACTCCCGTGCCCGCAACCTCCATGCGGCAGCCAAGCATATCGCCTACGAGCTAAATGGCTCTTTTCCAACCACTTACGAAGGCCTTCGTTCCCTAAAAGGCGTCGGCGACTACACGGCAGCGGCCATTGCCTCCTTTGCATACGACCTGCCCCACGCCGTGGTGGACGGCAACGTTTATCGGGTGCTGTCCCGCTATTTTGGCATCGAAACACCGATTGACACGACGGAAGGGAAGAAGCAGTTTGCCCAGCTTGGGCAAGAAATAATGGAAATTAGGAAATTAGGAAATTGGGAAATTGGACGTGACGCTGCTGCCAATTTCCTAATTTCCCAATTTCCCAATTTCCTACCCAGCGACTTCAACCAGGCCATCATGGACTTCGGTGCCACCCACTGCACCCCGGCTGCGCCGAAATGCCCAAGCTGTCCGATGCGGGAGCGTTGCGTGGCTTTTTTGGAAAATAAAACTGGGCAATTGCCCGTGAAATCAAAGAAGCTGGAGCGGCGGCAACGGTTTTTCAACTATTTGATAATCAATCGCTTGAATGAGGTCTTTATAAAAAAGCGCAGCGAGAAGGACATCTGGCAAAACCTCTACGACTTCCCGCTCATCGAGACGGACAGCTTGCAGGACGACCGCCATTTTTTGACAAAAAACAAAACTTGCCAAACTTGGCTCGGCGAGGCCGGATGGTCGCTCCGCAAGGTTTCGGCACCGCAACGGCAGGAGCTGACGCACCAGCGGATCGTGGCCAGGTTCTGGGAGGTGGAGGTCAGCGCCGATTTTTTGCAAAAAGAAGGAAACTGGATAGCGGTGGAAAGAGGAAAACTCGACAATTTTGCCTTTCCAAAGGTCATAGACTTGTACTTAAACCAGAAGTTTTTACCTTTAGAACTCTTTTGAAAAACATACAATCCCCGGCGTTAGACGGAAAGTATGAGAAACTTAAACCTAAACAAGACATCGCTATGTTAAATCGAGTTACACTCATTGGGCGCCTTGGCAAAGACCCCGAGGTTCGGAGGCTAGAATCGGGAGCAGCTGTTGCCAAGTTTTCCCTAGCTACCTCCGAAACCTACAAGGACAAGGACGGCAACAAGCAAGAAACCACCGAATGGCACAATATTGTCGTTTGGCGCACCCAAGCGGAGATTGCTGAAAAGTACCTTAAGAAAGGCATGCTTGTCTATTTAGAGGGCAAGCTGACATACCGGGATTACACCGATAAGGACAACGTCAAAAAGTTTTTCACCGAAATAGTTGCCAGCGATTTCCGAATGCTGGAGCGTAAGGAAGGCGGCGGCGGTGGCGGCTACTTCCCCAGCGATGAGCCTTCCAACGCAGGAAGAAGCAGCAGCGGCAACAATAGTGCCTCCGTTCAAGAGCCTTCTAGCGTAATGGGCGACGTGGGCGAACCACCCACTGACGACCTGCCGTTCTAATAGGGCTTCCAGTCGCCCAAACTAAAGGGCGAATGCAGTTCGCCCCCAACGAGCCGTTTTTATAAAAGAAAAACGGCTCGTTTTATTTTTGCAAATCGTTGAAAATGAGATTTTTAGCCATTTTTTTAGCCTTGATTTTCATTACATCCTGCGAAGACCCCATCCTCACCCCCAAGCCACGGGCCTACCCAAAAGTGGTCTATCCAGAAAAGGAATACCAACCGTTCACGGAGGGCTATTGCGGCTTCACGTTTGAGTACCCGAAGTACGCCGTCATCCAAAAAGACACGACTTTTTTCGATATAAAACCGGAGCACCCCTGCTGGTTCAACGTCGTCGTAAAAGACTTTGACTGTCGCCTACATTGCAGCTACACCCCCATTACTAAGGAAAAAACCGCTGACAAGCTCAAGGCCGACGCCTTCAAAATGACCGATTGGCACAACAAAAAAGCGACCTATATCAATGAGAAACCACTGTTCAATGCTGCGCACAACGTGAAGGGCATGGTGTTCTCGGTGGAAGGCCCCGTTGCATCGCAATTGCAGTTTTTCCTGACCGATACTTCGGAGCAAAAGCACTTCTTCCGGGGTGCGCTGTACTTTTACACCGAGGCCAACACGGACAGCCTCGCCCCCGTATATGACTTTATGCGGAAGGACGTGGAGAGGTTGATCGAGACTTTTGAATGGAAGTGATGGTGGCCGCCCAATTTTTTGGGCAGGTCAAATAAATATATGCCGCTGTGCCAACGGCCTGCCCAATAAATTGGGCGGCCACAATTGACTATGCAAAAAAACAAATACGTCTGCATACACGGCCATTTTTACCAGCCGCCACGGGAAAGCGCTTGGCTGGAGGTCATCGAACTACAAGAGAGCGCAGCACCGTTCCATGACTGGAACGAGCGTGTCAACTTCGAGTGCTATGCCCGAAACACGGCGGCCCGCATCAATGGCGAGCGGGATTTTATTCGAAAAATCGTCAACAACTACGCTCAAATCAGCTTCAACTTCGGGCCGACGCTGCTCTCGTGGCTCGAAAGCGCCGACCCCACCACCTATCACGCCATCCTCGATGCCGACCGCCAAAGCTGGGACCGCTTCGGGAGGCACGGCAACGCAATGGCGCAAGCCTATAACCATACGATAATGCCGCTATCCAACGAGCGGGACAAGGTGACGCAAGTGCGCTGGGGCATTGCGGACTTCGAGCACAGGTTTGGCCGCAAGCCAGAAGGAATGTGGCTGCCAGAAGCTGCCGTGGACACCGCCTCGCTGGAAGTGCTGGCGGTGCATGGCATCGTCTTCACGGTGCTGGCTCCCCGGCAAGCAAAAGCGTTTCGTAAAATAGAAACAACCGACTGGACGCCACTGCCCAGCGAGAACGTGGACACCCGCCGGGCCTACCTCTGCAAGCTGCCTTCCGGCAAAACCATCAGCCTGTTCTTTTACGATGGAAACATAGCGAAGGATGTGGCCTTCCAAGGGCTGCTTAAAAGTGGGGCCAACTTTGGCCAGCGAATGGTCAACGTGTTCGATGCGGACGATGAGCCGCAACTTTCGCACATCGCCACGGACGGCGAAAGCTACGGCCACCACCATGGCTGGGGCGAGATGGCACTGGCCTTTTGCCTCGATTTTATCGAAGAGGAAACACCTGCCGCACTGACGAACTACGGCCAGTTTTTGGAGAAGCACCCACCCGTTTACGAAGTGCAAATCCATGAAAACAGCTCGTGGAGCTGCGCCCACGGCGTGGAGCGCTGGCGCTCCGACTGCGGCTGCAACACGGGCGGCCAGCCCGGCTGGCACCAAGCATGGCGTGGCCCCCTTCGGGACGCCCTCGACTGGCTGCGTGACGAACTGACCCTGGAATACGAAACCTCGGCCAGCCAATGGGTCAAGGACATCTGGGTGGCGAGGGACGAGTATATTGCCGTCATCCTCGACCGCTCGCAGGAGAACGTGGAGCGTTTCATAGAAAAACATGCAAGGCGGGTAATGACAAAAACAGAGCGCATCAACCTGCTGCGCATGCTCGAAATCCAGCGGCAATGCCAGTTGATGTACACGAGCTGTGCATGGTTTTTCTCGGAGGTGTCGGGCATCGAGACCAGCCAGGTGCTGCAATATGCCCTTCGGGCAACCTACCACCATTACAATGCGACGGGCGTGAGCCTTGCGCCGCAGTTCATCGAGCGGCTGGAGCGGGTGCCGAGCAACAGCTACGCCAGCGCAGCCGACAGCTTCCGGGCAAATGTGCAGCCCTCGCAACTCACACTGACGGGCGTGGCCATGCACTACGCCGCCTCGTCCATCTTCGAGGACTACGAGGACACGGCGACATTCCTGCATTTTGCAGTGGAAAACGAGGTGTTCGAGCGCATACCTGCGGGCGGGCAAAGGTTGGCGTTGGGCCGCACGACGGTCGTTTCAAAACTGACCTATTCCGAAAAACATTTCAGCTTTGCCGTGCTGTACCTCGGCCAGCAGCACGTGGTTGGCAGCATCTCGCTCGACATGCCGCAACCGACATTCAACCAATTCCAATTGGAGCTGTCAACGGCCTTTAGGACTGCAAACTTGGGCGACGTTATCAACCTTATCCAAGATTTTGGGCCTGAAAAGTTTTCGTTCAAAAACCTGTTCAAGGACGAAAAGCTGAAGATTTACAAGCAGATTCTGGCGAACAGCTACCCGTCGGTGGAGTCGGCTATTCTGGATTATTACGAAGACAATTACCAGTTGATGATTGGCATGCTGCGTGACGACATGCCCGTGCCTCGCAACTGGAAGGGCATCACGCAGTTCGTGATAGAACAGGCGCTGCACCGCTTTTTTGAAAACGGCAAACTGAGCCTCCGGGAGCTGCGCCACTTGGCGGGCGAGCACCAGCTCTGGGGTGTGCAATTCATTGATTTAAAGCGGCTTAAGTTCGTTTCCGGCGAGCGGATTTTTGTAGAGCTGAAGAAAATAAGTGCCAATGGGGAGGTCGCCGAAAGCCTTCGCCGGCTGTCCGGTATCTTGGAGGTGCTGGCGCAATTGGAAATCTTGCCGGAACTTTGGAAGAGCCAGAACCTTTTCTATCAATTGTCGCAAAAGCACCGGGAAGAAAACTGGGCAGGCGTGGCACCGGATTGGAAAAAGGAGTTTTTGGAACTTGGGCGATGGTTGAAAGTGGATGAGGGGTGATGGGGGCAATGATTTCTATATGTTTCAATAAAAAGGGAAGGCCTATCGAAATAGCCATTAATGCTCGTCAAGGACCGCTGCACAAAAAATCCCCCTACCTTTGCCCGCCCCTACCAATCACCGTTTTCCAGCAATTCATGGTTATAAAACTATCAAAACCTGACCGCCGCATCTTTGGCGACATCCAACTTGACGGCTCCAAGAGCATCAGCAACCGGGCGCTTATCATCCGTGCCCTATCTGGCCATGATTTTGAAATAAACAACCTGTCCACCTCCCGAGACACGCAGCTCATGCAGCAGTTGTTGGCTGCCGAGGGGGAAGTGCTGGACGCTGGTGCGGCTGGAACGACTTTTCGTTTCCTCACGGCCTACTTGGCCGCCCGCACCGAGCGCACCCGCATACTCACTGGCACCGAGCGCATGAAACAACGGCCCATCCGGCTGTTGGTGGACGCATTGCGCAAGCTGGGCGCCAATATAGACTACCTCGAAAACGAGGGTTACCCGCCCCTGCGCATACAGCCGCACGGTGGCATTGGGGACACGAACCGCCTCGCCATCCCCGCCGATACCAGCAGCCAGTACCTTTCTGCCCTGCTGATGATAGCGCCCACGCTGTCCAACGGCCTCGAACTGACGCTGGTGGGCAAGCTCGTCTCCCGCCCCTACCTCGAAATGACGCTGCGCATGATGGGCCATTTTGGCGTGGGGCACGAGTGGGAGGGCGATGTGATTCGGGTGCAGCCCGGCCAGTACCAGCCGAAGGAGTTTACCGTGGAGGCCGATTGGTCGGCAGCCTCGTACCATTATGCGCTGGCTGCCCTCAGCGAGAGCTGCGACCTGCGCTTGCACGGCCTTTTCGAAGATAGCTGGCAGGGCGATTCGGCGCTGCCCGGCATGATGCGGGCCTTCGGCGTGGAGACCCGCTTCGAGGGGCGTACCGCCCGTTTGACCAAGCTGCCCGGTGCTGCCACAAAGCCCTTTTTTGAATGGGACTTCCTGCCGTGCCCCGACATAGTGCAGACGCTGGCGGTTGTTTGCGGAGCAATGGGCGTACAGGGGCTTTTCACGGGCTTGGAAACGCTGCGCATCAAGGAGACCGACCGCATCGCAGCGCTGCAAAACGAGCTGGCCAAGGTGCAGGTCTCGCTGTCGAAGCTGCCCGCCCGTTTTGCCAAAAAATCGGACAAAGAGTATTTTATGGTGGAGGGAAAGGCGGTGGCGGAAGGTTTCCCCATCTTTCAGACCTACGAAGACCACCGCATGGCGATGGCGTTTGCACCGCTGGCCCTGCTCGGGGAGGTGGGCATCGAAGACCCGAAGGTGGTGGACAAATCGTACCCGGCATTTTGGGAGGACTTGAAGTTTCTGGGGTTTATGGTGTCATAGTTATTTAACACCATCCTAACTCGCCACCCCTTTACAAACGCATTTCCCGCCCCTATCTTTACCACATAGAAAAAAGACAATCCTGGCCACTACATCTTTCACCTTTTAAATCACAGGCCATGCTACGCTACCTAAAATCTCCAGCCCTGTTGCTTTCCATCCTACTTGTGGGCTGTTCCAGCCCCATGGAATTCCAGTCAAAGCACGACCACGACACCGTTGTGAAATTTGCCAGCCGCCGCACCGACAATAAGCGCTCAGGTACTCAGTGGGCCAAGGTGCTCGAATCGTCTTTTGCGCAAGCAAATGAGATAGACCTGCGAAAGATTGAAGAATTGAAAACCCTTGGCACGGTTGCCGCTTGGGAAAAAATCCATGTCATCAACGAGCGCATAGAGAACCGTCAAAAACGGGTGGAGCCACTAATGCCTATCGTCAGTGAGGACGGCTACCGCCCCGAAATCCGACTGCTGCCAGTGGAGGAGATGCTGGCTGAGAGTCGCCAAGAAGTCATCGCAACTTCGCTCCCAGCCATTGAGGAAAACCTGCGCCTCGCCGAGAACGGCCAGCGGTTAAAGGCCCGAAAAGCTTATGACCGCATTTTTACCCTTCGGAAAAAATACCACTGGGCAGGTGCCCAAGCCGAGGAGCTGCAAAGCGAAGCGTTGGCGCTCGGCAAGACATATGTGCTGTTTGAAATGGGCTACCGCTGGGATTTCTTTAACAGTCAAAGCGTCCTGCGGCACCTTGAATTTTGGGGCGTGAGCGGCGATGCCACTTGGCAAGTTGTGCATTTCAATGAAATGCCTGGCATTCAATACGATTTCAGGGCAGTGGTAGAGCTGTTGGAGGCATCTGTTTCACCTGACCAAACAAGCACCACCTCCACCTCCTATTCACAGCAAATAGTGGTAGGCAAGGAAGAGGTCAAGGACAGCAATGGGGTGGTGATTTCCTCTAAACCCATATACGAGACCGTCACTGCTACCACCGAAGAAGTGAGGGCATGGAAAGATGCCAGCCTGAGCGCTCAAATAACGGTTTTTGATTTCAATACAGGCAAGGAGTTGCTTAACCAAAGGATATGGGAGTCCGAAAGCTATTCTGCATCGTCCTGTTCAGTTTCGGGCGACGCAAGGGCGTTTACCGGTTGCTGCGCTGGTGGCATGATATTTTTCCCTTCCGACTCTAACATGATGGATGAATGTGCAATGGACTTACGCTATCGTCTCGGCTGCCTTTTGCAACAAGTGGACTTGCCAAATTGAAATAAAACGAAGGTCAGGTAGCGGCCAAGTTTTTGACAAAGGCACTGCCTGACTTGCAATTTTCATGTTAATCCGTCCTCACAGAATTCCATTATTTCACTTTCACATTCCCAAAAATCCCACAACCCCACCAGCTATTGTAAAAGCGTTTATGCTAAAAACATAATTATGATATAAAAGACCCGCTTTGGATGGAATGGGTATAAATTGCCGTTCAGAAACTTCACAATCAGCCTCATCCAAATGCAAGAAAATCCACTCCTGGCAGCCTTTGCCAAACTCCTCGCCGATTTCCTGGGCATTGTCGAAAACGACGCAGCACCGTTCGATACGATACTGAACCATTGTGCCCAAGCCCTTCTGCAAGGGCAGCCTGCAGCTTCCATGCGCGATACCTTCGACTTCGAGCGCATGCAATATTTCACTACCCAATACCTGAAGGCCGAGGAACGGGAGTTCTTGCAGAGGCGCTTTGACCGAGTAGCGCAAGACTTGCAGCCCGGCCCGGCCTCGCTCAGGGTCTTCCTTCGGGAAACACCGAACCGAGCCACCTGGCTCCGTAGCAGCATCCCCGATTGGGCAATCTCGGCAGAACTGGCAGAGAGCATCGGCCCAATGGTGAACCGGGACAGGAGGCGATTCTGGTTGGACGTTTATAAAACCCCAACGATAAATAGGGAATTGAAGTTTTTAGGAGCGGTAAAGCCGAGCTTGATACTGAGTCCAGACGCCCCGATTGCCATCAGCTTCCAGCGCGTCAACATGGGGCATGTTCGTGCAGTCAGCACCATCGAAATGGGCGAGGGCACCATTTGGTTACAAGCCAAATTGCTGGTCGCCAACACCAATGAGCAAATGTACTGTGGCCTTCGGGTTGCTTCGGCCACCTTGACCTTTCCTGGCTTCCCGACGCCTGAGATGGCCAACGTGGACGACCCCGAACTGCTGCAACTATGGCTGCTTCAAATTGGGGAACAAGCACAAGGCGGTTTCCAGATGCTCCATGATTTCAACGTCAAAGTTTCCCTTTCCATGAAACTGGCTCCACCGTCCCCGAACAACGGGGCGGGAGCCTATGGAGCAGATGCACGAAACGCAAACGTCCGATTGCCGGAGGCAATGGCTTTGCGGTTCGACCAGGCTGTTTCCACTTTGGAACTCGTCTCGGATACGGCGGGCTGGAACCTCTATGGCGACCAGAAAACACTAACATGGACTGGTGAACAGGCCGAATACGGGCAGTTCTTCAACTCAGCCGCTATTCCCATGGCCCTGGACTCGGAGGATTTTTCCGTAAACCAACGAGAATCCCCTGTGCTTGCCCTGGGCGGCTCGACCAAGCTGTTTGATGGTGCCTGGCTATTGCCCATGACAAGGCTGGGCATCCCGCTCCGGGCAGAAGGGGCAGGGATACTTTTTGCCATGGCAAGGACGGGGCTGTCCGCCACCTGTGCGGGCATGCTCGATGCCAACCGGGCCTCGGCGGCACGGTTGCGGCTCGATGACTGCTTCCTTGCTGCTGCGCCGGACATGCTCCATATCATCTCGTGGAAGACCACCACGGAGCGTGCCAACCAACTTCTCCGCCTCTGGCAAGGAGCGCCAGAACGTTGGAACGAATTGAACATGAACTATGCCGGGCAGTTCCCTTTCGTTTACCAATGCACTGCTGCCGGACTGGAAACCTGTGCCTCCATCACCGATTGCGAGAGCAGCCTCGACCGCCCGGTCGGGGCGGACGGGCAGCCGTTTAACATCAAAACCAAGCAATCGCTACTGCTGCGTGCCTTTGGCGAACAGCAGGACCAAGTGATGGTTTTTGACGAAAACATCCTGCGGGACAACGGCCCGGAGGGGAGGCCTTTCGCTGCTCCGCAAACTTGGGAAAGCCAAGCCATTGCCCTCAACAATGCCCTGCTGACCGTATCCCCGGTCAATGCGTTTTTGTTGTCCGGCCAGTTGCCGCCGTTAGCCGAAACATTCTCGGAAGCGAGCCTGAGTTATGCCTTTGCCTTGCTGAACTACCTGCCCACGCTGCCCGACCCCTACGCTGCCAATGCGGGCATTTTCACCTGGATGGGCCAGCAGGAAGGCGACAATGACCGCTTGTTTGCGCTCGGCGAACTGCAAAGGCTGCTGGTCGGCACCATGTGGTGGAAGGCTGGGGAGGTGCCGTCCGTCCAGTTTATTTTTGGCGACATGGAGCGGGTGGCCAACAACCTCGCCCTGCACCTGAACCCCATGCAAAACTTGCTGTTTGCCCAAAACAGGGAACTCGAAACCCGTGAGGCGAGAGCGGCAAAAGCATCGGCCCGCGTCAGACGGCGCACTGGCCAAGATGTGCAGTCCCAAGACCACCGTTACAACCTGAACCTCCATGTTGACGACCGATTCCAGCACCACCATTTTTTTAGCTTGCTGGACGTCAGCACCGCCGCCGACTGGATGGGCGTGGACCTCGGTTTTATTGACGAGGAGTTCTTCTTCGAGCGGTCGTTCGAGGTTCGAACTGACCAAAACCCGCTCTCCGCCGATGGCATGGATGTGGTGGCCAGCGGGCGTTTTGTGCGGCTGTTCACCGTGCCACAGATCAGTTGGGAGCCGGTCATCAACACCACGCCGCCATTCAACGTCAACAACGACCCGCCTTTTGGCGTCCTCACCTTTCAGGACGACGGCCCGCCGACGCTCATGGGCAATACCGGGCGCGACACCGTGCCCATCGCCCCATTGCCGCTGGCTTTTTATTTGGACAAAAATTACCGCACCAACCCCGATTTCAAAGCTTGGAGTTTTTTCACGCTGCCCTTCGGCATGCTCGGCATCGCCCGCTACAACCAGGATGTGCAGGGCATGGGGCAGCCGACCGGGGCAAGCATCGAGGTCGTGCAGCACGAGTTTGTCGCTGGCGCAAAAACGGCACTGCAAATCAGCACAGTCGGCTACAAGCACCCACAAGGCAACCGCAGTTTCGAGGGTGTCACCGAGCAATTGACCAACCTGCACGGGCCATTAGGCGACCCGCTCGACCGGAGCATCCTCTCCAAAACGGTCACGACCATTTTCAACAACAAATTTGGGGCAGGCGGCAATGGCGGCAAATTGCGCAAGCAAGGCGTACCTGTCGAGCGTTACGATTTCAGCGGCTATGGTGCCAATATTTTCAGCAATTGGCTGAACCCAAAAGCCCAGATTGCCGACCTCTCACAAGCCAAATTCGATGTCTGGAAAGGACGGACTGCCCACGAGGTGATACAGGTGCGCAGCATCGTTTACCCTTGGTGCGTCCATGTGGTGCGAACCATCACCATGTTCCGCAACAGCGCCGGCCTGGTCTATCGGATTGACAGCGGCTGGCGGGCGGAAAGTGACGGCGTTTATGCGTTCAAGGAAATAATAGCGGTAAACAACATAGTAGAGAATGGTGTACCCAAGATAGTAACGGTCGAGGATGTTGCATACGAGTTCCACCCCGGTGTCGTACACGGCGTTTTCAACGTGCGGAACATCGTGGAGACCAGTGACATCACACCCTACACCGCCGCTTGGAACAAAACGACTGGCTTTTATATTGACCCAAACGACGGCTTGCCGAAGGGCGTAGGCGGTGGAAAGAACCTGAGCATTGACTTGGTGCCCGTCTATTTTGATGCCGATGTGCAAATGGACGATGTGGTTTCAGGCGGTGCAAATGGTCGGGTGCCCTCGAAGCGCATGTTGGGCTACCTGCAACTAAGCCCGATTGGCGTGGTCATCTCACCGGATCATTTCCGGGAACTTTTGCTCCTGCAAAACGGCCTCGGCGGCCCAGTGGACTGCCTCGTCAACATCGCCAAGAGCAACCAGACCATGCGCATGAGCCGGGTAGAGGTGCAACCCAGCCGTGACGCCGCTAATAAACTCGTGTTTGTGACTGCCGCCAAAGGGACGCCCGTGCTGCCCAAAGACGGCAGTTGGAGCGTGGTGCAGCACAAAAAAGCGACGCTGGAAGTGCTGCCCATCAGCGACAACGTGGTGCCGCTCATACGCCGGGGCATCCTCGGCCAGCCGAACAACAACCCGCACGAACTGTCCAGCCCCGCCGACCTTTTCAACCTCAATCTGGAGGACAGGGCTACACAGTTTGCCTTTCTGCAAAACACCGATACGCAGAAGGTGTTGTTCCGAAACCCGTCGTTCGAGCAGGGCCAGAAGACGCTGAAAAGCTCCCGGCCCGACCTTGCCGACGCCTACCGCTTGCTCGACAGCAAGGGCATTTTTCCAAAATTGGACAAGCTGCCAAGGCTCAACCTGAACGATTTTGACCTCAACATCAAAGAGGAAGGCTACAAGCTGCTGAACAAAATAGATCCTGACAAAATCCTGGAGCAGGCTTTTACCGAAGGCCCTGTTTATTTTATCAATGAAAAGGATGTCAAGATTTACGTCGAATACGCCAAAAACGACATCAAAGGGAACAAGACTGGCGACGGCACCTTGAAATACGACCTGGATAGTTCGGCGCGGAAATGGGCCAACAAAATGGAAGGTGTCACCATGGTGGTGGACCTGCTGGACATGAAACGCCTGTTCCTCATCCGTGGAAAATTCGATACCGAAAAGGGGAAATCGCCAGCATTCACTTCTCCCGAACTCGAATTTGGTGAGCCGCTTCGACCCGTTTACGACATCCTCCAAATACTGCTGCTGCTCAACGGTGGCGACTACGCTGGCGCATTGACGAAGGGCCTGAAAATCGCCATGAGCAACAGCCCAAACAATTGGGAATACAAGTTTCAGGCGGACAAGGAGATACCTGTGCTGCGTTTCCCGCCGCCCGCCGCCGATAGCCCAGTGGCGCCGCTGCGCCTTGAATGTTACCTCAAACTTGGTTGCTATTTCAACGTCGGGATGCCGCTGCCCTCTGGCGAGGGAACGCCTGCGCCGAGTGCTGGCGGCTATGTGGAGTTTGGCGCAAAATTGAGCGTGATGTGCCTCTCGGTAGCAGCGGCCACAGTCTATGCCGTGGGCACTTGCACCCTGCGCATCGGAGCGGACACGGTGCGTGGGCCGAACCTCTACCTGAAAGTTGGTTTCGGGGTCGAGCTGATGGTGGGGCTGCCCGTCATCGGCAACGTCAGCGTCTATTTCGCCGTCGGCGTGGAAGTCTCGGTGGACAAGCGCATCATCATCGTCGGGGCGTTCATCCTGTTCCGGGGCAGGGCCGAACTCATCGGAGGCTTGGTGACCATCCAGATTCAAATCGAAGCATCCGGCAAAGTCATGAGGGACATGGTGGCGGACCGCACCGAGTGCATTGCGCAGGTGACGTTCAGCCTGGACATCAGCATCTTCCTGGTCATCAATATCAGTTTTTCAAAAAGTTTCCAAGAAAACCGTCAAATAGCATAATCACATGGAAGCAAAAATCAGCATACTGACACTCCCGCAGCGGATAGAAGGCAATCGTCTTTTCTTCAACGTGTTGACCATTCCACGGAACATCAACCCGCTGGTGGTGCACCCCGACCTGGTGCCTTATCCGGCCTGGGCCGACGCCAACTTGACCTTGCAGGCCAACCTCTTTACATCTTTGGAGGAATATCCCCGGCTCGATTTGCAGCCAACGGCGCTCAGTGCCGACCTGTCAATTGCGCCCTTCGGCGTAGATGCGACGGACATTTTTACGACGCTGTCGCAACGGTTCGACATCAGCAACGGGCAGGTGGCAGAAGCACCGGAGGCTCACCATTTTGCCCGAAAATACCTGCCGGAGAGCTATCGCCAAGCCTTCAATTTCACCAAACCCCGCAACAAACATGCGGCCATTGACGACAGCTACGCCTGCGCCATCACCAAAGAGGAGAAGCCCGACCCAGCCTTTGTACCTGATGATGACACCGTCAGTTGGGGGCAGGTTTTTGGCTTTTGCCTGCGGCAACCGGCCATTGCCAAAAAATGCGGCTTCATCCACGAGGAGCTTTTCATGGACATTGCGCCCGGCGCACTTGAAAACGGCGGCTGGCTGTACGCGGATTTCGCACCCGGTTCCGACTTTGATTTTTTGGATAAAACCGTGGTGAAACGCTATGCCGCACGTTTGCCGAAAATCCCAGCTGGCACCGACCGCAGCTTGTTCGCTGCCGTACTGTTCCCCGTCCGCCACAATGCAGTGGACCTGCCGCCCGACAACCCCGAACTACCCTCTGCCTACGACGACCTCCTGCTGGAGGCGAGCATTTATGATGATGGCTTCGCCAAAATCGTACATGCACACCAGCCCGTGAGCGACCATTTGCTTAAGGAAAAACGGGATGTCAATTTCCCGGTCACCAACGATGCTGGCATCCGGCTGGCTTGGGACGACGAGCAGTTGCTCACCTGGATGAACCGCCAATTGGAGGAAGACCCGGCCAACGCTGGCAAGCGGGTGGATGCGCCGATGGGCGTGTTCGGCTACCGGATTGATGCACGAGAGAAAAGCGGCGACCCCGCCAATCCGAACGCCTGGAACTCCCTTTGCCGAGTGCAGCACAAGGCCGAACTAATGCTGGGCGCAACCTCGGTCGGGGCTATCGGCGACGGCGGCGAACTTAACGTGGAGGTCTATCCTTCCATTCCCGACGGCGACAAAAAGAAGAATTTTTGGCTGCCCGCCTTTTTTGCCTACTGGACTGGGAAGAGCCTCGTGCTGCAAGACGAGGATGCCATTGACCTGTTCCGCAAGGAGCTAAATGAGCAGCAAAAGGGCGCAAAAGAGCTGAAGGCAACCAAGAACACGCTGTACGATGCGGTCGGTTTGGAAAATATTCCACTGCATTACGGCGGCAATTACGAGTTCCGGGTGCGGCTGGCGGACATCACGGGAGGCGGGCCAACGAGTGCCGAAGAAGCCATTTACGATGCTGAGGCCCCCATCGCTCCTTGGCTTTTCCGCAGACATGCCATCCCGCAAACGGTGCGCATCCAAAACGAGCTGCCGGAGCGGGACGACACCTATTTTTCGGACAATGAACTGACGGTGCAAAGGCCGAGGTTGGGTTATCCGAGCGTATTGTTTGCTGGCGCAACGGATGTCAACGGTGTGTTCACCCCTGCCTACCCCAATGCATTGGACTTGCTCAAAGCTGATTTTGATGCCGCTTTGGGCAAACGAGACATCGGTATTGCCGACCCTGACGTGGACAGGCTGGAAATCGAGGTGGCCGTGCGGGCTTTGGACATGGACACGACCATCAAAAAGCACCATGCACAGGACAACTACGCCATCCTTTACACGACGACACGGACTTTCCCAGCGGATTTTGACGGGGCGCTTTCCATTCCGCTGACGTTCCTGGACCGCCCAGTCATTCATTTCAACAACCAAAAAAACCTCTCCCTGCTCGGCCTTTCGGACAACAACGATATGATTGATGACCTGCCCGACCTTGTGTTGCCAACGAACCGGGACATCCAGATTACCGTCCGAGCTTTGTGTGGTGAGAAGAACGACTACTACGCTGACAACGAAGCACTTCGTGGCATGACCACCCGCTTCGTGACCCGCCGGGCCGCTACCAGCGAAAATGGTTTTTTCAAGGCAACTGGTGCTCAAACCATGATACGGGGCATCTTCCTCCGCCGCCCTGAACAGAAAAAGCTTTCCGCCAATTGGAAGGACGTTTTCGTGGGTGGAAAAGCAGCGCCCGACCAGCAGCCCGAACTCATCGAGCGGCTGGCGAAGGCTATTGATGTGGAGGCAAAAGGCATGTCGCTGATGGGCAAACAGGGGCAGCGTTGGCAGTTTGGCGCAGCCAGGGCCATCCGCCACACCCTCTCGCCCGACAATACCAGCCTGACCATTGCCACACAGGACGATATGGTGAACCATTGGCTCGTGCCAATTACTTTGCTGGTTGACCGTGACTGGTCTTGGGATGGCATCGAACCTGTGAGTATTGACATTTTCCGAAGAAAAAAATTCTCGCTGGACGCCGACTGGGAAGCGGAAACCTTGATTGGTGATATCGAGTTGAAAAAAGCCATCAATATTCAGGCGTTGGTGAATTCCGACCGCAGCCAGACTTTCCTTTGTTTTATTGACGCTGTCGAACCCAAGTCTGCCAACCCAGCCCAGCACCCCGACGAAATCATGGTCGAGTACCGGGTGCAGCCCAATTTCAAAATGGACAATCCAGCGATGGGTTTTGAGCTGCCTTTGACGCTTTCCCTTCAACTTCCCATGACGACCCCACCTGCACAGATGCCCAAAATCGTGAGCGCTGGAATGGCCCTGAGCCGCTATGTGCGGGATGCCAACTATGCCAATACCGAGGCCCGGCAGCGTTATCTATGGGTAGAGTTTGAAGAGCCTGTGCGCAACCCCCGTGATGCTTATTTTGCCCGCATCACCGCCTACGCCCCCGATCCCTTGTTAGCGGAATGGACGCCGGATTGGATGGTGCCCCGCCAGCCGCCAGCCTTATCCATAGAGCCGGAGCCCGTTCGCATCATCAGCCCGGGCCACACCGACAACCGTAGCGGGCTGAACGCCATGCAACAACTGCTGCCCGCTACCGAGAGCAAGCGACATTTTCTGGTGCCACTGCCGCCGGGCCTGCATCCGGAGTCGGCGGAGTTGTTTGGTTTTTTTACTTACGAATTTCGGATTGGTCATGCCGAGGGGTGGAGCACGGCACAGGGGCGGTTTGGCCGTGCCTTTGAATCGCAGGGCGTGCAGCACCCGACCCCGCAACTTTATGGCAGCCCTGACCGGAACGAGCAGCGCCTGCGAGTTTCGGCTTCCCATTCCGTCGCCGTTTTTGACGGGCGGAACGTGACAAGCCGTCCCGTGCGCACCCAGCTTTGGGCCTTGCTCTACGCCCAGGTGCGCATGGCTGACAACAGCGACAACCGCAACGTCCTGCTGAACGACCGACTGATGCGGCCAGCGCCGGAGCGCATTTTTGACGATGCAGGCAATGTGATTTTTTCCTCCGAAAACAGCGATGCGCCCAAGCGTGCCATTGCCGAATGGGACAATGTCGAGGTCAGTGCCATGCTGAAAAACCATGGCCTGCCAGCCGACAGCAACCTGAGCGTACTCTGCGTGGAAATGATGCCAACTGCCGACCATTTTTTGATGAACAACCACGAGCATGGGAATTTTGCTGTATTCAATAATATCCGGGGCGCAGATTCGCTGCCTTCCACGCCATCGGGGCAGGCGCTGAATTTCATGCGGAGCGTTGCCTTCAACCTTCGGGAAACGACAGCCCAAGCAGGCTCGACCCCCGAAGAACTGACCGGACGGCCACTGTCCGATGATTTGGGGCATTACCGAATATTGCGCACTTCCACCTTGGCCTCGGTGCCGGAGGTGTGTTGCGTGGATTGTTGAGAAGGGAAGGATGCGGGTACATTTCCCAAACATTTCCTATTTTTGCCGCTCATTCATCTTCGCTAAGAAAGCTGTGCCGATAAGGGCAAAAAGTTGGCTTATAATCAAGTCCGGCTTTTTGCCCCGCCCGGCACAGCTTTTTTCATAAAAAGCAATCTTCGCAAACATGGATTTATTTCAAAAATTCAGGAACCCCGGCCCGCTTGGCAGGTGGCGTGACGTGGCCGATGGCTATTTTATGTTTCCGCGCCTCGAAGGCGAACTCGGCAACCACATGAAGTTCCAGGGCAAGGACGTTATCTGCTGGAGCATCAACAACTACCTCGGACTGGCCAACCACCCCGAAGTGCGGGAAGCCGATGCCAAGGGCGCTGCCGACTGGGGCCTCGCCTATCCGATGGGTGCCCGAATGATGAGCGGCAACTCTACCTACCATGACCAGCTGGAAACCGAGCTTGCTGATTTCGTGAAAAAAGAATCGGCCATGCTCGTCAACTTCGGCTACCAAGGCGTCATTTCCGCCATAGACAGCCTCGTGAGCCGCCACGACGTCATCGTTTACGACTCCGAATCCCACGCCTGCATCGTGGACGGCGTGCGGTTGCACCACGGCAAACGTTTTGCCTTTGAGCACAACAATGTGGCCAGCCTCGACAAGAACCTGGGCCGTGCTACCAAGCTCGTGGCCGAGACCGGCGGGGGTATCCTCGTCATCACAGAGGGAGTGTTCGGCATGCGTGGCGACCAGGGCAAACTGCGGGAAATCTGCGCCTTGAAGGACAAGTACGAGTTCCGCCTGATGGTGGATGATGCGCACGGATTCGGGATGCTCGGCCCGACGGGCGCTGGTGCCTGCGAGGAGCAGGGCATCATGGACGATGTGGACGTTTATTTCTCCACCTTCGCCAAGTCAATGGCCAGCATCGGGGCATTCTTCGCTGGCGAAAAATTCATGATTCAGCATTTGCGCTTCACCATGCGCTCGCAGATATTCGCCAAGAGCCTGCCCATGCCGCTGGTGGTCGGTGCGCTCAAGCGCTTGGAGTTGCTCCGCACCAAGCCGGAGCTGCGCAAGGCGCTTTGGGACAACGTGAACTACCTGCAATCGGAACTGAAAAAGGCGGGATTTGATATCGGAGAAACGAACTCTTGCGTGACGCCCGTTTACATTCAAGGCGACGAAACGGAAGCAATGGTGATGGTAAGAGATTTGCGGGAAAATTACGGCATATTCTGCTCCATCGTGGTCTATCCCGTCATTCCAAAGGGCATGATTATCCTGCGGCTAATTCCTACCGCTGTTCACACAAAGGAAGACATTGACACAACGATTGCCGCCTTCAAGGAAATAAAGAAAAAGCTGAACAGCCAAGCCTATACCGAAGCAGCGAAGGTGCTGCTGGCGGGGGCGATTGGTTAAAGGAAATTGGGAAATTGGAAATTAGGAAATTGGAACACTACCCCAATTTCTTAATTTCCCAATTTCCCAATTTCCAATTACTCTTCCTCATCTTCCACTTCTTCCTCCATCGTCATGTACCCCCGCTCGTGGAGGAAGGTGAACCATTTGATGATTTTCTTGATGTCGCTGATGTGTACCCGGTCACGATCGTGGTTGGGCAAAATGGTGGTGAAATAGGCCCGAAGCAAGTCGGATTTTGAATCAGCGGAAACAACCGGTGTGTCGGCGAGCTTATCGTACATACTTTGGAACACGGACCTGATTTCAACGGAATCGTCTTCTCCGTCCACAAAAACGGAAATGGTCTCCAACGGCGAAAACTGGTGTTTACGGATGGGGGCAAAGCGTACCTTACCGGAGTCTAGGTCTTCCACCAGCATACCGTTGCTGCGGTTGGCGGCCATCTTTTGTACGCCAGGAAAGCCCGTCACTACTACTAAATCTTTGAGTCTCATGTTAGAAGGATTGAAGGAATGAAGGATTGAAGGCGTGAAGGAAACATGATGCAAGCAGCGCTCGCATATTCAATCCTTCAGTCCTTCAATCCCTCAATCCTTTAAAAAGGGTCGCAAAGGTATAAAATTCAACGCATCGCAACATGGCATTGATGCTTTTCAAATCGTTGCACATCGTCGGTTTCGTGGCATGGTTCGCTGGGCTGTTCTACCTGGTGCGCATTTTCGTCTATCACGTGGAGGCATTGGCGAAGCCGCAGCCGGAGCGGGACGTGCTGGCCTCGCAGTTCAATTTGATGGAGTGGCGGGTCTATCGCATCATACTCGGCCCAGCGGTGGTGCTGACTTGGGCCTGCGGCACCTTCATGCTGTTCCTCCACGGTGCCGACTGGCTTAGGGAGAACTGGTGGATGCACATCAAACTGCTATTGCTGGTTTTGCTTACAGGTTACCACCACAGCTGTAAGGGCATCATCAAAAAATTGGAACGGGGTGAAGTGCCGTTCACCTCCTTCCAGTTCCGGCTGCTCAACGAAGTGCCCACGCTCTTCCTTGTTGCTATTTCGCTTTTAGCGGTCTATCGCAATGGCCTCAATGCACTCTATGCCTTTGGCGGCATCCTTGCTTTCGGCTTTTTACTTTTTGCTGCCGCAAAAATGTACCGACGCAGCAGGGAGAAATAGTGAAATTGTTGGGATTGCTTGATTGTTTGATTGCCTGCCCCTTTGGGTATTTGGGTGCAACTTTGCGAAGCAATCAAACTATCATAACATTTCAACCATGATTCATAGATTTCTCACAACAGCAATTCTGGCATTTTCCCTTTTGTCGGTCTTTCCCGAAGGGGCAAGTGGCCAAAATGAAATTGTCGCTCCAGCAGTTGCACCTACGCCACAGCACAATTACTATGTGGATACCTCCCGACCAGCCAACCAGATTCAATCTGCCTTTCCTTACGATATTCCGCTGCGCAATGCCACGGGCGATACCCTCAATTCGGCCACTGTTTTTGAGAAAAACGGCAAGCCAACTGTCGTCATGTTCTGGCTGACCACCTGTGGCCCCTGCCGCATGGAACTGAATGCCATCAGCGAAAAGTTTGAGGGCTGGAAGCAGCAGGCCGACTTCAACCTCTACGCCGTCAGTACTGACTGGCTGAAGAACTACCCCTCATTTGTCAGCCGGGTGAACGAAGCCAAATGGCCCTTTCCCGCCTACCATGACCTGAACCGGGAGTTCCGCCTTGTGATGCCCGGCGAACTGAATGGCCTTCCACAAGTTTTTGTATTGGATAAAAACGGCAGCATCGCCTACCATACCCGCAAGTACACGCCGGGGGATGAAGACAAGCTCTTTGAGGAAATTAAAAAAGCTGCCGGGATGTAATCTGCCTACCACCTATTTGCCGTAAGGCAACAAAAAAAACGCCGTGCCCAATAACAGGACACGGCGTTTTCATTTGAAAAATGGCACAAAATCAGGCTGCCATTGCAGCGGGCTGCTTGCCAAGCTCCTTCAGCGCCCGGAAGTGCGACACGATGGCCTGACGGGTAGTGCGGTACTCATTATACGGCAAGCCAAATTCCAGCGCCGTTTCCTTCACGATTTTTGAAATCTTCGGGTAATGCACGTGGCTGATATTGGGGAAAATATGGTGCTCAATTTGGTAGTTCAGTCCGCCCACGAAGAAGGACACAAGCCAGTTTTTGCGGGCAAAATTGGCAGTGGTGGCCAATTGGTGGATGGCCCAAGTATTTTCCATGTTGCCTGATTCGTCCGGCACTGGGTTTTCGGTGTTTTCAACGACGTGCGCCAATTGGAACACGACGCTCAGAATAACACCTGCCGTGTAGTGCATTACGAAAAAGCCGATAAACACTTTCCACCAAGCAATATCCAGCACGAGTATCGGTAGCACAATCCAAATCAACAGGTAAAGCACCTTGGTGATGATAAGGACGGTCCACTCTTTCGTCGGGTTCACTTTTTTGTCAAAGGAAATCCCCCGACTGATATAACGCTTCATCTGCGCATAGTCCTTGCTGATGGCCCAACTGATGGTCATCAGGCCATAAAGCAGTACGCTGTAATAGTGCTGAAAACGGTGGAAGCGCTTCCATTGGTCGTGCTTGTGGAGGCGAATCAAGCCTTTGGCGTCAATGTCTTCGTCCATTCCAACGATATTGGTGTAAGTGTGGTGAAGGACGTTGTGCTGCACTTTCCAGTTATAGACGTTGCCAGCAAGGATGTAGATGGAACTGCCCATCAGGTTGTTTATCCAACGGTTGCGGGAGTAGGTGCCGTGGTTGCCATCGTGCATCACGCACATGCCCACGAAGGACATGCCCATGCCCAATACAATGGTGAAGAGCAGCATCGCCCATTGGTTGAAGCTGTTGGAAATGATGAGGAAATACGGCGTCAGGAAAATGCTGAAAACGACCACCGATTTAAGGTACAGCTTCCAATTGCCGTACTTGCTGATGTCGTTTTGTTGGAAATAGGCGTTCACACGGCTGTTGAGGGTTTTGAAAAAATCCGTGTGGTCCGTTTTAGGAAATCTGATTGCTGAGTAATCCATGATTAATTTTGAAAATGAAGGCTTGAAAACCGGGAATCGTATTTGTTCTGCGTTTTATGATAAAATTGGTAAATCTTTTTGTCAGGCGGGTTTCAACAGGGCAGTCAACTGATAAGCTGTGCAAAAATAGAAAAAGAATCTATTCGCCAATTCCTGTTGACAAATATCAGCCCAGTTAATCGGCGAAACGGCGTTTTGGGTATGCTACCACTGTTGAAAAGTCTATGAAGCTGCAAAGAAAAGTTAAAAGGCCTGAGCAAAAAGTACAAGACCCCTAATTTTGCACTCCCGAACTGTAGTACGGGATTTCACGCTGTTCAATTTTACTTTTTACGTTAATAATGAACCAACACTTCAACATCACCATCCGGGGCAAAGTTCAAGGCGTATGGTACCGGGCATCGGCGCAGGAGGCTGCCAAAAGGCTGGGACTGACTGGTTTCGTGCGCAACCTGCCCGATGGAAACGTCTATGCCGAAGCCGAAGGACCTGAGTCCGTGCTGCAAGATTTCGTCTCCTGGTGCCGCCGTGGGCCGCAGCTCGCAAGGGTGGACGAGGTGCTGGCGGAGGAAGCACCTTTGCAAGGGTTCGACAGCTTTGACGTGCGGCGGTAATACGGTCTGCCAGATCATGCTTTCCTCATTCCCAATTTTTGGCAACTCCCATCGTTTGCAAAGAACGGTCTGTCAGACCGTGTTACCTTTACCTTTTGAAACAAACAAACATTGAGAAAATGAAGTACATCCTGCC
The DNA here is from genome assembly GCA_031426435.1 of Saprospiraceae bacterium. Classification (GTDB taxonomy): domain Bacteria; phylum Bacteroidota; class Bacteroidia; order Chitinophagales; family Saprospiraceae; genus UBA6168. The sequence continues at coordinate 1,242 of JANPLH010000631.1, read as the reverse complement.
CATGTTCCTGCTGTTGGCCCTTGGCTTTTCCGCCAAGGCCCAGTGCAAGCTCATCGCCCTCGACACTGTTGACGATTTCGACTCGACCCGCCTCATTGCCACCAAACCCTTCAACATCGGCTACCTAGTTGCCTCCGGCAATGTGGCCGAAGGCCTCGATGGCCAAGAGACGGTAGAGGAGGGCAAGGCCATTTTCAGCTTTGGCAACGAGAACAATATCCGCTCCTTTTTCCTCACGCTGGCCGTGGTGGAGCGCAAGTTTTACCTGATTGACGCCGACTACAATGTGTTCCTAAAACTCAAGGACGGACAAATCCTCAAACTGCTCAACGTGCCTGCCGACGGCGAGTTTGACCGCAAAATCATGATGTGGAAATATTTGCACACTTGCGTGGTGCCGCTGGAGTATTTTCATGCGCTCCGCAATGGGCTGGTCGAGAAAATCCGCATCGAGTACAACGGCTATAAACAGACCCTCGTACTGGAGGACAAGCAAGCCCAAGCCCTGCAAGATGCCGTGAAATGCGTGGAGGAAAGATTAAACAAAACGGCGGTCGTCAAGCCGTGATGAAATAACTATTCGGGTCGCTTCGCAAGGCGGCTCCAGCCCCACCGCATCAGCAGTAGCAGCGCCGCAAAAATCAGTGCACCCTGCCAGAGCGGCATATAGGAGATAACGATAAGGTGCGTCTTGTCCAGCACCCAAAAGAAAGCGAACGCCGCTGCTATCATCATAAACAGCCCCGTGATTTTGTCGAAGCCCGGCACCTCGTCGAGGCTCACGTTGCGCCGGATGAGCAGCAGCGTGCCGAACATCGAAACGATGGGCAGCACCTGCGTGTACATATCGGTCTGGAAGATGCTCCGCCGCTCGAAGATGAACACATAAAGGCTCAGGAATATGGCGAAAATGCCCGGTATGCAAACGAGGTAAATCAATACGGAGTACAGGTATTTCCAAGGATCCATGCCTCCCTCGCCCTTGCCAAAGATGCCCGCCAGCAGCGCCGTGAACGGGATGAGCAAAAAGAAGGAAAGTATCCAGAAAGGATTGGCGACGATGAATTGGAAGAATTCCTGTAAGGTCATGTGTAAAGTGATTTTAACGTGAGTTATGGCATTTCGATTTGCTTTGATGGGATAAATACGCATGGTTTTTCATCGTAGTAGGAATACGCTATCACTCCGCCGATGATGTGCGCCATTGCGTTGATTGGGCTGCGGTGTCGAGTATGGTCAACA
>JANPLH010000630.1:0-36864 GCA_031426435.1 Saprospiraceae bacterium | reverse complement strand
ATCAAGCAAATCATCTGGGTCGAGGTTGTTCACACAGATATTGTAGGATGGCATTGGGCAGGTATCAATGACGCCGCCGCCCGTCAGTTCCAGGTCCAATTGGCGATTGGCCACCAAGACTTCGTCCACTTCGCTACAGCCGTATTTGTCTGTCACGGTTACGGTAAAAAGCTCCTCACCATCTGGGTCAACGGATAGGGTGGGCTGCATTCCCACGGTCGTTCCCGCCGTATTTGTCCAGACGATTGTTTCAACGGGAACATTTGTTTGCGCAGCAATCAGGATTGGGCCGCCACAGGTGAATGTGTCAACGGTCTCCGTGATTTCGATGACTGGTGCCGAAAATACGTTCACTGCTATCGTTTCTTCGCAATGGTCCATGCCATAGTTGGCCGACACGACAACCGTGAAAGTCGTTGATTGCGAGATAGTTACGATTGGGCTAGGGCAGTTGGTGCATGACAAGCCAGATGCTGGCGACCATGTATAATCAAGGTTTGGGTTGGCCCCCGGGTTCAGTTGGAGGGGGATGTTGGGGCAAACGCTATCCGCTGTTACCACCGTTGGAACAAAATTATGGCTGGCTATGGTCTGTGATAGCGAAGCTGTGCAGCCAAATTGGTTGGTGGCCACCACGGTATAATTGGCAGCTTGACCCGCCGCTGGCGTTACCACGGTCACTGTTTGGCCAGTTGCCGGTGGCAAAATTTGACCCGAACCTCCTGCCGTCCATGTATAGTTTGTCAAATGGTCTGGCACCAGGTTGTTCACCGTCAGCTGGATTTGAGTTTCAGGGCATTCAGCCCCCACGTTCTGCCAGTTCAGCTTGATGGACTCGTCCGCCACAAAAACGGTGTCCTTGTCTATGCAGCCATATTGGTCGGTGCCCGTCACTTCGTATTGGGTATCGTCGGAGGTCAAAACCGTCAAGCAACTGCCATTGCCAATTAGGCCATCTGGGATGATAGCCCATTGGAAATCAACACTTTGCAAATTGGCGCTTGCACAAAGTTGTATGGGTGCTCCGCAAGTCAGGGTATCCGCTTGGGCGGTCACGTCTATTTTTTCAGGAACGAAAATCGTCACCTCCCTTGTGATGGAACAGGTGTCAGGGGAGAAGTCGGTAATTTCGACGGTATAAACCGTTGTGACATCAGGCCAGACCAACGGGTTGGCCGCTGTTGGGTCGCTGATGTTTATATTGGGTGTCCAGTTGTACTGGTAATTCGTTTCCCCCTCAGGGTTTATATGCGTGGAATCGCCTTTGCAAAGTATGATGGAGTCTTGTAAATATTCTTTGATAAATTCCAATTTCAATTCCTCTGTCTTTGTGCCACTGCAATCGTTAGAGGTGAAAATGGTCATGGTCACCAGGAATGTCTGACCTGCGTAAATCGTGAAAATGGGGCTTGGCAAATTGGACGTATCGCCCTCGTTCGTCACCCAGAGGAAGCTGTCCACTGTGATGCCCGCTTGAAGAATGGTGGTGGCGTCATGGAACTGCACTTCCACGCTGTCGGTCTCACAAACGAGGTATTCATAAGTGAAATCCGGTATGAACTGCGTGCCTTCGATGGCCACGTCTTTTTCCAAAGTATCCACACAGGCCAGGTCGAAGTCCATCGTCAACTGGACATGGTAGGTGCCAGCGCCAGGGTAAGTATACATGGGGTTGTCTAAGTGCGAGGTATCAGCAGCGGACGAGGGGTCGCCAAAATTCCAGATGAAATTGAAGGCATTGGTACTGGTGTTCACGAACTGCACATTGCTGCCATTGCAGGAAACCACGTACTCAAAGTCAAGCACATTGGCGGTGTCCACCACCGCCACATACACGCTGTCGGTTGCGGAGCAACCAAACTGGTTGGTAGCCGTGACGTACAGCCAGCGGTCGCCTGTCAGGATTTGCACGCTTGGATTCGGCACATTGGTAGGGCCATCGAAAATAGGGTCGGGGAGCCATTGCCAAGCCAAAGTATCGTTAAGGTCCAGGTTGGTGGCAAAGACGCTCAACGGTTCGTTGGAGCACTTGATTTGCGAGCCTACCGCTTCGATATTGACTGGCCCGCCCACCACGTTTATCGTATCGTAATAATGACAGCCACTGGGGTCAGTTGCCCGCACCACATAGAAGCTATAGCCCGAAACAGGTACTGTGATTGTTGCCACGTCGCCGGCTATTTGTACGCCGTTTTGATCGAACCAGGCATAGTCCACGGGCAAAATGCCAACCGTGGCGTTTAGCGTGGCCGAGGGTTCGCAAGTAGTCACGTCGGCACTGCCGACGAGGTTGATATTACTCGGTACGACCACGGTTACTGTTTGAGAAATGGTGCAGGTGTCAGCACCGTTCAGGTTGGTAACAGTAGCGGTATAAGTCGTTGTTTGTGAGGGATTTGCATGGGGGCTTGGGCAGTTCGTACAGCTAAGTCCAGTGCTTGGCGACCAGCTATAAACATAGGTCGTATTGCCACCAGGGTTAAGGGTCACACCGCCGTTGAGGCAGCCCAATACTTCGCCACCGTCCTCTAGGTTGGGCAGTTCGGTGATGTCAATGTACAGTGAATCCAAGGCGGTGGTATCCGAGCAATTTTCGCTCGTGATGGCCTTCATGGTCACATAAAGCCAGCCATCTTGGGTAACCAAAACAGTTGGGTTCATCTGCGTGGAAGTCCCGGTATAAACACCACTGAACGTCCAAAGCCAGCCGTTGGTGTCATCCTCACTGTTGTTGGTTTCGTCAAAAAACTGCACGGATACCGCTCCTTCTTCGCAGCCAGAATAGCCGAAACTGAACGCTGCCTCCAGGGTTTTAGGCTCCAACAAAATGGTCTGCTGTATGGTATCCTTGCAGACGGCATTCGGTGGGGTCATCAGCGTGACCGTGTAGCTGCCAAAAGCTGGATAGTCATATGTCGGGTTGTATTGGTTGGAAACATCGGCGACTGTGGTTGTGTCGCCGAAATCCCATACGACGCCCGTTGGTGCATTTTGGCTTTGGTTGACGAAATGCACGATCGTTGCATCGCAATCGGTATCCGGCGCAAAAGCGAGTTGCACGGGTTGAAACACATCCACGAACACCTGCCCAACGACTTGGCAGATGTTGTTTGGTGCGGTAATCGTCACCGAATACGTAAAGTCCACCAAGGTCAAAACGGACGGATTGGGCAGGTTTTGCTGGTTGCCTGGAACGGGTGGTGCCCATTGGTAAGTGAAGCCTGTTGTATCGCCATTCGGATTCAGAAATGCAGGTTCACCAAGGCAAACAGACACCGTGTCAAGGTCGTCCAGCGGGTTATTTCCACCGGAAACAAAATTGACGATTTTGGTTTGCTCGCAGCCATTTTCAGAAACGACGGTAAGCTTGATGGTGCCACTGGATGGGTTTGGTATCGTGAAAACAGGGTTTTGCAAGGTTGAAAACAAGGTGGTGGCTCCGTAATTCACCTCCCAACTCCACGAAACGATAGGCGAAACCGGGTCCACGGAAAGGTCGTGCAGCACGAGCGCCGATTGGTTGGTGCAGTCATACGTTTGCCATGAGAAATCGGGCGTCAGGGAATTGTATTGGAGGTAAATTTCATGGAAGCCTGTGTCCACGCAAGACCCGACCGGCTCGGCTACGAGCGCAATAATATAAGTGCCTGTGTCGGGATAGGTGTAGGTTGGCTCTTTCTGTGTGGAGGTCGGTGTTGGGTTTGGCCAATCGAAGTACCAGACGAAGTTTTGGGCGACTTGGGTAAGGTTCTGAAAATGAACAGTAAGGTTGTCACACTGGGCGTCAGGAGCGCTAATCTGTACATCTAATTCGGCGCATTCGCCTACTTCGTATTGGAAGTCACGCCGAACGACGGAGAGTAATTGACCATTACGGTATTCTTCCACCAAAACGCCAACGACAAAACGGCCTTGGATTTTGGGTAATGCCGTGATTAGCCCAGTGTATTGGTCAATGTTCAAATGGTCCGTACTTGGCCCCAGCATTTGGGTCTGACTATAGACAGGCATTGCCCAAACAACATTGTCATACGGCGGTGGTTGGATTTCACCCGGTGGATTCGGAGCTGGTGCTGGCACAGGTTGGGGCATTGGTTGGGTCGCTCCAACAAAAGGTGTATAAAGCTTGTACGCCAATGAATCGCCATCTATATCAACGCCTCCATTGGGATGCTCCAATTCTTTGTTAACGCAAACGAATACAGGTGGATAGGAACCGAACCTAGGGCTGCTGTTGCCCAATGACCTTGCCAACGGAGAAACATATAGCCAATATGTCGTTCCCGAATTTATTGCGTCAACTATGTTCAATATGTCAAAGTTGCGGCAACAGCGTTGATAGGTTATATAAAAACCACCGGGGCCTACTATATGAAATATGCCTTCATATCGGGCGGTTTCAATGCAAACACCTGGCGGAACGAATAGGCATGCGTCATTTGCTATATTGTTCGGGATAGTATCTACACTATTGTCAATTAATTGCATTTGCTTTAATCCTTGTGGGATTCCCGGCCATTGGTTTCCATTTTCATCAAAAATATCAATAAAAGAGGATGGGTCTATACTAGCAACCGGGTAGCCTGGGGAGCTTGGCCTACAATTTCTGTATAAAGTAAGCGAAACCAAGTAATTATCATTTCCAAGATACTGGTAAGAAAGCTCGCCACCAATAATATGCGTCGCCATCAATGGTATGGAATAAAGTATTCCCATAACCATTAGTGCTGAAATGAGGATTCTTTTAAACATTCGCTTTGGATTTTTCATGCTGGATAACATTCGTTCATGATTAATAAAAGAGCGCCAATTCGTTCATGTATAATTCAATTTTCTGCCACCCGGCGTGCGCCAATGATGGCCACCTTACGCTCAAAGGAAGCCACCACGGAGTATATGCTGCCCCGCTCGTCATCCAAGCGGTCGCTGATGAACTGTGGCGAGAGTTTTTCGCCATAGCCCACCACCTGCATCGTCAGCATGCCCTTTTCCACAAAGGGCTTGAGCGCACCGTCCCGCCAAGTTTCAAAATGGTTCTTCAAGCAATCAGATCGGCGTTGCGATAGGTCGAAGTTATAGTCCTCGCTGGCCCTGGGGCTGGTGAAGCCTTGAATGATAAGCTCAACTTTAAAGCCGCCATCGTCCATGATTTCGAGGATGTTTTCGCTGAAAACTTCAAGGCTTAGGTAGCCGTTGTTCACCTCCCGCTCAAAGAAGGCGTCCATCCGGCGGGCATTGGTGATGCTGTCAAAGCCCGAAAGTGCGCTCACGTACTCGTTGATGAACGTGTCCTTGCGCTGCATGTACTTCTCCCAAGTGGCTTTGTAACTGAGCTCGGTGGTCGTCTTGCGAGTGCGGGGGTTGGGCTGGTCATTGTCAAAATAAATGACCAACGGCGGGAAGTCCTCGATTTCCTTGGGCTTCAGGTAAAGTTTTTTGATGAGGTCAGTTGTCGTTAAATCTGTGCGCAGGTCAATGTTCACCGTGTCGGAAAAGTAGGCCACCTTGGATCCGATGAGCTGGTAGTTCTTGCCCCGCTCCAGCACGAAGTCCACGTTGTTGCCCGTCTCGTTTTTCTTGAAATCCACTTCTTGGCCGTCCACCACCAATCGCACTTCCACGCCTTTTAGCGGGTTGCCGTTCTTCTTGTTGAAGGACTCCACGTGCAAGTCCACTATCTCTGGCACGAGGTAGAGCTTGCGCTCAATGGTGCGCTGGCTCGTATTGGCTGGCAGGGTCAAGTCCACTTCTTCCCGGATGGGCAAGAAGCCCGGTCGGGTAGCCAGCACCACGTATTTTGTGCCTTTTTTCAACGGAAAATTAAAAGCGTTCGAATCGGGGTTGGTGAGTGTCGTCAATGGAATCTCTCCCTCTTTGCCCACTTCTAATAGCTGCAAAGTGACGCCGTTCAGCGGCTCGCTGTTTTTGCGGTTGAAGGTGAGCACGTTCAGGTCCACTATCTGAATCGTGAACTCGTAAATATCGTTGCAACAGGCTTCAAACTCAGGCTCCAGCACCAAGCTGCCCAGCCTGCTCGACGAAAAATAGCCCTTCGTGCGGGTATCGTTCAGCCAAAAATGGGTGTCGTTGTAGCTGCTGTTGTAGGGCACTGGCAAATGCTCGATGTCGTGCCAGCCACCTTCGTTCAGGTTGGCTACATACATGTCGTATCCGCCAAAGCTCTGCCGACCATCCGAAGCGAAGTACATCGTCTTGCTTTGGTCATGGTAAAAAGGTGTAACGTCGTTTTCCGCTGTGTTTAGCGCCGTTTCGTTGACGGGTTCGGAGTAAGTTGAGTCGTCCGTGATTTTTACCGACCAGATGTCGAGCTTGCCGAGGCCGTTCGGTCGGTCGGATACATAAAACAACCATTCTTTGCCAGTGGCTTCGTCGAAGGTCACCATGGGGTCGGTAGCCGTGTAGCCGGGCATATTGATGCTGGAAGGCAGTTTCACGGCTTTCCCAAAATCGCTGCCTGCACCGGTGGGGTCGCCCACGTTACGATAATAAACCTCGCAGCGAACGTCCGTTTTTGTTTCTACATAATCGCAGAGACAGTAGTAAATCCGTCGGTTGTCCTTCGTGAAATCAGCATGTGCCGTATGGCGGTCAGAGTCGTTGAACTTGAGCTTTTTGCCCTTGCCCTTGGCGTCTTTGGCCATCATTTCAATCGAGTATTGGCGGGGTGCTTCGCCCTTCTTGAACTCCCGTTGTTCACTCAAAGAGGAATAATAAAGGTCGCTGCCCTTTATTTGCGGAGCAAACTCCGACCAAGGCGTATTGATGTCATTGTCTAAGCGGCGCACTTTCACGTTCTCGTCAGGCTGCTTGATGGCTTTGATGGCCCAGTCCAACGACGTTATTTCTTGCTGCGCAATGGCCTGTTGCTCTGGGAACAAAGCCCCTTTTTCATCAGAAAATTGCTGAAAAAACTGCTGTGACTGCTCGTATTTGCCTTGCTTCTTCATCACCGTGGCAAGCCAAAACTTTGATAGCGGGTACTTGCCCGACGTGTCGGCAGCTATGACCTTGTTATAGGCCGTATCAGCAAAAGTGTAGGACTCGAAAAGGCGTCCTGCCTCTGCGTATTTGTAAAGCACATCCATCAGTTCGCCCTCGATGAGCATCGCCTCTTGGTAGTGCTTCATGGCCGCAAAGTAATTCTTGTCTTCGAACTCCTCGTCAGCGGCCTTCATGTACTGCTTGAAGGTTTGGCCGTTCGCCAAATTCGCACAGCACACAGTGAGTAGGAAAAAGAGAAAATATTGCCTCATTTGCCTTATTTCTAATTTGAATAAATGTTCATGGTTAAGAGCGTGAGAGAAGTGAGCGGGTGAGAGAAGTGAGAAATGCTCATCGCTCACTTCTCACTTCTCTCACGCTCTCACTTCTCTCACGCTCTCACTTCGCTCGCTCTCTATATCAACGGACAAGCTTTGAAAAGCTTTATTGGATAAACCTTGTGTATGATATACCGGATGGCGATTTCAGGGCCGCCGTTGCGGTTGGTCGCCGTCTTGAATTTCGACACGTTCACGTCCCAACTCAGTCCCACCATCAGGTCACGATAATGCAGCTCTGCAGCGGGCATGAAAGCATCGCCAATCTCGTTGAAACGGAAGCCGAGCGTGAATTGTACAGCAAATTCCTTGGCCCGCTCAATACTGATATAATGGCGATAGCCAGCGTTTACCAATCCCTCAAAATATTCGTCTTGCCGTTGCATGGTTACCGCCCCCACAAAGTCACCAGTTGGGTTTACCTGGATGGATGGAATAACAGTAAAGGAACCCCGTATCGGCAGTTTACTGGAATTGTCCTTGTAGTAGCTTTGCCTTGGTTTGTTTACATGAAAAAGGCCTAAGCCAAAGTCAATTTTGCTGCGGCTACGGGGAAATTGTCGTCGCACATTTATGCCAGCACCGAGGTCGGGGTAGGTGAAGCTCGTGTTGTCGAAGTTTTCCCCGGTCGGGCTGGTGTAGTCCACCGTTTCACCGTTCCAGAAATTGTCAAAGCTGAGATTGCCGAGGTCAAAGCCCCGTTGCCCTATGCCCACTGCCAAGCCAGCAGACAAGAAGCTGTGCTTTTGAATCTGGCGGGTAAGGGAGCCAGTGAGCATCACGTGGTTGTTGGAAAGGTTGCCATCGCCAGCCTGGTCGTGCAGCAGGTTGATGCCGCCGCTGAACCACCATTTGTCGTGGTTGATATTGTAGAATTTCTTCTCGGCGGAGGCTGTAAAGGATTTGAAAGGAGCATTGGCAGCGTTCCACTGGCTGCGGTAGAGGCTGGTCAGCCGGATGTCGCCTTTGGACATACCTGTCAGGGCAGGGTTCATCGTCAGGGGAGCATTGTAGAACTGGCTGAAGTGGATGTCCTGCGCAAAAAGGGAAAAAACCCCCAGCACAAGGACGGGAATCAGAAAAGGTAATTTTGTTTTCAAGGCAATGTTCATTTTACCCTAAGCTCAAGTGTCCGGCCCTGCTTTAGGTATCCGGATACCCCGCATTAGGGGGGATATGTAATTGAATCGGGTTTAACTAGAGTGTTTTATAAAAATATACTCGTCTTTCCATCGCAATGTACTAGAAATCAGTACAAATGCGCAATGATGCAATTGTCAGGTTGCAAAAATTAAACACTTAGCTTGCATTAAACTCCTAGACCAAGATTCAACCAAACTACTACGTTTGATTTTGGCCAAAGTTCACCAAGCAATTGCCCCTTAGTGCAAAACCAGTATTTGTACGCCTAACTGCGTACCGGATATAATTTGTATTAAATAAACCCCCTTCGGTAAGCCGCTTAAATCCAGTTCTCGCTTGAAGGGGAAATTGGTATGATTCTCAAGTGATTCCAACGCAAGTTGACCTTGGGTGTTCACTATCCGGACAGCAAATATAGTTTCCTGCTCAAAAACTTCAATATTTATTTTTCCGCTACTTGGGTTCGGATACGCACGGAAGCCAAGCACATCGCCTTCTTTTTCACCTGTTGCTCCGCAAACATCCACCGAAACCTGCACCGTATTCGACAGTACCGGGTTTTCCACCAAACAAGCCTCGGATGAGTTCAGGTAGCAAACCACCAAGTCGCCGTTGTTGAGTTCATTGGTGGTAAATAAGTCGGTCGCATTGCCCACCGCCTGTCCGTTCAACAGCCATTCATAGCTCGGCGCATTGCCACCATGGGTGGCTGTGGCCGTGAAAAATACCTCAGTTCCCATGCAAATGGTCGAGTCAAACGAAGGGGCTATTTGTACAGCAGCTGACAAGTTGGCTGTCACGTCCAATGTTACCATATTGGAATTTACCGGATTTTGTGCCACGCACGATTTGGAGGAGGTCATGGTACACTGCACGGCACTACCGTTGGCGGGGGATGCAACGAGTAGGGTTGGTGCATTTGCACCAACCACCATGCCGTCCAGCGTCCATAAATATGAGGGGAAATTGCCGCCGTTGATGGGGGTAGCAGAAAGGGAGACCGGGTTGCCTTCGCAAACCGTTCCTGCATCAGCAGCGATGGTAAGAGACGCCGTCAGCAGCGATTCCACATTGATGGTCAAAATATTTGAGGAGGCCATTGGATTTTGAACGCAAGCCTCGGACGAGGTCACTTGGCAACGGAACTGGTCGCCATCCTGCAACTGGCTGATGGTAAACGACTGGACGCTGCCGCCAAATGCATTTCCATTCAAAAACCACTGATAAATCGGGGCCATGCCACCATGCATCGGGTTTGCAGTGAAGGTCACCGGTTCGCCCTGGCAAACCTCCGTTTGCGAAGCTTGGATTTGCAGCGTCACCAAAGTCGGAGCATTTACGGTAAGCAGCGCCGCTTGGCTCGTGGTGCTGCCCGCCCCATTGGTCACCACGCAACTATAGCTTCCTGCATGGGCTTGGGTTGCTGCCGCAATGGACAGCACGTTTTGCGCAGCACCCGAAACAGCCACGCCGTCTTTAAACCATTGAAAAACAAGGGGCTGCTCCCCGTTGGCGCTCACGCTGAAAGTGACGGCGCTTCCTTGGCAAACCGTCTGCGGCTGCGGACTTTGGACGATGAGCGGCGCATTGCCCACCGTGGAGCCGAACTCGTACACGCCCATGTCCACGGTCGAGTTGTGGATGCGGGGCAGGCTGTCGAGGTCAATGCCAATGCCTGTTTGCGCAATGGCCGGGTTGTCGCCGTCGTCAATGGCTGGGGAACCGCCCTGGAGGTGGAAATTGCCGCTGGCCGGGCTGACGAACAAAGGGTCTTGGTTGAACTTCATGCCACTGCCGCAGTTGACAATGCCGCCATTGCCGTTGTAGAGTGCTGCGCAATTGGCCACGTCGGCCAGCGAATTGCTGATGGTGGGCGTACCCCAAATGATACGGAATACCTTGCCTTCGCCCGCCATGTTTGCCCAAAAAATGCAGTTGCGCACCGTCGGGCTGGCCACGCCCGTGCCGTTTTCGCCTGCGTTGCAATAAAGCGCTCCGCCGATATTGGCGTGGTTGCCATAAAACGTGCAATTGGTAATCATGGCGTTGGCGTTGCCAAACTCTGCACCAAGGTTATAGACTGCCCCAGCGGAAAGCGCAAAATTGTTTAAAAACAGGCAGTTGGTCACTTCTGGGCTGCTGTTGCCCTCCACTTGCGAAGCGAGATTGCCTTTGCCAAAATTGTAAATAGCCCCGCCGTACGTGTCGGCGTGGTTGTTCACAAAGCGGCAGTTGCGGACTATCGGGTTGCTAACGCCCTCGTTGCCGTTGTTGAAAATGGCGCCGCCCGCAAAGCCGGAGTTGTTGTTTTCAAATATGCAACTCATGAGCGTCGGGTTGCTGGTGCCTTGGTAGCCGGAATTGTACATGGCGGCCCCGTCGTTGGCGGAGTGGTTTTGGGTGAAATGGCAGTTGATGAATTCGGGGCCGCTGTAACCAATGAAAGTGCCGTCGTTAAAAACTGCCCCGCCCAGTTCGGCCACGTTTTGTTCGAAAATACAATCGGTGATGATGGGGCTGGAGTTGCCGTGCCGCCCAAAATTGTAGATGGCTCCACCTTCGAGCAGTGCAGAATCCTGTTCAAAACGGCAGTTGGTTATGGTCGGGCTGCTGTTGCCGTCTTGGCCCATGTTGAAGATGCCGCCACCGCCCTTCAGCTCCGAGGTGTTGGCGATGAACTGGCAATTGGTCAAGGTCGGATTGCAATTTCCGCTGAAGCTGCCAGTGTTGTACATGCCGCCGCCGCCGTCCCGTGAGGTATTGCTGATGAACTTGCAATTGGTCAGCAAAGGGTTGGCGGCACCACTAAAACTGCCGTCGTTGAACATGCCAGCGCCGTAGCCCCATGCGTAGTTGTTTTGGAAGGTGCAATTGCTGATGTTAGGGTGGGAACTGGAGCCGGGGGTGGAGCCGAGGTTGAACCAGCCAGCGCCGCTCGTCTGCGGGGTGCCGAGGCCAGCACCGCTTTGGTCGGCATTGCCGCCAGTGATGGTAAAGCCGTCCACGACCGTGAGGGCGCTTACGTTTTTGGTGAAAATGACAGTGAAGGAATTGCCCGCAAGGGTACCGTCCTGGTTGATGTCGCCACTGAGGTAAGTCGGGTGCGCTAGAATGTTTCGCTGATTGATGTCAGTCTCAAAGCCGCCGAAGCCGCCGTAGACTTTGACGCCGTTTTTTACCTCAAAGTACTGGTTGCGGTCGAGGTAATTGCAGTTGGTGCAAAAAGTGGGTCGGTAGCTGCCTTCTTTCACCCAAATCTGGGTACCAGCAATGGCATTGTCGAGGGCGGCCCGGAGGTTTCCAGTGGCATCGGCCCAAGAGGAGCCTGTGCCTGTGGCGTTTGCGGCGACGAAAACAGTTTGCCCAAAAGTTTGCGAAGCAAAAACAAGGGCGAGGAGCAATGTCGAAGTTTGGATAATTTTTTTCATGGGTATTCTTGGAGACCTTAGACGGTAGATTTTAGACTTTAGTTGGTGCTGTGGTTTTGGCAAAGCAGGTCTAATGTCTAAAATCTATTGTCTAATGTCCATCTTCTAATGTCTTCTATCTTTGCGGGCATTTTTCACCGAAAACGCCGCAAATGTACAAAGGAAAAAAGGTCATCGTAGTGCTGCCAGCTTACAACGCAGCCCTTACGCTTGAAAAAACCTACGCCGAAATCCCGTTCCCGCTCGTTGACGAAGTCATCCTCTGCGATGACGCCAGCCGTGACAATACCGTGGCTTTGGCCAAAAAACTGGGCGTGAACCACGTCATCGAGCATGAAAAGAACAAGGGCTACGGCGGCAACCAGAAGTCGCTGTACCGAAAGGCGCTGTCGCTTGGTGGCGACATCGTCATCATGCTTCACCCCGACTACCAGTACACGCCGCTGCTGATTCCCTCTTTCGTGAACATCATTGGCGAGGGGCTGTACCCTGTGGTGCTTGGCAGCCGCATCCTCGGAAAGGGTGCGCTGCGGGGCGGAATGCCGCTGTACAAGTATGTTTTCAACCGCTTCCTGACGCTGTCGCAGAACCTGCTAATCAGCTACAAGCTATCGGAATACCATACGGGCTACCGTGCTTTCAGCCGGGAGGTGCTGCTCGGCATCAACTTCGAGGCGAACTCTGACGACTTCGTTTTCGACAATGAAATGCTTTCGCAAATCGTATATGCCGGGTTCGATATCGCAGAAGTGACCTGTCCCACGAAGTATTTCGAGGAAGCCTCTTCCATTAATTTCAGACGGAGTATGAAGTACGGGATGGGGGTGATGCGGGTGTCTTTTTGCCACTTTCTCCAGCGAACAGGGCTTGGGAGGTTCAAGATGTACGAAAGACCTAAATTAGAAATTGGAAATTGAGAAATTAGAAATTACGAGGCATCACAATTTCCAATTTCTCAATTTCTAATTTCCACCTTCCTTTTCCTTCTCCAAATGCTCAATGGCTTTGATACCAAAATAAATGGCAGCGAGGACGAGGGTATATGTGAGTGTTGCGGTCATTCTTTAACTGGATAGGATGGCTTAAATGCCTTTCAGACAGGGCAAAGTTCGTCAATTATTTGGAATAACCTCCAAGATATGCTCGATTTTCTCGCCCTAGCAGTTTTCCCTTAGTTGAATGTTTAATACGGTCAATATACAGCGGCAAATTTACGGTTGCAAATTGCGACCGCAAATCTTGAGATTGCGTTTTGAAACCTGATATTGAAATCGCAATTTGCGACCTCAAGTTTGACCGTTGAACAGCATGAACTACCAATCCTTTTCACCTGCCCCGGCACTGCGGCCATTCATCGAGCGGTATTGGCTGCTGACTGGACATTTGGCACAGCTGGAGGCCGTCAACCTGCTTCCCGATGGAGGCATAGGTCTCGTGCTCAACCTCGGCGAAAGAGTGCGCTCGACTAACTACGGAGAAGTGAGGAATGAGGGTATCTACATGGTGGGCACCATGCTCCGCTCAGACGAGCAGGCACTTATGGGTGAGTGCCGACTGTTTGGCATACAGTTCAGGCCGGGTGCGTTTACGCATTTTTACAGCTTCGAGCCACTGCGTCAAGTGGCCAACCAGTTGCTGGAAATCCACCAAGGCCTGTTCCCCGATGTGAACAAGACCATCAAGCATTTCTTGCCATACCTTGACCACTTTTACCTCGACCGGCTGAGAACGCCAAGGAACTCAATACTGGCCGTGGCAGCGGACATTGAGCGATTGGGTGGGCAGGTGAAACTTGGTGAACTGGTGAAACGGCATTTCACGACCGAGCGGCAGTTGGAGCGGCAGTTTGGCCTGCATGTCGGTATTTCCCCGAAAGAGTTCATCAACTTGATGAGGTTCAAATTTGCCCTCGGCAAAATCCAATGCAACCCGCATGGCCGCAGCCTTTCCGAGATTGCTTGGGACAGTGGCTACTATGACCACGCCCACCTCACCAACGACTTCAAGCGCTACACCGACACCGTACCCACTGGCTTCATTTTGTCGGATTTTTCCAAAAGTATAGCTTGAATGCTCTCATAGCTTTGCACCATTGAAAATCAAAATCAATGGAAAAGCAGCATCGAACCATCGTCGGGCTGGTCATCGGCCTATTAGTCTTCAGTCTTTTGGGGTTTCACAAATCCTATTTCCAGTTCTTCCCCAGTTTCGAAAACACGGCATGGGCGGTGCATTTTCATGTGCTGACCATTTTGTGCTGGTTTGGGATGCTCATCACACAAGCGACGCTGGCAGTCAAGGGCCGCATTGAACAGCATCGGAAAATCGGCAAACTGTCCTACCTGCTTGTGCCACTGATAGTGCTGGGTTTTGTGCTAGTGACGAATTACGGCCAGCTCCGGCAGAAGTCGCCCGAACTACTCGGCGCCACACTTTTTGATGGACTGTTGTTCTTGCTATTTTATGGCCTCGCCATGCTGAACCGAAAGAAAACGGCCTACCATGCGAGCTATATGGCGCTGTCGGCGGTACCGTTCATCAATCCTGGGCTTGGCCGTTTCATCGGTCCGGAGGTGAGCCTGACCGTGGAACTCTTGCTGTTGTTGGGGCTGTTTTTAGTAGCTTTTTTCAAAAAACGGGTGTACCAACCCTATTTAGTTGGGCTGTGTTGTTTCTTCGCAATGCTGGGCATGGTCGTGTATGTTTCGTTCATCAATCCGGCAATCTTGGAGGGGATGTGGGATGCGATTTGGGGGTGAGAATTAATTAGTGGTGTGCAAAACCAAAAGAATCAAATGCAAGCATATTCCTGCGACGACCCCCGCCGCCACATCATCCAGCATCACCCCCCAGCCACCGGGCAGTTTCTCCAATTTCCTGATTCCCAGTGGTTTCCAAATATCGAACAGCCTGAAAAGGCCAAAGGCGAGCAGCAGGTTCAGCCAGTTGACGGGGACGCCGAGCATGGCCACCCAGACGCCGACCAACTCATCTACTGTGATTCGGGAGGGGTCGTGCCCCCATTCAGGTTCCAGTTTTTGCGAAGCAACCACCCCCAAAAAAAAGAAAACAAGAATGGCCACCAGCAACCAATGCGCCTGTGGCCATCCGCCGGAAAACTGTCTCGGCCATGCTTCGCTCATGCCCCAAAGCATCAGTACACCAACTGCTGCCCCCGCCGTTCCCGGCGCTAAGGGCGAGTAGCCGCTACCGAAGGCGGTTGCGATGAACTTGTAGAAAAATTGCATTTTGCCATTGGCCATTAGCTATTGGCTGCCAATTGCTAACAGCCAACAGCCAATAGCATTAATAATAGTAGTCCAGCCCCAAGTGCGTGATCAACTCTTCGTCCATCAGGTGGCGAAGGGTGTTGAGCAGCTTTTGATTTTGGAGAAAGATGTCGTGCTGTGGGTGCAGGCCCTTGGCGGCTTGCGGCGACTTCAGGTAGAACGACAACCATTCCTGTATGCCGTAGAAATCGGCACGTTTGGCCAGGTCGAGGAACAAGGCCAGGTCGAGCACGATTGGCGCTGCCAAGATGCTGTCCCGGCAGAGGAAGTCAATCTTGATTTGCATTTTGTAGCCGAGCCAGCCGAAGATGTCTATGTTGTCCCAGCCCTCCTTGTTGTCGCCGTGGGGCGGGTAGTAGTTGATGCGCACCTTGTGGTAGAGCGAGCCGTAGAGGTCAGGGTTTTGCTCTGGCTGAAGGATTTCCTCCAGAACGCCAAGCTTGGAAACCTCTTTGGTTTTGAAGTTGTCCGGGTCGTCGAGTACCTCGCCGTCCCGGTTGCCGAGGATGTTGGTGGAGAACCATCCATGGATGCCCAAGGCACGAACCTTGAGGCCAGGAGCAACGATGGTTTTCATGAGCGTTTGGCCGGTCTTGAAGTCCTTGCCGAAGATTGGGGTTTTGGTTTGCTTTGAAAGCTCAACCATCGCATCCACGTCGCAGGAAAGGTTGGGAGCGCCGTTGGCGTAGGGCACGCCCATTTTCACAGCAGCATAAGCGTAAATCATGCTGGGGGGAATGTTCGGGTCGTTGTTGCGCAAGCCCTCTTCCAGTTTTGCAACCGAAGAATGTACTTCGCTTTCCTCGATGTACACCTCCGTGCTGCCGCACCAAACCATCACCAAACGGTCGCAGCCGTTCTCATCTTTGAAGCGGCGCATGTCTTCCATCAATGCCTCGGCGAGTTCCATTTTAGTGGCGGCCTTCTTGACGTGCGGGCCATCGAGCCTTTTCACACAGTTGCGGTCGAAGACGGCGGTCATGGGTTTAATGGCCTCCAGTTCTGGGCGGATTTGTTCGAGGAGCGACGGTTCGAGCACCTTGGCATTGACAGCGGACTCGTACATATTGTCCTCAAAAATGTCCCAGCCGCCAAACACGATGTCGGTCATTTTTGCAAGCGGCACGAAGTCTTTGATGAGGGGGTTGCGGTTTTCGGTACGCTTGCCGAGGCGGATGTCGCCCATCTGTGTTACCGAACCGACAGGCTTGGCGAGGCCTTTGTTGACGGCGATGACGCCCGCCATGAAGGTGGAAGCTACGGCGCCCATCCCTGGGGTAAGGATGCCAAGTTTCCCAGTAGCAGGTTTTACTTTTGACATGATTAGAAAATTAGTGTAGTTCTATGACAGTGCAGATTGCTTTCATGGAAGGCCGTTTGCGCTGACAATCAGGTGTTGAAAAAATCTTATTTGGAAAAAGCGGTGCAAAGATAGGCAATTGCATTTGCCAAATGGCTGCCTAATAATGCTTCGGAATGAAATTTCGTTGCGTTGAAAGGGGTACCAGGTCTTTGTTCGGTGAAAAAAAATAGATGGGCGGGAAGGTAGGGTAGAGGAGGCATATAAAATGATGGTACCTCACAGCCATTTAAATACAAACAGGGTAGGCTAACCGTATGGCTTCCTACCCTGTTTTTCTGTTGCTTTGATAAAAATCAAAGCGTCAGCAAAAAGCCAATCGTAAAATTGGCGTCCCAATCAAACACAAAGTTTTGGCAGCCGGTGGCATCAGCGATGGCCTTGTAGATATTGAGGCCCGCCTTTTGCTTTTCGCCATCGGCCTTGTAGTCGCCGGGAGCTTTCAGCACAGTGAAGCGCTCCTTGCCGTTGCGGCTTTGCTTGGCCAACTCAAACGGCACGCCGCCGATGATGAAGCAGTTGCCCCGTTGTGCCGAAGGCACACCCTTGGCCATGGCGGCTGCGTTTTGGTAGGCGGCATCGTCGGTGATGCTTTTTTGATAATACTTGGCACCGTAGGCTTCTTTGCCGATGACTGAACTGCCCTGTATCCAAGAGATTTTTGTGTTACCGGAGCCTATGTCCACCACAAAAGCCTTGTCATTGTAGCTGGCAGGCAGCACTGATTTTAGTGCCAATTGGCCTTCTTGCTCTGGGGTAACGGTATTCACGAAGTAGTTCATTTTCTTGAGTGCGTCAATGATTTTCTTGGTCATTTCCACTTTCTGCGCCCCAGAACTGATGACAAAATGAATGTCCTTACCGCCCACGCCGAAGGCCAGCATATTGGAAATATAGTTCTTCAATCCAGCGGTCACTTCCGCATCGTTGGTCATGCTCTCGTAAAGGAGGCTGCTGCCGTAGTCGGCCTTTGCCAGCTTCCAGTTCTTCTGGGCATCGACGTTGATGATGAACGAGTTAAAGCCGGTAGCACCCAATTCTACAACACCTTTGAGCTTACCGTTCACTGGCTCTGGGGCGGTGTAATTGAAGCTGGAGGTTGTGGTGGCAGTTCCTCCGCTGTTGTCGGCTGGGGCTGGCGTTTCGGTGCCATTGGTGGTGGTTGCATCATCGACAGGTGGCGTTGTCGTCTCGGTGGTGGTGACGGTATCGCCGCCGCCGATGAGGTTCGGGAAGAAGTTCTTCACCCCGAAGAAAATGGCCGCCACGATGGCCATGACGATTAGGATTCGTGCAAAAGGAGTTAGTCTTGACATGGTCGTGCTGTTTTTTGATGAAGGTTTAGAAGGTTTAGCGAGTTTCGGAGGTTTAAAAATTAGCCTACCATTACCCCCAACTATCTAAACGACTGTTTAGGAAATAAGCGCAATGGTAAGGGTTTTAGGGGAAATGGCGATGGTTGCCGAGGGATTTTAGATGAACGGCCGTGTATGTATGTGCAAAGATTAGGTTACGAGTTATCGCCAAATTTACGGTGTTGGATACGGGTTTCGTAATATTCAAGGACTTCATTTGCCCTGTTTGTTAAAAACCAATTGGGCTGGTTTAATTTCCCTACTTCAGCAACCATATTATAAACCTTTCTTTCTAAATTCCAGTAGCCATTGTCCTGTTGTTTGGATTTTAAAAGTTTCAAGGCTGGATTCAATTCTTTGGCCATTATGCCTTCTCTTTTCAAAAGCCACAGTATTTCTAAAAAATCGCTTTTATACATGTTGGGGAAGGTGAGCAAATCCATTTTTTGAATCATTATGCTATCGGGCTTGTGCGAGCTATAACAGACTTTGTGCAATAAAACAAAACAGATGCACTCGTCCAGTAAATCTGTGATTTCTTTCGTCCTTGATTGTTTTGGAATGAAAGATATTCCCTTTAAAAGCTTGACAACTCCCCAATAACAACTGTGTTTCCCATAGCAACTGGTATTTGAACAATATTTGTTTTTTGCACCTTCGTAACAACCATCATCAAACCGCTGGTTCTCATAAAAAAACGCTAAAGCCGTGAGGCTATCCTTGGTTAGTGCTCCATTGAAATAGCAATCTAAATAAATCATGTTTCCATTAAGGCAGGGTATCGGGAAATGGTCTCCCTTCAATGTATAGATTCCAAAATTGGGGTCAAAAAAGTGGTTTTTAATTTCTTTTAATGGGCGTTTAACCCTTTCGTCATTGCTATCGCAGCCAATGTCAGCAAGCAATATGAGTGTCCAGAGTGTGGCCTTAAAGTTTGGGACATAGTGCAGATAATCCGGATAATATTTATCGGATGGGGGCAATAATTTCCAAAACCCGTTCTCGTCTTGGGATTCAAAAATCTTATCTATTATTTCATTAGAATTCTCCATTCTAGTGGATGTTTATTAGGTGCCAATTGCACCTAATTAATCTCGACTCAGCCGATGACCGACACCCCAATCAATTTCCCAATGCCAAACGTCACCGCCGCTGCCGCCAGCCCGAAAATCACCTGCCGAAAGCCAGAGAACCAGACACTCTTGCCCGTGAACAGCGTAATGGCCGACCCAATCAGGAACAGCCCCAATGCGCTCAATGCCGTGCTAATCAGCACCGCTTGCATTCCACCGCCAAAGAAAAACGGGATGACCGGGATGATGGCCCCCACCGCAAACAATACGAAAGAAGTAATGGCCGCTTCCATCGCCGAACCTTTTAGGTCTTCGGCATTGATTCCAAGTTCCTCCTTTATCAAAATCTCGTGGGCATGTTCCTTGTTCGAGATAATGTCCTTGGCCATTTGCCTCGACTGCTTCACGGGGATTCCTTTTGATTGGTATATCAGCGCCAGCTCCTTTTCCTCACCTTCGGGGTTGGCTTCCAGTTCTTCCATTTCGAGCTGCATCTGATTTTCATGGAGTTCCTGCGAGCTTTTTACAGAAATCCACTCGCCCAGCGCCATGGACAGCGCCCCGGCAAGCAGCCCAGCCATACCCGCCAGCAGCACCTCGCTCTGGCCGCTGGAAGCACCGGCTATGCCCATAACGAGGCTGAAATTGGAGACCAGACCATCATTGCCGCCCAGTACGGCAGCCCGCAGCGCATTGCCGCCTACCGAGCGGTGCCGCTTCTCGAACCTGGCCAGGTTGGTGCCGGAGACGGTGGAACTGGTGCTCAGGATATTTTTCAGGATGGTTACGTGCGCAGTGTCAGAGATGGAGCTTGCTATTTTACCCTTTTTTCTAGCACTGACAATGGAGGAGGAGATGCTTTTCTCCGTGTCCAGCAGTACCCCCAGCACGTAATCGTAACCCACCATTTTGCCGATGGCTTTCAACACCTTGGCTCGACGGGAAGGGGGTGGCATCTTGGCCACGTCCAGCTTGTTTTTTAACATGAAAGCCTGTGCGTGGCCGTGTTCTATCTCGCTCATCTGCCGGAAGACGCTGGCAACGTTCGCATCAGCCTCGTTGTCGGCCAATACTTGGTAGAGGAAACTGGCGTCAATCTCGGTCTGGATACTCTTTATGCTTATCATGTTGGTGTTGCTTTTGGAGCAAAGTTAGGGAAGCAGAAGATGCACAGGGCAGTGGATTTGGTGAGAAAAATCAGGTTGATAGGTGCTTTTTGAGAGGGTGCAATTTTGTTTTGTAAAAATACTTGAGCTGATTTTTCAACCCATACAGCCTTTAGCTAACCCCAAATTTCAGTTCCGGCTCCTCGACCAACAGGTACTCGAAATTGACGTAATCGCAGGGTGGCAGGTCGTCCAGCTTTCGCACCCGAAGGTCGGTGATGTCCGATTCGTTTTTGTAAAGGAAAATGCCTTCCCAGACCTCGACGGTGGTAAACAGGGCGAAATAGTCCCGTTGGGCAGGTTCGGGCAATTCGCATTGCAGCTCATGGAAGAGCTTCCCAGCGGGCTGCGGCAGGGCGAGGTAGTCCTGGATGGCCTCCGCCATGTCCAGCACGGTGCCGATGGAGTGGCCCTCATCTTTGCAGTCAAGGTCCCAAAGCCCATCCATGCCTTTGCTCAGGTCTGATTCCTTGAAGAAAACGGCCTCCACGGTCACGTTCCTTGGTATCAATAGCACATCAGGTCGGAGCTGCGGAATGAGGTTGAGCAGGATGGAAACCATGGGCTCCCGCTCCAGTGCCGTGTCCATCGTTTCGGTGAAAAGAAGGTGATAATCCTTGGGGAAGGGCACTTGAAACAGCGTGGCATCGGACAAATATGTTTCCCGCAAATAAGGCTGCAGCCCCATTTCCCAAACGAGCATCTTTGCCGCCGTGAGCGCTTCGTCGTTGATTTCGAGGAGGGTGAACTGCACTTCCTCTGGCGAAAAGAAGGGCGCAACCATTGTCATAAAGGGTGCATAAGGGCCACATCCTGCATACAATACCTCGATAATTTCGCCCGGGAATTTGTATTGTGCCTCCAAAACAGCAGTATGCATACCCTTGAAAAACTGGCAAGTCCGGTGGTAATCCAGCAGGCAGCGGGCGGCCTCGTTCACACTTATGGCCATACCAGAGGAGGCTTGCACGTCGGCATGCCATGCATCTGAGCCGTCAAAACCGGAAACAACGGCCATTTCAGAGAAAATCTCGTGGATTCGCTCAATGATGTTCTGCTCGTGCTTTGGCTCGATATGGGGGTCGAGCAGGTAGGCGGCCAGTTCCTTGATGGTTTGAAGCGGCTCTTTGATTCTTGTCATTGGATGGCTTGCGCTGTGGCGCAAGGATTGCCAACGGAAGCTGGCCCGGCCTGTTTTCCAACATGGAACTTTGGGCGGGTCGCCTGCTTTGGCTATGCAAATGTCCGTTTTAATAATGGTTTTGATTTATTTTTGGAAAAATTAGCGCATACCTTTGCCTGGAATCAATCCATTTTCACATGAAATCCATTTTTCTCTCGCTATTCGCCTTCCTACTTTTGGCTGGCTGTTTCATGCCGTACCAAAGCTACAACAAACAACCCGCTGTGGATTATTCGGCCAAGTATGCCGACAAGTTGGAGCCGGGTTCAACGCTCGTATCTTCAGATTACCTTTCCACGGTGGAAAGAACCGCAGACGGTAAATACATTAGAAAAGAGTATTTCCCAGACACGAAACAGATAACCTCCTTTCTGACTTATACTGATAAGACGCTATCCATTCGAGAAGGGCTTAGCAAAGGCTGGTGGGACGACGGCACCCAGTTTTCCGAAGGCATGTACGCCAATGACAAGCGAAATGGTGATTGGACGAGTTGGACGGACAAAAACACCAGCAAGGGAAAATATGTCAATGACAAGCAGGAGGGCACTTGGGTTGGAATCGACTCCTTGGGCAATAAGCGCTCAGAAATTAATTTCCAAGGGGGAAAGCGAAACGGTACCTTCAAAGACTGGGACGAAACTGGTGAAATAGTCCGGGAAGGCACCTACCTGAATGACGAACTAAATTCTGAAAAGGTTTATAAAGAACAAAGCGAGGAAAATGTTTTTAAAGTCGTGGAAGTCAAGCCACAATTCCCTGGCTGTAATACTGGCAGCAGTGAGGAAATAACAAAATGCGCTGAAACCAAGATGCTCCAGTTCATTTACAGCAATATCAAATACCCACCATTGGCAAGGGAAAACGGCATTCAGGGCACTGCTTATGTTCGGTTTGTGGTGGACAAGGACGGCAGCATAATCAATATCAAGACCATCCGTGGCATTACTGCCGAAATCCGGGACGAATGCGAGCGGGTGATTCGCCTGATGCCCAAATGGGTGCCCGGCCAGCAAGGTGGGAAGCCAGTTAAAGTCATGTTCAATATTCCCATTAAGTTTAAATTGGAATAACTCGCCAACCCTTGTTTTTCATTTAAAATCTCCGCCCTGTCTTTGATTATGTATTGTTTGCTAAGTTTGGCCAGCAAAAACATAGGTAAATATGAGAAGACGAACTGGCTACGATTATATTTCGGAAGAAGGTGGACATACCTACCGCTTTACCAGCATAGGGCCAAAAGGTGAAATACAAAAGATTGTGTCGGTAAGCCCAGCCGTGGGAAATGCTTGGTATTTTGCTTTTGGCGATGCAATTGGTGATGGCGACGATTTTGATGATGAAGTAATTTCCAATAACGGCGACATGAGAAAAGTGCTCCAAACTTTAGCCAACATCATTTATGACTTCTTGGCAGAAAACCCTGATTTTAAAGTTGTGGCGCATCCAGTAGATGGCAAGCGAAAGACGCTCTACAATTGGGTCATTCAACGTAATTTTGAACTTATTTCTGCTGAACTGGAAATTGTTGGTGTGCTAAACAATACTGCAGAACCCATCCTTCGCACACCCAAAAAACAGTATGACTTGTTCGTGTTTTCCCTGAAAAGTTTTAACTTTGAAAGAAATTTCGATTTATGACAGAGGCACAAAAGGCCGCAGCTAAACAAGCCAAAGCAAATGGAATCTATTTTCCTGAAAAATTCCGAAAAGGATTAAAGGGAGTGGCTATTGTGATTGTTTCTGATTATAAGGTTAAACATCCCAATGACTGCTTGCAACAGGCCTTAGCCAATATCTTGTCCACCGCTAATCCCAAGATGCCTCCTCTCTACCTATTGGAGCTTACCCAACATATCGTAGAGACTTGGGTAGCTTTGGAAGAACAAAGCATTTCATCAAAACAGGCCGGAGCCATCGCCGCCTGACCCCGCCTTTTGCGAAGCATAAAAATCCCCGCCCTGACCATAAAGGCGGGGATTTTCATTTTCGTACCTTTGCCCAACCAAATCCAAAGCCGCATTGTTGAAGCCCCTTATTCATCATTCGAGCGATTCATCATTCATCATTAAATAACCGTGTTTCCAAAATACGACGTCATAGTAGTAGGCGCAGGCCATGCAGGTTGCGAAGCGGCCATCGGTGCTGCCAACCTCGGCTCCAAGGTGCTGCTCATCACGATGAACATGCAGACCATCGCACAGATGTCCTGCAACCCGGCGATGGGCGGCGTGGCCAAGGGCCAAATCGTGCGGGAAATTGATGCCCTCGGCGGTTATTCCGGCATTGTGACCGACCATACCGCCGTGCAGTTCCGCATGTTGAACCTCAGCAAAGGCCCCGCCATGTGGAGCCCAAGGGCGCAGAGCGACCGCATGATGTTTGCCGCCAAGTGGCGCCAAATGCTCGAAGAACACCCCAACGTGGACTTCTGGCAGGACATGGTCGCTGGCCTTTTGGTAAAAAACGGGGTGGTTGGCGGCGTGGTCACGGGCATGGGCTTAGAGATTCAAAGTCAAGCAGTTGTGCTCACCAATGGCACCTTTCTGAATGGCATCATCCACATCGGTGAGAAGCAGTTCGGCGGCGGCAGGGCAGGGGAGAAGGCGGCCACGGGCATCACCGAGCAGCTCCTCCAGCTCGGCTTCGAGGCGGGCCGCATGAAGACTGGAACCCCGCCCCGATTGGATGGCCGCTCCCTCGACTACACCCGCATGGAAATCCAGTTGGGCGACGACCCGCCCGGCAAATTCAGCTACACCGACACCCCCCGATTGGAGCGGCAACTGCCCTGTTACATCACCTATACCAGCCAAGCTGTCCACGATATTTTGAAAGAAGGTTTCGAGCAATCGCCAATGTTCCAAGGGCGCATACAGGGCCTCGGCCCCCGCTATTGCCCCAGCATCGAGGACAAAATCAACCGCTTTGCCGACAAGGAACGGCACCAGCTTTTCGTGGAGCCAGAAGGGTGGGATACTTGCGAGATTTACGTCAACGGCTTCTCCAGCTCGCTGCCCGAAGATGTGCAGTTCAAGGCGCTCCGCAAAATCGAAGGCTTTGAAAACGTGAAGATGTTCCGACCCGGCTATGCCATCGAGTACGACTATTTCCCGCCGAACCAGTTAAAGCTTTCGCTGGAAACGCATTTGGTGAAAAACCTCTTTTTTGCTGGCCAAATCAACGGCACGACCGGATATGAAGAGGCTGGTTGTCAGGGACTTATGGCAGGCATCAATGCTCACTTGGCGGTGCGTGACGAGGAGCCATTTATCCTAAAGCGCAGCGAAGCTTACATCGGCGTGCTGATTGACGACCTCGTAAATAAGGGCACCGAGGAGCCTTACCGAATGTTCACCAGCCGGGCCGAGTACCGTATCTTGCTCCGACAAGACAACGCCGACTTGCGGCTGACGCCATTGATGGAACAGTTGGCAGTGCGTAGTAGGCAATGGGCAGGTGGTGCGCTCGAAGGTTCGGGCATTGCGAAGCGAATGGAAAAAGTAAACGAAAAACGGGCTGCCACGGTAGAAATCGAAAAGTTCTTCCGAGAGACCAGCGTGACGCCAGATGCCGTCAATGGGTTCCTTGAAAGCGTGGGCTCGGCACCCATCCGGCAGCAGGTGAAGCTGCACGGCATCCTGCTTCGGCCCAATGTGGAACTGGCCAACCTGCGCCCCGTGCTGCCGGAACTTGACAGCTTCCTGAACCGATTTGATTCGGACTACCTTGGCGAGGCCGAAACCCTCATGAAATACGACGGCTACATCAAAAAAGAACAAGAGATGGCCGACAAAATGCTCCGGTTGGAGGAGTTGAAAATCTTCGAAAACTTTGATTTTCAAACACTTACGTCCATTTCAAAAGAGGCCCGTGAGAAACTAAGCAAAGTGCGCCCCCACACCATCGGGCAGGCCAGCCGCATCAGCGGGGTGACGCCAGCTGATGTGTCGGTGCTGCTGGTGCACATGGGGAGGTAGTAATTGGTGATTGGTGACTGGGGATTAGGTCGCCCAATCACCAATCACCAGTTACCAATCACAAAAAATGCAAGTCAACCTCGAACAAGTCTCCAAGCGCTACCGCTACGACTGGATATTCAAGGATATTGATTGTCAGTTGGTTGCGGGCGGGCGCTATGCCGTCACCGGGCCAAATGGCAGCGGCAAGTCCACGCTGATGAAGGTCTTGAGCGGCCACCTATCACCGACGAAGGGGCAGGTATCGTTCGTTGCCGAAGGCAAAAAACTGGCTGCTGACGACGTGTACCGCAAGGTGAGCTACGCCGCCCCGTACATTGAGTTGGTTGAGGAATTTACATTGGTAGAAGCCCTTGATTTTCATCAAAAATTCAAGCCGCTGCTGCCTGGCCTTGGTACTGCTGATGTGATAGACTTGCTGGCATTTCCGAAGGCCAAGGACAAACAGGTGCGCCATTTTTCCTCTGGCATGAAGCAACGCCTGAAGCTGGCGCTGGCTACCTGCTCGGCCTCCTCGCTACTCCTCCTCGACGAGCCGACGACCAACCTCGATGCGCAGGGCGTGGACTGGTATTTGGCCCTCACGGAGCGTTTCCTTGGCAATCGAACGGTGGTGGTGGCCTCCAACGTAGGGGTGGATTACGGGTTTTGCTCAGAGAAAATTGATATCCTGAAGTATAAATGATTGTGGCCGCCCAATTTATTTGGGTAGGTTGAAAACGGCCTGCTCAAAAAATTGGGCGACCACAAGTCTTACCGTTTGTTGGAAAACAGCCACACCGCCCAGCCAAGCGAAATCAGGAGCAGCAAAAGCTTCACTGCTGCGCAAATGGACATCACCATTGGCCGTAGGCCGTAGTTTTCTTTTACAATTTGCTGGATTTGCAGGTTCTCCACCACGTCGCTCAGGCCAGCTATGGTTAACAGTATGGCGATGGTGTTGGCTGCGCCAAGGCGGTGTTCCCCGGCAGCTACCCTCGCCAGGAAGATGCCAAAAAAAACATAGCCGATGAGGTAGAGGTAGTCCCATCGAACGCTTTCTGCCAAGAATTCGAGCTTGGTCTTGCCAGAAGGTAGCTTTTCGTTTCGCCATTCTTCAACGGCCGAGGCTGTTCCGTTCTCGGAGAAATAGGACAGCTCAAAACCTATCACTTTGAAAAAGCCGGGGCCACCGCCCATTTTGCTGGAAATGAAAAGGAAAAAGACCAGGAACAGGCCAGTCAGCAGCAGGTTTTTAACGATAAAACTCATGGCGGGTATTTTATTTCCACGCCAAGGTACGCAAGCCCCGTGATTCCCCTATCGTTAAAAAATCCACTTTATCTGTACCGTTTGCAAGGTCCCGCAGCAGCCTTTCCGGTTCACCAATCGGCTCGTCGGAGAGGTCGAAAGTGCCGTAGTGCATGGGCACGAGGGTACGGGCACCGAGGTCGTGGAAGGCCTGCCAGGCATCGCTGGGGCTCATGTGGTTGCTCTTCATAAACCACTCCGGTGCAAAGGCCCCGATGCCGAGCAAGGCATAATCTATTTTGGGAAAAAGCTGCGCCGTTTGCGCAAAATGATGGCCATAACCTGAGTCGCCGCCGAAGTAGATGGTGGTGTCGGGAGTTTCCAACACGAAGGCACCCCAAAGCCGGATGTTCATGTCGGTGAGCCAGCGTCGGCACCAATGGCGGGTGGGAAGGTAGGAGATGGACAAGTCCAGTTTATCGAGGCGCAGCTGCTGGTGCCAATCCATTTCCACTATTTTTTGCCCTTGGCCCTGTCCCTTTGGGAGCCAGGGTTTTATCAGCTTTGCCATGCCGAGGCCCGTGACGACGGTCGCCTGTGGGTTGTTGCGCAGCAACAGCTTCAAACTGTCCTCGTCGCAATGGTCACGATGGTCATGGGTAATGAGCAGGAGGTCGAGGTTCGTGAATTTATCGGGCGAGACGGGCAGCTCCGAGTGCCGGGGCATGAACGGCGAAATTTTACCAAAAACGGGGTCAACGAGGATGTTCACACCATTTAATCGAAAGAAAAACGAGGCGTGGCCGAGCCA
This sequence comes from Saprospiraceae bacterium, assembly GCA_031426435.1. Classification (GTDB taxonomy): domain Bacteria; phylum Bacteroidota; class Bacteroidia; order Chitinophagales; family Saprospiraceae; genus UBA6168. Next base: position 9,505 of record JANPLH010000630.1, on the reverse strand, counting down.
AACCTTGGTATCATGGGTATGGTGAAAAAAGCTGTCGTCCTTTACGACCTTGGGCCGCCAGGTGTCTTGCTTCTTTTGCTCCGCATAAGGGTTTTTGGAGGATTTCCATTTCAGGATGTCCGTCCAGTGCAGCTCAAACGGGAAGTCGGGGTGGTAATAGCGCCCATCGCTGCTGATGCGAGCGCCTTGCGTGCCGGGCAGATAGATTGATTCCAAAATGATTGGTAGTTACTGGTGATTGGCGGTTGGTATCCAGTCACTAATTTCTAATCACCAATCACCAATCAGATTTTCAAATCTTGGAGAAAACCCCGCAGCCGCTTCAATGTTTTGAGGGCGTCTTGTTTTTGGCGGATTTTTTCTTTTTCCTCCTTCAAATAGCGCTTGGCCCCGGCGAGGGTATAGCCCTGTTCCTTGACGAGGTGGTAGATTTCGTCGAACTGCCGAATATTATCGGGCGTGAAGCGGCGCTCGCCTTTGCCAGACTTGTAGGGCTTGAGGAAGTCGAACTGCTGCTCCCAGTAACGGACGAGGCTGGTGGTGACGCCAAAGATGTTGGCAACTTCGCTGATTGAGTAATAACGCTTGGCAAGGGAATCCGGTAGTTTACTCATGATAGGTAGTCGTTTAACGGTGGACGGTTGCACTGGTTAAGGAAAAGCTGTATTGGCCAATTGGCCAATAGCCTTCACTTTATTGTTTTAAAAAAAAATCAAGAACGCCAACAATTGCGGCAGCAAAGCCGATGTCAGCGTGTACTTTTTTCTCCGTTCCCTAGTGTTGTGGGATTGCTTAACTGAACCAGTTATTGATGGCCGCTACAATTTTTGCACCGAAAAATATGGTGAGTGTCCATTTCGTGACGAAATAGACGAGGAAGATAATCAAGGCTTTCTTCCCGTGCTTAACGTAAAGCTTTTTGAGCCGGTACTTAATGCGCATTTTTCGGAAATGATTTTACAAGATTGGAACACGGCACAATACCGATTGTTCAGCGTCACAGTGTATGGGCAAATAAATCTTTCTGAAACCAGGGAAATGAGAATGGGCAGGTAGGTAGTATCTTCTCCTGCAATTGCGAGTCCAAAATTGGTCTTTTTCTACGAAAAATGGGGCATTTCTCAAAAAATGCCATAAAAAATTAATCCTGCCTGCTCGGCTTCCAAGTTAACCCATTGATGATGCCTTCCAGATATTCTTCAAAAGCTACCAGTTCAACTGGCGCTTGGTGCGTATTGATGACTGATTTCTCCATGTCACCGATGCGGATATAAGTCACCGTGCTTGGCAGGTCGGCTATCTTATGGGCAACGGGATAAGCTGGCGCAAAATCCCAATATTTGGCTCCGCTTACTTTTGCCCGGATGTCGGCCAGTACGGCTTTGTCCACCATTGCTTCATGCCAGCCCATGCGCTCCACGTTGTGCTGGCCATACCACGTCACCTTTCCATCATTGTAAAATTTGACCTGAAAAACGGGGCATTTGCCAAAACAGGCCGTTTTCTGATAGCCAACTACTTGGTAAGCCTTTTCCCTTGGCGCTTCCTCAACAAGATTGGTAATGTCGCCGGGCTTGGGCTTTTCCGTCGTTACAGGTGCAGCTGCTTTGCGGTTGCAAGCAACCAAAATAATGACTGCCAACAGGCTGAGGGCAAGGAAATGCTGGAGTTTCATGGCTTCATTTTTATATTGTTTCATGGCTTCATTGTTTCATGGCTTCATGGCTTCATTGTCATGGAACACGTTGTGCGGGCAACCATGAAGCCATGAAGCCATGAAGCCATGAAACTTATTTCTTCTTCTTTGTTGCTGCCTCCCGCTGTGCGGCCATTGCTTGTTGCTGCTTCATGGCATCTTCCAAGCGGGACTGGAAGCCACCCTTCTTTTTGGGCTTGTTTCGATTCGCCTCCAATTTCACCTTTATCTTTTCGTGGTCAATAATCCAGTGCTTCGTAATGAGCGTCTGCGCTATGTTCAAGACGTTGCTGAACACGAGGTAGCAGGTGAGGCCCGATGCGAAATTATTGAAAAAGAACAGGAAGAAAACGGGCATCAGGTACTGCATCCACTTCATCATCTGGGCATTGGCGCCACCCATATTGCCCATGTCCATGTTCTGCATATTGTAGTAGGTGTACATGATGGTCGTAATCACCCACAACAGCGTGAACAAGCTGACGTGCTGCCCATAAAACGGAATCTCGAAGGGCAGCCAGAACGCCGCATCGAAGCTGGAAAGGTCGGTGGCCCAAAGGAAGTCCGCCTGCCGGAACTCGATGCTGGCCGGGAAGAAGCGGTACAGCGCCAACCAGACGGGCATCTGCAACAGGATGGGGAAACAGCCGCCCAAGGGGTTCACCCCAAACTCCCGGTAAATCTTCATAGTCTCCATTTGCAGGGCAGTCGGGTCGTCCTTCATCTTCTCCCGGATGCCCGCCAACTGCGGCTTGAGCGCCGTCATTTTGGCTTGCGAATGCAGCATTTTATAGGTCAATGGGTAGAGCAGCAGCTTCACGATAAAAGTCAGGAGCAGAATGACGATGCCTTGCGAACCTACCAAAGCCATCAGCCAATTGAACAGCGGGCGAATAACCCAACGATTGAAACTGCCCATGATGCTCTGGCCAAACGGTATGACATCCTCCACATTGGTGCCATAGGTGCGAAGCGTCTCGAAGTCTTTTGGTCCGAGGTAAAACTCCATTGCATAGCTTGGCGAATTGGCTGAGATGCTAAGGCTCGTGCTCACTTTTTTCAGGTCTTCGCTGTCTTCTCCCACTATCTCGGTGCTCATGGACGCCCCACTGAAAGGTGCATCCTTCGCCATGAGTACGCTGGCAAAAAATTGGTTGGAATGTGCTACCCATTGCAGTTTCTCGCCCGATTTGTCCACCTCGTCGGCACTGGTGCAGGAGCAATAATCATAGTCGTCGTCGGTAGGCTTGTAATAGACCGTTGAGTAGTTCACCTCGTACTTGTAGTTCTGTTCGAGACGGTCGAGGTAATCCACCCATTGTAGCTTGATGGGGGCTGAGGCGGTCAGTCCTTGCTGGCGCAATTCGTATTTCACGCCATAACTGCCCGGTTCCATGCTGTAAATTTGCTCAAAAACAACGCCGTTGGCGCCAGTAGCTGTGAAGGCGATGCTGTTGTCGCCTTTTTTATTGACTTGGAAAAACAGGTTGGCAGAACTCACCACGCCCGATGCCACACCTGCCACGGGAAGTTGGTAGGCAAACTCATTCTTCTCGTCTTCCAGCAGTTTTAGCGGCAGTTTCACCTCCTTGTGGTTGGAGTCGAGCTGCACCTTGAAGTGCTTTTTGAGTTCCACTTCCTTGATGCGTCCGCCTTTGTTGGTGAAAATGATGCGCATCACGTCGTTCTCCATCACCTCCTGCTTTTCAGTACCAATGGCTGCTTGCGCAAACGCACCGAATTGCCCGGTCAATTGGCCCAATTGAGCGGAATCAACCACCGCTGTGTCATTGCTATCAGGCAATGCTGTCTGGTTCTTTAGGCTTTCTGCACGCTGCTGTTCCACTTGACGGGCGGAGTCGAGGCGGTGCTGTGTCAATTCTTGTAGCTTCTTTTTCTCCGGCCCTACTACGAATTGCATGGCAATGAGCAAACCGAATATCAATACAAATCCAATAACTGTATTTCTGTCCATCTAAGTTGTTTTTTGCTGGCGCAATGGCGGCGTCAAAATGCGCCATTTGCCAAAATGCGTGCAAAGGTAAAATTTTCCGCTATGCAGTGGAGTAGGACTGGACGATTAGCGGCTTTTCATGGAAGAAAGGCGGGAAAGGCAGGTACATTCACAAAAACGCCCTCACCAATTCCTCCCATTCCTGCTCCAAAGTTCCCGAATGCACGGGCTTCCCTGCCTGCCGGTACCAGTAGCCAGCGTTCCATTGGTCACCCTCCTTGCGGTGCAGGTAGGCATGGAGCCAAGCGCCGTCACGGGTATGGATGTCTTGGGCGATGTCGTGGGCGGCTTCCCAGTCGCCACGGGCGTCGTGCCAGAGGGCGAGGAGTAGTGGACCAACGGGCGGTGGAGTGGGGGAGGATTTGAAAGTGGCGTAAGTCATGCTTCGATATTTCGAAAAAAGTATTTTTGGGAGCAAATATTCGAGTTAAATTTTTAGGAAATAGATTGGCTTATATCGGCGGGTGCACTCCAAAATTCCGCAATGCAGACCGCAAATTGACAGCTTTTTCTCTATTCATTTTCAGGCAATAGACAGTTGCCCTTCCAGTTGGCGAAATCCCTATGACAAGTGTAAAATCATCACTCCTTACAAAATGGTCATCCCAAGTTTGAGTTCTTGGGTTGTACAATGGGACTAAACTGCCCGTCAACGGGTCAAGTGCCTCGGTCTTGTCAAACTTGCTGCCGTTGCAGAATTGGCAAGCATTGGCAAGGTTGGAATCCTCGATTGTGCCGCCTTTTGAGGTGGGGATGATGTGCTCAACTGGAAATGAATGAAAAGAGAAACTGCCAAGGGCTTTGCAATATTCGCAGTTATTGTTTGCCCGCAAGTTCACGAAGCGGCGCAGTTCGGCGGAAACGTAGTTAGTCGGCATGGTCGGGGGCTTGGATGCCAAGTTGTGTAGCTATCTCTGGCAGGGAAACACCCCGCAGTTGCGCCAGCTCGCCCAATAGTTTGATGCGGTGCAAGCGCATTTTTTTTTCTTCTTTGACCAATTGAAACCATGTTTCCCGCTCGGCAGTGACCAAGTCTCCAGCCTGCATTTTTTCGCTGAGTTCCCTAAACTGTAGCCAATGAGCCGCTGGAAAGGCACATTCTTCATTGAGCCGTTGGAGCAATGCTTTTTCTCTTGCTTTGACATCTTTAGCTCGGCGGCGGGTGAGCAACCCTTTGATTTCACGAAGAAACCCCTCCAAATCTTGTGTGCCAAGCTGCGACAGCATGGATTTCAGGTCAACCTCTGCTTGAACTTGCACTTTTTGCATGAAATCATTTTTTGTAAAGATAAATCAAACCAAGGAAATTGGAAATAACAAAGAGTGCCAATTCAATGTCAACCTAAAAACTATGAACCATCCCCCTTTTTAGAAGTTGACAACTTTAGGAAAGGTTGTTCCCCAATTATTGGTCTTCCGAATCGAGAATATCATCTTGATGTTCATCGGCGATGCTGTCATTGGCCCTGTTCTCAATAAAATCCACGACCCATTTATTTTTAAAAATGAGCAAAAAACCAAGAACGCATTGGGTTAGGTAATACAGCGTCCACCCCAAACTTGGTTGAGCACCATATAAATGAGATGTACTGATACATGCAATTATTTCCTTTACCAGTGTCGGAAGCCCGGTCACGACCATGATGCCACCAATCAATATCGCTGCAAAGGTCAATATAGTGACTGGCTGAACTTCCAATTCGATGGAATCTTCATCGAAGTCATCTTCCAGTTTAAGTAGCTTCAGTATATAGCCCGACCTGAAAAGGAATAGGTAAACGAGAAGGCCATAAACAGCCGCAGACACCAAGATAATTATCAACGGTACAATGGTTTCTTCCAACTGAGCACCCATACCTAACATCATCGGTACTGCAGCCAACGACGGGATGACACTCAATGAACTGTACAAAAGAAAGATGCCAATGACTTTGAGGAAAATAAGCCAAAATGTGCGAATAGACACAATTGAAATTTTTGTGGTGAAATAATCATGTATGATTTGATTGCTTAACAAAATTATGAGTTTAAGCAGAGGCCCTTCTGAGAGGCTGGGTTATCAAAACTAACAGTTTTGCACTAACCGCCGAGCGCATCGCCCTGACCTCCCGAATTGAGACCCATATTTTTGGTAAGCACTCAAATTCACCCCTAAAACAACCCACTAATATTCCCATCCCCATCAATATCAATATTCTCCGCCGAAGGATGGTCGGGCAGGCCGGGCATGCGCATCATCTCACCCGTGATGGGCACCACGAAGTTCGCACCAGCAGCAATCTCGATTTCCCGAACGGTGATGGTGAAGCCAGTTGGGCGGCCGATCAAATCAGGGTTGTCCGAAAGCGACTTTTGCGTTTTGGCGATGCAAACGGCTGCGCCGGAAAGCCCCAGTTTCTCGATGCGCTTCAAGTGGATTTTCGCTTCGGCGGAATACTCCACTTTGGCTGCGCCATAAACCTTCGTTGCAATGGTCTCAATCTTCTTCTCAATCGGCCAAGCCCAGTCGTACAGCGGGGTGAACTGGCTGGTCGAGTTCTCGGCAGCTTCTGCAACGGCGTTGGCGAGTTCAATGGCACCTTCGCCGCCCTTTGCCCATACCTCGGCGACCACGGCCTTAAAGCCCATTTGCTCGCAGCGGTTTTTTACCAAAGCAATCTCGTCGTCGGTGTCGGTCGTGAACTTATTGATGGCAACGACTGCCGGGATGCCGAAAAGCCTTGTGTTTTCAAGGTGTTTTTCCAAATTGACCAAGCCTTTTTCAACTGCTTCGGGGTTCGGCACGGTGAGTTGTTTCAGGTCGCCGCCGCCGTGGTATTTCAGTGCCCGGATGGTGGCCACGATGCACATCGCCTTTGGTGCCAACCCGGCGCTCTGGCATTTGATGTCCATGAACTTCTCAGCGCCGAGGTCGGAGCCAAATCCCGCCTCCGTCACCACCCAATCGGCCAGCGAGAGGCCCGTTTTGGTAGCAATGACGGTGTTCGTGCCTTGAGCGATATTGGCAAACGGCCCGCCATGAATGATGGCCGGATAGCCCTCCAAGGTCTGCACGAGGTTCGGTTGAATGGCGTCCTTGAGCAGCGCCGCCATTGCGCCCTGCGCCTTCAAATCCCTTGCGAAAATCGGCTGGCGGTCCATCGTGTAACCCACGAAAATATTGCCGAGCCTACGTTTGAGGTCGTCAATATTGTTTGACAAACAGAGGATTGCCATCACCTCGGAGGCCACGCAGATGTCGAAGCCCGTCTCCCGTGGGATGCCGTTGCCGGTGCCGCCAAGGCCGACGATGATTTTGCGGAGCGACCTATCGTTCATGTCCATGACCCGCTTCCAGAAAATCTGCCGTGGGTCGAGGCCAAGGCTCACTTTTTTGCTCTGCAAATTGTTGTCAATCAGCGCCGAGAGCAGGTTGTGCGCCTTTTCCACGGCTGCAAGGTCGCCCGTGAAATGCAGGTTGATGTCCTCCATCGGCAGCACTTGGGAGTAGCCGCCACCTGTTGCACCGCCCTTGATTCCAAACACGGGGCCGAGCGAAGGCTCCCGCAGCACCACGCAGGTCTTGCGCCCGGTGCGGTTCATCCCTTGCGAAAGCCCAATGCTAACGGTCGTTTTGCCCTCGCCCGCCGGGGTGGGGGAGATGGCCGTCACGAGTATCAGCTTGCTTTTTTTGATTTTCTCCTCGTCAATCAGGTTCAGCGGGAGCTTCGCCTTGTACTTGCCGTAAAGGTTGAGGTCATCGTGCAAGATGCCAAGTTGGTCGGCGATGTGCTGGATAGGCTTGAGTGTTATCGTCCGTGCGATGTCGAGGTCTGTCATAGTTTGGTTAGGCTGTTTTTTTAATTTTTTTTACAGACAAAACGCTGTCAGGGTCGAGAACCCTGACAGCGTTGTATCCTGTCTGGGGGCTAATGTAGGGGGATTTTGGAAAATACTTTAAAGGATTTTTCCTGACTGTAACGGATTGTATTGATAAGTGCCTGAGAACAGGTTATCCCCAAAATCCAAGGGGCAGCGCCCCGGCATATACCAACTTCGATATTGCGGGGCGCTGCCCCTTGGTGCCGGGATGTAGCGGAAATAGCTACAAATATTACAGGGCGCTGCCCCTTTTTGGGCAAAAATAGTGGCAATCTTTGTTCATCACTACAATACGTTATAGCCAGCAAAATTGAACTGTTAATTCAAAATTGGGCCTCAACTCAAAAATTTTGTTCGTAAAAATCCACGACCCGTTCATCGGTCATGATGTCTGTGGGTTTTAGCATTTGCCGCAGCACGATGCCTTCCAAGGTGCGGCAGCGGCTCAGCGCCACATAAGTTTGCCCGAACTCAAACGCTCCCGAATCCATGTCAATTATCACCCGGTCAAAAGTTTTTCCTTGCGACTTGTGGATGGTGACCGCCCAAGCCAGCCTTAACGGGTATTGCTCAAAGATGCCGACCACTTCTGCCTCTATTTCATCGGGATTCTCCTTGCCGGGGCGGTAGCGGATGATTTCCCATTTGGCAGGCACCACGTTGATGACCTTCGGGCTGCCCTGCTCATCCGTGAAAACCTTGATGCCTTCTTCGTCAAAAGCGGTGACCTTACCGATGGTGCCATTGACATAATTGCCATCGAGATCGTTCTTGATGAACATGACCTGTGCGCCGATTTTCAAGCGCAATTCCAATTCTGTTGGAAACTGCTTAGGCTCGAACTCCCCCTGTATCTTAGCGGTAAAGGATGCTTCATGGCCAAACAGTTTGCCCAATTCCGTGAGGTTGATGCGGTCCACCTTGGCATTTCGGGTGGCAAGTGTGATGAACGAACCGGCTGCATCAAAATTGGGAAGGCAGCGTTGGTTGAGGTCTTCGAGGTCTTCCCAGTCTGCCGAATTGTGGCGGACGGTTTCCAGCAGCCGAAGGAAGTGCCGCTCCTCTTGCCGATAAACTTTGCGAAGCTCCATTTTTTCATACTCAAAATTGCGCAGCACCTTGGCCGAGAAGAAGTAGGGCGTGTCGTAGGTCATTTCCAACAGGTTGCGTTCTTCCTCATTCGCTACCACCGGCGGCAACTGGAACAAGTCGCCAATGAAAACCATCTGCACACCGCCGAAGGGTACGGGACTATCCCGGTTCAGCTGCAGGCTGCGGTCAATGGCATCCAGCATATCGGCACGCACCATGCTGATTTCGTCAATCACGATGACCTCGATGCGCTTGAACCATTTCTTCGTAAAATTTTTCGAGATGTCCTTGGCTTGGATGAGCCTCGGCGGAAAGCCAAAGAAAGAATGGATGGTTTGCCCCTGCACGTTTAGGGCGGCGATGCCCGTTGGGGCCAGCACCACCATTTTCTTTCGGGTCGTGCTTCGGAACAATTGCAGCAGCGTACTCTTGCCCGTGCCCGCCTTCCCCGTGAGGAACAGGCTTTGTCGGCTCTTTTCCAATACATCGAGTGCGTACCGGAAGCCTTCGTTGAGTTCAAGTGGTGTCTTTGTGATGCTGCTCATGCAAATGCCTACAATTGCTGATTAAGGTGCAAAAGTAGGCTTTTGAAGCCACAGCCCTGCTACCGATTTCCTGAATAGTCTGTCAAGTCCGACAAGTTTTGGCGGATACCTAATTGGCATAGATTTGGCCAATCCCGATTCCTGCTGGACAACTGTTGAATAAAAAAACGCAATCAGCAACTTAGCCATTTTGATTTTCCCTCCCATTTAGAAGTCCCCCCAGACAAGGGCTTTCTTATAAAAATTGCGCTGCCCTATTTTGCCGCTTTTGTCATGGCCGAAGGCCACCTGCGACGT
>JANPLH010000629.1:0-23088 GCA_031426435.1 Saprospiraceae bacterium | reverse complement strand
AGACCGAGTACCATAAAACCAGTAGCGAGAGCGTCGGGTTCGAGGCAGTTTTCGGCGAAAACGGAGACGCTGAGCAGGTTGCTCTGTTGCGGAAAACCCGTGCGGGGGTTGATGATATGGCTGTATTTGCCGCCATTCACTTCATGGAAATTTCGGTAGTTGCCGCTGGTGGAAACGGACTTGTTTTCCAACCGGATGACCCTCGTGAAATCAGTCAATTCTGCCTCTGACTTTGGCGTATTGATGCCAATGGTCCACCACTCGCCCTTTGGGTTCTTGCCCCTAGCCAGGCTCTCACCTCCGATGTCAACGAGGTAGTTTTTGATGCCATGCAATTCCAAAAACACAGCGACTGCGTCAATGCCATAACCCTGGCCCGTGCCGCCAAAGTCGAGCTGAACACCGGGCAAGGTCTTTTTCAGGACTACAAAACCGCCGTTGTCTGCTTGCGCAATTTTTTGAAAACCAACGTATTGCAGCAAGGAGTCCACTTTGAGGCTATCCACTTTTTCAACGGCTTTGTGCGGCGTATAACCAAAGCCCCAGTAGTTCACCAATGGCATGATGGTAGGGTCGAAGGCTTGGCGGGTCTGCTGGTGGGCGACCCTGGCGGCCAGCAGGTTTTTCATAAAATGGTAGTTTTTAACGATTCCGCAAGCCTTGGGGTTTGCCACGCAAAAAGAGTAAGCCTTGAAGTCAAGCCCAAGGTCGTAGCTGCTTTCCGCCTTGTTGAACTGCGATATGGTGGAGTTCGGCTCGTAGGTCGAAATCTCGTGGTTGATCTGCACCAGCATGGAGTCCACCGGCTTGAAGAAGTCCCGGTTGAGGCTGTCCTGGTAAGTTACCCGAAAGTAGGTGCCCATCGTTTTTCCTTCGATGGTCCGGTAATCGGAGGTCTTGTTTTCGGGTTGGCAAGCGAAGCAAAAAATTGCAATTGCCGGGAGGAGTCCGTATAGTTTTTTCATGTATCAAAATTGTAGCCGCCAAATTCATTTGGCTGGCTAAGCGTCCGCCAGCCAAATGAATTTGGCGGCTACATTTTTTATTAGAACCAGCCAGAGCGCTTTGTGGTGCGTCGGGTGGATGTTTTGAAACCAAGCGCACCCAGCAGCCCCCGTGTCAGTTCCCTGGCGATGGTGCTGCCGATTTGGCGGGTGGTTGGGTTGCTTACGACCTTTTCCAACATGCTCTTCTCTTGGCGCTTGGGCACCGATCGCTCGGCATCCTCCCGCTGTTTGGTCAATTCCGATTGGCGATCTTCCGACTGCGCCTGCTCTATTTTACCATTCAAAATCTCATAAGCGCTGTCACGGTCAATGACCTCGTTGTATTTCCTGACGATGTTGGAACGGCTGATGATGTCGTCAATCTCACCTGGCGTCAGCACATCCATGCGGCTTTGCGGAGCACGCAAAAGGGTATGTGCCAATGGGGTCGGAATGCCCTTTTCGTTCAGCGTGGTCACAAAAGCCTCGCCGATTCCAAGCTCCGTCAGCACGGTTTCAATATCATAATACTCGGTGAGCGGATAATTCTGTGAGGCCAATTTGATGGCCTGGCGATCCTTGGCGGTAAAGGCCCGCAGCGCATGTTGCACCTTGAGTCCCAACTGGCCAAGCACGGCTTCTGGAATATCTGCTGGGTTCTGCGTTACGAAGAAAATACCCACGCCTTTGGAGCGGATGAGCTTGATGATGGCCTCAATCTGGTCGAGCAGCGCCTCCGATGCCTCCTCAAAAACCAAGTGCGCCTCGTCAATGAATATCACCAATTTCGGGGCATCCATGTCGCCTTCTTCTGGGAAGCTGGCGTAAATCTCAGCCAACATTTGAAGGATGAAAGTGGAGAACAACTTGGGCTTGTCCTGAATATCCGTCAGGCGCACGATGCTGATGATTCCTTTTCCGTCCTCGTCCAAGCGGCAGAGGTCGTCCACGTCAAAACTGCGCTCGCCGAAAAAAACATCGGCGCCCTGCTGCTCCAGCTCCACGATTTTGCGCATGATGGAGCCGACCGTAGCCGTCGAAATCATGCCATATTGTTTCTGAAAATCCTCTTTGCCCTCGTCCATGGCCCATTGCATCACCTTTTTGAGGTCTTTCAAATCGAGCAACGGCAGGTTGTTGTCGTCGCAATATTTGAACACCACGGCCACTACCCCACCCTGTGTGTCGTTCAGGCCGAGGATTTTGGAGAACAGCACCGGCCCAAACTCCGTCACCGTCGCCCGAAGCCTTGCGCCTTTTTCCTTGGAAAGGGTGAGGAACTCTACCGGGCTGCCCGATGCCTGGAACGGCACCCCAATTTTCTGGTGGCGGTCTTCAATCTTGGGATTGCTTTGCCCCGGCACGGCCACGCCGCTGAGGTCGCCCTTGATGTCCATGAGCAGCACGGGCACGCTGTTGGCGCTTAGTTGCTCCGAAATGACCTGCAAGGTTTTTGTCTTGCCGGAACCCGTTGCGCCAGCAATCAAACCGTGGCGGTTCATCATGCGCAGCGGCAGCTTAATTTGGGCTCCGGGTATGCTTTCCTTGTCGAGCATGGCCCCGCCGAGCACGATGGATTCGCCTTTGAATGTGTAACCTGCCGTGATGTCGGCGATGAATTTTTCTTTGTTGGCCATTTTGAAAATGATATTGAGTTATTGGGTGATTGAGTTAATGGCGATGCATCAACTACAATCGAACAATTTTAACAATCGAACAATTTTTTACCTCATTGAAAATTCCACTCCTGTACCCGCCGCTGGAACTTCTTTTCGTTGGTCTTCCAAAGACTTACGTCAAAATTGGCTTCCAGTTCCTGTTCCAGCCCCGGTTCCATCAGGTTTTGGAAAAAATTGATGCCAGTCAGTTGTTCCACTTGGTCCACAGAGACGGCAAATGCTTCGATGCGCTCCGTGCTGGTCTCGTTGGGTACGATAAACCCGATAGCCTTCACTTCGGGTTCGTTGAGGTCGAGCAACACCTTGTAAAACGAGGGTGCGACGGCAACTTGGCTCTCGCCAATCCAAAATTTGATGGGCTGCGAAAGCACCGGCCCAGTTACGACGTACAAATGCTTGAAACGTTTCGCCCAGTCACGGGTCAGTTCTTCCAATTCTCGCCAAACACCTTTATTGAAGCCTGATTCTTGTGGGGAAATATTGCTCATCAGAAAGGTTTCGGACATGGCTTCTTGCGAAAACGCCATGTCAGCCGCTGGCACGATATGCCCTCGGTCGTACTTGCTTCGGCGGTAGTCTTCGAGGGTGGAGCTGCCCGTTTCCACCTTGGGGTCGGGCCGGAAATTATCGCTGCGCTCCACCCATTCGGTATTGAGGCGTTCAGCGGTCAGTTCATAAGCGCACCACTCTGGCAGCTCGTATTTCTCCACATAGGAAAGTGCGTAGTATTTATGCTGAACAATCGCTCCGTTAGGATTGGTGGGTAGGTAAAATATGCTGTCCATGCCCGTTGCTTCCACATCCAGCACGTCTGCTTTCACTACTTCTTCAGTGGGCACAGGCTTGGGCGAATTGCCCATGAACTTTTGGAAGCCCCAATAAACCAGCCCCATCAGCACGGCAAACAGGCCAACTTTGGCGACCATGCCGGAAGATTCTTTTTTGCTCGACTTTTGATGGTTGGTTCTAAATTTTGCCATTGATGTGTTTGAACGGCAAAAGTAGAATTTATTGGCGCATGTGGAGGCGAGTAGGTGTTGGCTTTTACTTTAAATTCAAACAAAGGCTTCTATGGCCGCTCCGTTTGTTTCAACACCAGCTTGGCTTTGTCGGATTTGGCCACCGATTTCAAGAAAGCGATGTATGCCGGATAAGACTCTTTGGGCTGCACAGCGCTATTCAAAATCAATTTGCGATGAACGACCAAGTTGTTGCCCTCCAATTTCGCTGAAAGCGCATAGCTGCCAAAAGCTGTTTCGAGATTAACTTCGTCGAGTAGGCTTTCCACTTCATATCCATTGGGTACCACAATGGTCAAATGGTCTTCCTCGGTGGTGCCTCTTGAATGCGCTTGCACAGGGGATTGGCGGTTGGACTGTTGGGTAGGCAGTTCCACCTTGGCAGTCAATGGTGACAGTGGCACGAACAAACGTTTTCCAGTGATGGCGGCATAGCTTGGCAGGGATAGCTCGATGTTTTGCTGTACGCTGGGTATGCGGTCACGCTTCCTGACGATATCAAGGGACTTAATTTCAAAGTCGTTGATATTCAAGAACTTGTAAAGCGCCTTCTTACGGATTTCGTCAGGATAAGCTTCCAATTCTGCCATTAACCCTTGTGAGATTCCAGCATAAACGTCCTTGGAATTCAAATTTGCACTGCCGTTGGATTGGAGGTTCACCACGGTTTCCCGAAGGATAGTGTTCACTTTTTCATCGTATTTCGGCGTTTTCAACAACTGCCCCCCAGTAGGTGTAACCACCAAAGCGGGTCTATTGTCGGTGAAATCGCCCATGAAGCCACAGCTTTGTGTTTGACTGGTACATTCCAGCCAAAAAGTGTCCTTTTCCATCGGAATACAAACAATCGCATGGTTGAAATGAGCATTGGGGAAATCAGGGAATTGGGACAATTGTTCGTCATCCCCAGCCCGGATGACTGTGTAACGGGCAGGCACCCCAACCGCATTCAGCATGGAAGTCGTGTAATTGCTCAAGCCCTTGCAATCGCCGTACTTGTACTTGTCAACCTTCGAAGCAGCAGCTGGCTGCCAACCGCCAATGCCATATCCCACATAGAAATATCGGGTATTGGTTTGCAGGTATTCATATACTTTTTGGATTTTACAATACACATCGGAGCAATCGGCCACCATTGCTTGCAGTTTGGCATTTAACTCATTTGATATGGTTCGCTGAGGGCTATTTAATTTCTCCAAATAGGCCCCATAAGATTCCCATGTTTGCATATCGCCTTCAATCCCAAAAAAACTGAACTGGTTGGGTGCGGTGATTATTTCTGCCAAGTTAATTTCGTTCTCTGGCGTGAAAGGTTCGGGACGGAAGGCGGGTATGTTTTTAAACTCCCAACGCATGGGGCCGACTTTGCAACCTGATGGCACTTTCATCTCCTTAAACCTTGCCTCCATCCCAGTAGCCATGATAAGTTCAAAACTGGCATTTTCAACCGAAACAGAAGGTGACAACTGTGGCTGAAAACCAGGGTAAAACATCAACCCTTTATATTTTTTAACAACGGTATAATCAATGGTATAAGGATATGAGCGGCTGGGCAAATTCAGTTCTTTATAACGGATGTCATACACGCCCTCCATCAATGGCTTTCCATCTTCAATATCCTTTTTTTTAAGGTTTCGCACCAATTTACCATCGCCATCATAGACACTTGCCTCTATATTTTCAATATCCTCAAATTCCGAATAATAAAACTTGGGGCTGCCCATTTCAGCAGCTTTTTCATTGAGCAAAGTCATCACATAATGTTCTGTTTCGATGGCTTTACCGTTGTCCAATACTTCAAATTTTAAATCATATTCCCTTATTACCAAAAAGGCATTTTTAAGCAGGCTATCGGGTATGGCGTTGGCAGGATATTTTGATTGGCCAATGGCAATTTGGGCTGTTGCGACCATCAAAAAGAGCAATATATTTCTGCACATGAGCGATATGAATTAATGGATAAATAATCAAAGTTTCGTCAGCACAATCTGCTCCTCCATCTTGGCTAACATGGAGGTGTAAAACTGCTGAAGTACATCGTAATGTGCTGCCTCGACAAAGCTTTTTTTCAGCCTTTTGCGCACATTGATTTTTAGCTTGTCAGCACTGCTTTCGGTCAAATAATCAAAGGTTATTTCTCCGTCATTAAATGACATTTTAGCTCCTTTGGGCATTTCTTCGACCTTGTATCCTGCGGGAATGGTGAAGCTCAGGTTATAGGATTCCTCCCGGGTTGCACCAAAGTCAATATTGAACTTTCGCTCTGGGTTTTTGAACGGGTTTTCGTGCAGGCCCAGCCCTATCATCGGGGTCAGGTATAGCTTATTGCCCGATGCATTGGCCATTCCAGTGGTTTCAAATGTAAACTCCGTTTTCAAGTTCGGCTCATGCCAGCTATCGGCCTTGTCCGCTTTGACGTTGGTCAAGTTGCCATCGGCAAACCAATCTTTAAACCGCTGTTTTACCATATCCTCAGCGCCCTTGTCACGGATGGCCATTCTACCAGCAACCGCCCCGTAGCCACTTTCCATGTACGTGGCATTGCCTTTTATTTCCCCGGTTTCGAGCAGGTTGAAGTTGGCTATTACGGCAGTTTTCACGGAAACCTTGTTCTGTAGCGGAATCCATTGAATATCGTCCGCTGCACGAAGCAACAAGCCTTCACTGTTCAGGTCTTCAGCAGCCAGAAGACCTACAGGGTTTGGGTAACCTGCCATGTCCACTAATGCCAATGTGCTGTCCTCGCCCTGCACGGCAGCGATGACCCGGTTGAACTCATCCGTGGAAATCCTGAACGGCATTACCCGGCCATGCTCAGTGGTGCTTATCATTACAGGCCAAGCATTCATGCCAGCCCTCCTCAACATGTTAATAAACAGTAGGTTGAGGTCGGTTGGAGTGCCAACCCTGTCTTTCACCAAAGCGTCAATGGTTTGCGTTTTCCAGATATAGTCCAAGTCTTTCACTTGATAGTTCTTGCCGATATGCCCATAAACTGCGGCTATTTTCTCGGCCTTGGTAGCCTGCCCAGCGGTGCACTCCTTTGCCGTTGAAGCCGTGTGTTTTTCTGATTCCAGAAAATCCTCGTAAACATCTTCCAATAGGTCCTTGCCAAGGCTGCTCCATGAGCGGTTGTACTCTGTGGGGGTTGTGTTCACCATCTTGTAGGTCGTTCCACTTGGTATAAAATCCGTCTTGTAAACTGCCTGAATATCAAAGTCAATTCTTGAAACATAATCCCTTGGCGAATTGACATAAGGCTCGGTTTTAAGGGAGGGCACGTTTTCCTGAATGAAATGCATCTTGTTGGCCGTATATTCCAACTTAATATTGCGGGTGGTGGAAGTACCGACCCCTTCCCCTCTATCAATATAGGTAATATTTTCTGTTAGGTTGGAAAGCTCCTCCTCTGCCAATGAAAACGGCACCCAGCCTTGCGACATTTTTTTGAACAACACAAAGGAAGGTATAGAAGCAGAAAACTCGCTCCAAATGGTGGGAACGCCTACTTTTTGGAATACCCAGCTATCCAACAGACCCATGCCCACGCCACCCTGATTGGTCATGGTATAAGTGTATTCAATGATACTGCCTTCTTTGACGCCAGGAATGGTAAACTTGGTGAGAAATTGGTTCTTCGTGAGTTTTTCAACGAAGATATTGTCCTTTTTCAATTCGGATTCCACGATTTTTCCATTCTCCAAATTGTAAGCCGTTGCCTTTATTTCACCTACTTTTTCCGATTTGTGGTGAAAAGCGTAAACATCGGCCAAGGAGAGCGCCTCCCGGTTGAAAATCTTGATACGGGTATGCCGCTCATAAACCATCGAAAACCCATTGTTGTTGTCGTAGCGATGGCTAAGCGTTCCTTTATCGAAAAGTATTACCGCCATGGCAGCAGGGTCTTCTTTGTAGGAAGTCATGTTGATTTCGGCCTCAGAGATTTTACCGAACTTGGTTTTAAGCTCCTTTTTTTGAGCGAATAGAAAACTGTTGAACAGGAAGGCGATTACGAAGCATGAATAAAAGAGTCGCATTTTGAAGTTTTTAAAGGATGTGATGGGAAAGAACAGTAATCTGCACAAAACGATTCACCTCATTTTGATAGTTTGGTTTAGTTGAAACCGCTGCAATACCTCTATTTCAACATAGAAAATGGTTGGCATCAGGTTTTGCATCTACTTGTACTAAGCTCGTTAGCAAGGCAAAAACATCCAATAAAGTAGTTTTTATTGCAATGTAAAAATCAATCCAAAAATAGTGGTTTTGCCAAAATCACCCACATATATTTTCTTCGTAAATCTTGTTGAAAACTACTTTTTGTCCACTTCATTCTATTCCTGCCATTTTGTCACTTTTCCAATCGAAGTTTCTATCTTTGTCGCCTCAAAATCAAAAGCATCCGAATGTACGACAACAATCCAACCCTTGTTGGCATCAAAAAAGAGATAGACGAGACAAAGCAGGGAGAGGTTTTTTTCGATGAAAAACCAATGGCAGATTCATCCCTGTTGGAAGGCAACAAACCCAGCAATGGCAAGCATTTCTACATCGAAAGCTACGGCTGCGCAATGAACTTCAGCGACTCTGAAATCGTGGCAAGCATCCTTTCCGAGGTAGGCTTCCGGCCTACCCGACAGTTGGAGGAAGCAGACCTCATCCTTGTAAACACCTGTTCCATCCGGGAAAAAGCAGAGGAGACCGTTCGCCAGCGGCTCAATGTCTTTTCCAAAATAAAGCGCAAGCGCCCCGGCACCATGGTCGGTGTACTTGGCTGTATGGCCGAGCGGTTGAAGAGCAAGTTCCTCGAAGAGGAAAAACTCGTGGATATGGTCATAGGCCCTGATGCTTACCGTGACCTACCCAACCTTGTGGCCGGAGCGGAAGAAGGCGAGCGTGGCGTCAACGTCCTGCTTTCGAGGGAAGAAACCTACGCCGACATCAGCCCGATGCGCCTGGACGGCAACGGCGTTTCGGCCTTCATCTCCATCATGCGGGGCTGCGACAACATGTGCTCGTTTTGCGTCGTGCCGTTCACCCGTGGGCGGGAGCGCAGCCGGGACTGTTTCAGCATCGTCTCCGAAGCGCAAGACCTCTACCAGCGGGGCTACCGGGAGGTGACGCTCCTCGGCCAAAACGTGGACAGCTACAAATGGCAAAACCCAGAAAATGAGCAGGTTGTGAGCTTTGCGCAGCTCCTCGAAATGGTGGCCCAAGTGCATCCAGACCTACGGGTGCGCTTCTCCACCTCGCACCCAAAGGACATTACCGACGAGGTGCTGAACACCATTGCCCGCTACGAAAACATCTGCAAATACATCCACCTGCCCGTGCAAAGCGGCAACTCGGTGGTGCTGGAGCGCATGAACCGCACCTACGACCGGGAGTGGTACATGGAGCGGGTGCAGGCCATTTACCGCATCATACCGGAGTGCGCCATCAGCTCTGACATCATCGCTGGCTTCTGTGGCGAGCAGGAGCACGAACACCAAGAAACCCTGAGCATGTTGGAATGGGCAAATTACAGCATGAGCTATATGTTCTTCTACTCCGAGCGCCCAGGAACATTGGCGGCCCGAAAGTACCCTGACGACGTGCCGCACGAGGTTAAAAAGCGCCGCCTGCAGGAAATTGTGGACAAGCAAAGCGAGGTGTCACTGCGGCATAATCTGGCTGACATCGGCAAGACTTTCAAAGTGCTGATTGAGGGCAATTCCAAGAAGTCCGACAACGATTTCAAGGGCCGCAACTCACAGAACAAGATGATTGTCTTCCCGAAGGTGGACAACTTGAAGCCCGGCGATTATATCTGGGTGAAGGTGACGGCGGCGACGAGTGCGACGTTGATGGGGGAGGTAGCATTTCCTTGATTTACGACTGACGATTTACGATTTACGAAAGACTCGTGGGCATGGCAGACTCCACCGTAAATCGTCAGTCGTAAATCGTAAATGAATATACTATGACAAACGACCAACTCAAAAAGCGATTCAAGGATTTTGCGATAGCAGTAATTCTATTTTTGAAGAGTTTGCCTGATACATTTGAGTTTCGGACGATAAAAAATCAAATGTCAAGGTCTGGAACTTCTCCAGGAGCAAACTACCGAGCAGCATGCAGGGCAAAATCAAGTCCAGACTTTATCAATAAATTGAAAATGGTGGAAGAAGAACTGGACGAAACGCAGTATTGGTTGGAGATGACCGTAGCACTTTTACCGGAAAAAAGAAATGAAGCTGGAGTGCTATGGAAAGAAGCCGATGAATTGCTTTCTATCATTGTATCCGCCATAAAAACCAAAAGAGCAGAAACCAATAAGCCCACCAAACCATAGACGTTGACGAAAACCCTCGGCCCTCTCGTAAGTCGTAAATCGTCAATCGTAAATCAAACGCATGAGTACAACACAATCCATAAAACAGCGCTTCGGCATCATCGGCACCTCGCCGCTGCTCGACCGGGCGTTGGACACGGCTGCACGGGTCGCCAACTCCGAACTGAGCGTCTTGATTAGCGGCGAAAGTGGCGTCGGGAAAGAGAACATCGCCAAAATCATCCACCACCTCAGCGCCCGAAAGCACAACCAATTCATCGCCGTCAACTGCGGGGCCATTCCCGCTGGCACCATCAACTCCGAGTTGTTCGGCCATGAAAAAGGAGCGTTCACAGGGGCAGTCAACGACCGCAAAGGCTATTTCGAGACCGCAGACAAAGGGACCATCTTTTTGGATGAAATATCGGAGCTGCCCACCGATACACAGGCTTTTTTGTTGCGGGTTTTGGAGCAGGGCGAGTTCATTCGTGTAGGCTCTTCCAAAGTGGAAAAAACGGACGTGCGAGTGGTGGCCGCCACCAATGTTGACCTGGAAGAACGGGTGCGAAAGAGCAAGTTCCGGGAAGACCTTTTTTACCGACTCAATACCGTGCCCATCCGCATCCCGGCACTGAAAGATAGGCGGGAGGACATCAACCTGCTGTTCCGAAAATTTGCGATGGACATGGCCGAGCGCTACCATACCGACCCCGTGCGCCTCGATGAACAGGCTCGGCAAATGCTCGAAAACTACCGCTGGCCCGGCAACATACGGGAACTCAAAAACGTGGCGGAGCAAATCTCCGTCCTCTCCGAAAACAGGCTGCTGACCGCCGAGGAACTGGTGCAGTTCGTCCCCAATATTGCGAAGCGACACCTGCCAATAGTAGCACCGGACGATGGCCGAAACAGCGAAAGTTTTCAGGAACGGGAGATATTGTACAAGTTCTTGTTCGAGATGAAAAGCGACCTGAACGACCTGAAAAACCTCGTTTTCGAGCTGGTTCGCCAAAACGACTTGACAATGCCAGATACCAGCAGTTATAGGGGTTTGCAAGCACCCGCTTATCCTGTACCTCAGGGTTTTGGTAGGCATGACTTCCAGCCAAGCGAGCAAGTATATTCTCCCAACTCTGACGAAATGACGGAAAGCCATCGTCCCATTATTATTGACAAACAGGAGAAGGACTTTCACAAAGCAGAGGTGGTGGAGGCAAGTCTCAACCTGTTCGACATGGAGAAAGACCTCATTCTAAAGGCCCTCAAAAAGCATGGCAACCGCCGCAAAGAGGCCGCCGCCGACCTCGGAATTTCCGAGCGGACGCTTTACCGAAAAATCAAAGAGTACGAATTGGATTGATTGTAGCTGCCCAATTTATTAGGCTGGCCAATGCGACGACAACCGGCCTCCCCAATAAATTGGGTGGCCACAATTAGTTAACAGCACTTCCATCAGATGGCAAAGACTTTCCTGCACTTCGCACTCGTTGCATTCCCTATTTTGCTCGCTGCGCAAACGCAGCCCACACCTGCTGCCGAGCGGCTCGCCAGTTTTGAAAAACGCAAAGCTTTATTGGAGAACTCCTTGGTCGCCAATGTCCCGTTCAAGTCCATCGGCCCTGCGATACACAGCGGGCGGGTAGCCGACGTGGACGTTTGGGAGAAAGACCCCAGTCATTTCTATGTGGCTTATGCCTCTGGCGGCCTTTGGAAAACAGAGAACAACGGCCAGTCCTTCTCGCCCCTTTTCGACAATGAGGCCGTGATGACCATTGGCGACATCGCCGTGGATTGGCAGCGAAACACGATTTGGGTTGGCACAGGTGAGGTAAACTCCAGCCGCAGCAGCTACTCAGGCATAGGCATGTACCGAAGCACCGACAGTGGCAAGACCTGGCAGCACCGTGGTCTCCCGGAAAGCCACCATATCGGCAGGATCGTGCTGCACCCGACCGACCCTAACACGCTTTGGGTGGCGGTGCTGGGCCATCTTTACTCACCAAACGAAGAACGTGGGGTTTACAAAACCACCGACGGCGGCGCCACTTGGCGCAAGGTGCTTTTTGTGGATGAAAACAGCGGAGCGGTTGACCTCGCCATTGACCCAAAAGACCCGAACACACTCTATGCCGCTACTTGGTACCGGGAGCGCCGAGCTTGGAATTTGGTGGAAGCAGGTACTGGTTCTGGTATTTACAAAAGCTCAGATGGCGGCGATACTTGGGCAAAAACATCCACCAACGATAACGGCTTTCCCGTTGGGGAAGGTGCTGGCCGAATCGGCCTTGCAACTGGTGTTAAGGATGATAAAACATTCGTTTACGCCATCATTGACAACCAAAACCGCCGACCAAAAGAGGCTACCGATAAAACGGAAGGGCTTACCAAGGACGAATTGCGCAGCATGACAAAAGAAGCCTTTTTGAAACTCGAAAAGGACAAGGTGAAGGCTTACCTGAAAGACAACGATTTTCCAGAAAAATACAGCGTTGACAAGGTGTTTGAGATGATGAAAAAAGACGAAATCACGCCACTTTCGCTCGTTGAATACATAGAAGATGCCAACTCGCAGCTTTTCGATACGCCCGTGGTTGGAGCAGAGGTTTACGCCAGCATGGATGGCGGCAAGTCATGGAAAAAGACACACGAAGGCTACATCGACGATGTTTTTTACAGCTACGGCTACTATTTTGGGCAAATCAGGGTTGCTCCGCAAGACGGCAGCAAACTCTATATTTTTGGGGTGCCCATATTGCGCAGCAGCGACGGCGGCAAGACCTGGAAATCCATCAACGGCGACAATGTTCATGGCGACCACCATGCCCTTTGGATGAATCCGAACCGTCCCGGCCATTTGGTCTTGGGCAACGATGGCGGCATCAACATCAGCTATGACGACGGCGAAAATTGGGTGAAATGCAATACGCCGCCGGTCGGCCAATTCTATGCCGTAGCAGTGGACATGGCCAAGGAATACAACGTGTATGGCGGCTTGCAAGACAATGGCGTATGGACAGGGCCGCACCGATACGAGGCCAGCGTCAATTGGCACGACTCCGGGAAATACCCATATAAGTCAATCCTCGGCGGCGATGGCATGCAGGTGGCTGTTGATAGCCGGGACAACGAAACGGTCTATACGGGCTATCAATTCGGCAATTATTATCGGGTGAACAGAACGACTGGGGAGTCCGTTTACATCACACCACAGCACGACCTTGGAGAGCGTCCATTGCGCTGGAATTGGCAAACGCCCATACACCTCAGCCAGCACAATCAGGACATCCTTTACATCGGTTCCAATAAATTGCACCGCTCTTTCAACAAAGGCAAGGAATGGGAGGTTATCTCAATAGACTTGACCAACGGCGGCTTGAAAGGCGACGTGCCATTTGGAACGCTGACAAGCATCCACGAAAGCCCGAAAAAGTTCGGGCTAATCTACACGGGAAGCGACGACGGATTGGTGCATGTGACCAAAGATGGCGGAAACACTTGGACGAAAATTTCCGAAGGGCTGCCTTCAGGTTTTTGGGTGAGCAGGGTTCAAGCATCAGCAATAGAACAAAGTCGGGTATATGTTACCCTCAACGGTTATCGGGACGATAATTTTGAAGCTTTCGTTTTTGTATCCGAAAATTTTGGCGGTAATTGGCGACGAATAGGCATAGACCTTCCCCTCGAACCCGTCAACGTTGTCAGAGAGGACCCCGTAAACCCCGATTTGCTTTATGTGGGAACTGACCATGGGCTTTACGTTTCACTTGACAGGGGCCAGCATTTTATGATTATGAATAAAAACCTGCCAGCAGTGGCGGTGCACGATATGGTGTTGCATCCTCGTGAAAACGAACTGCTGGTGGGCACGCATGGCCGTTCGCTTTATTTGGCGGACATGAAGCACGTTCAGCAATTGAGGGACAGCATTTTGCAAAAACCGCTGTATGCCTTTGAAACGCCCAAGCTCAAGTTCCGCAGTAATTGGGGCAGTTTGAGGAACGCCTGGACTGTGGAAGCACCTGAGCCGGACGTTACTTTTACCCTGTACGCTAAGCGAAGCGGCATGTTGAAAGTCACGGTGATGATGGGCGAGCTAAAGCTCAACAGTTGGGAAACTACCATCACGCAGGTCCTCAACTACCTTGAATACCATGGGGAAGTGGCGGAAAAGGCAGTCACCGCTTTTGCGAAGCAACTGAACGAAAAAACCAAAAAAGAAGACAAAAAAATCGAGGTAAATAAGGCCAAAAACGGCAAGTATTACCTACAGAAAGGAAGCTATAAAATCCTGTTTGAAATGGATGGCCAAAATGCTGAAAGTAAATTGGTCATTGAATAACAAGCAAGTTAAACACCGAAGGTACTTTGGAGATATATGCCCGATTTAAGTGAAGAAATGATGAGTTACCAAGGCTGGAATAAGCAATATAAAATAATGATTACCAGATTTTTATGACAAATTATCCAGCCTTATAAAACAAAATAGTATGGCAAAAGTAATGGTGTTTATTGACGGTACCTGGTTGTATTCCAACCTACGTAGCCTTGGTGAAGATTTTCAAGTGGACTATGGCAAACTGCCCCACGTAGTAGGCAACCAGATTGCTAAAAAATTGGGCGACAAGAGCGTGGACATCGTGCGCATCTTCTTGTTCGGCTCCAACGCTACCAACTATCTTGAGGCAGACAAGGACATGGTAAAGCGCCGAAAGATTTTCTACGACGTACTTCGGGAAGAGTACAATTACGAGGTAGAAGTATATCTCGTGGACTATCGGGGCCGCCGCCTCAAGCGCAAAGACCGACACCCTGACGACGACTTCTCACCTGAAGAAAAATGCGTGGACATAGCACTCGCCTCGTCCATGCTTTATTTCGCAGCACTTCCATTGGTTTATGATATTGCCATCGTCATCGGTGGCGACCGGGACTACGTGCCTGTACTGCAAAAAGTGCGCTTATTGGGCAAGCGTACGGCCATTGCCAGCATCCACGGTGCCTGCTCTTTTGAACTTTCGGAGGGAAAGAACCTAAAGGGGGTGCGTGACTTCGACGTGATTTGGCTCAACGACCTCATGGACGAAATCAGGATGAACCCTGAAATACGGGACGTTATGTGCAAAGCTCCCTTCCACATTGGCCCGAACCCCATACAAACGGACGAGTTCGTGCGCAAAAACCGGGCGTTCTACTGTAAGGAATGTCGGGAGAAAATGTGGATGCAAAAAGGTGCCGATTATGAGGATGACCTCGATGACGACCGTTTCAACACCCTCGACGAAGGGGCATCCTCGGTTTCGCACGAATACGGACGCTCCCGGGAACAAGAGCATGTACTCCCCACCGAAACCAACGGCCTGCATACCGGCGACGCTTATGTGGGCGTGGTCAAGCGGTTGATGGAGTTCTGCGGCTTCATCGGAACGCCCATCGGCGATTTTTACTTTGGCATGGACGACTGCACGGGCGGCACCGAGTTTACCAAGCTCAGGGCCGGCGACCGGGTAGATTTCGTCGTTTCGAGGATGCCAAGGAAGGAGTTTCGGGGTCGGGACGGCAACGGCAACGCCGAGGATGTCGTCTTGGTACCTCAATCCTAGGTGCAATAAAATGTGCTTGTTTCAGACATATACTAGGCATATAAGGACATAAAGTGGCAATTTGCCTTTGGTAATTGTCAATTAGCTTTGTGTGCTTATATGCCTTTTGTGTTTCGATAAAACAGGTGTTCACAACCCAAAATTTGCTCCATGAAAAAACGCTTTCCCACCATTTTCATTCTTGTTTTTTGCTGCGCAAACGCCTTTGGCCAGCCAGTGGAAAGATGCGCTGTAAGGCAGTCATTGATGACGAAGCAGCCTGCCGTTTTACCGAAGGAAAGCAAAATGAATGAAGTGGGAGAAAGGGCCGTGGTGGTCATTCCGGTGGTGGTGCATGTGGTTTGGAACACCGATGCGGAGAACATTTCCGATGAACAAATAGAATCGCAAATGGAGGTGCTGAACCAAGACTACAACGCTGAAAATGAGCAGATTAGCAGCGTACCCACCATTTTTCAATTAGCCATCGCCGATGTGGATTTCCAGTTTTGCCTCGCCAGCAAAGACCCCAACGGCAACGCCACCAACGGCATCAACCGCACCCAGACGAGCAACAATATCGGCATCGGCGGCACCTCGGCTATACACCATGCCAGCCAAGGCGGGCAAGACGCCTGGAACCCCGACAAGTACCTCAATATCTGGGTTGCCAAATTCGCTGGCGGCATTGGTGGCGTGGCCTCTTTCCCCGGCGAGGGGCCCGATGATGAACAGGGAGTGGAAGTCAATTACAAACAGTTCGGCACCATCGGCACGGCCACCGCCCCACCCTACCACCTTGGTCGCACCTGCACCCACGAAATTGGCCATTATTTCAACCTGGAGCATGTCTGGGGGCCGAACATCAACAGCTGCTGCGACGAGGACGACGGCGTGGCCGACACCCCGAACTCCTGCGAAAACTACCTCGACCAATGCCCAACGGGCAATACCTTTTCATGCCTCCTGCCCGATATGTGGATGAACTTCATGAACTACACCAACGACGCTTGCATGGCCATGTTCAGCAAGGGCCAAAAGGAGCGGATGTATGCAGCGCTGAATGCTTTTCGGCCCGGTTTGCTGACTTCCGATGGCTGTGCCAGCGTGCCAACCCATGATATTGCGGAGCAAAATAGCTTGGAGGTTTTTGGCAATCCAATTGGGAATGAACTGAAATTCAGCATCAATGCTTCCGGCGCTGCGCAATGGGAGGTGAGGCTTGTGAATGCGATTGGCCAAGTCGAACGACTCGGCCAATTCCGTGCTAATCAGTTATTTACGTTCGATTTTCGCTCCAAGTCGAGCGGTGTTTATTCCCTTGTTGCTTCGCAAAACGGCAGTCTGCTCCATAGCCGACTGGTCAAACTTTAACCCCTTACCAGCCGTCAAACGTAGTCCGTAAGCCGTCAACCTACCATTTTAGCCCTTCCATCAGCTTGTCCACCCGCTTGCTCACCGCTTCATCCGTCACCAATTCAGGGGCATGGTGCGGCTTCTTCCTGGCATCAAAAACGAGCCCACCCCGGCAGCCCCAATGCTTGTTTTCAGTGAAAGCCTGTATGCCGTGGATGTCGTGCGAGGGGTTCACCCTCGTGAAACTCACCCAGAGGAAATTGTTCAGCGTGGCAGCGGTGAAGCTGGCATCGTCCACTAAAATCGTCAGCGGAATATGCTGCTCGAAAAAGGTGGCGTAGCGCTCCATTTGCTCCGCAAAGCCTTGACAGTCAACAGCTCCCGATTCTGCTTCAAACTTAGGGGCCTGCACCGCAATGATGCCCGGCTGCACGAATACGGGATTGGAAAAACCGGATGGCAAGCTGAAATCTGGCGGCAATTCCGCTCGCAATTCCCTTCTTTTTGCTCCGCAACTGGCGATGACCACTTTGCTTCCCTCGTTCCAGCCGGAGCCGGAATAATCAAGCGTGTCAATGGTGGTGCGAGTCTGGAAATGGAGGTCACGGGTCAGGTCAATGCGCTCCAGTACATGCTGGAAAAAATGCGGGATATCGTGGGAGTCGAGCTTTGGGTCATCATCACCGTTGGCGATGATGAGGAACTTGGCGAGGGTCGTCTGCCCCTTGCCGAGTAAGTGGTTGGCCTGCGTCAGAATCTCCTCCGGCTTTGGCTCCCGGAAGGGCATGTACCGCTCGCTTCCGATAGCCAAAAGCAAAGGGTGAACGCCCGAAGCATCCACCGCATGTACCTGCCGGATGCCGGGAAACTCGCCCGTGGTCAGTGGTTCGACGATTTCATGGATGAGCCAACCAAACGAAGAATCTTCTTGCGGCGGCCTGCCCACGACCGTGAATTGCCAGATGGCGTCCTTGCGGTGATAAACGTTTTCGACATCCATCACCGGGAAGTCGTGGGCAAGCGAGTAGTAGCCGAGGTGGTCGCCAAAGGGGCCTTCTGGCTTCTTTTCTTTCTTGCGGATGGTGCCCGTGATGACAAAATCAGCATCGGCGGAAAGGACGTGCCCACCTTCTCTTGTATACCGAAACCGCCGCCCGCCTAGCAGCCCGGCAAAGGTCAGTTCGCTCAAACCCTCCGGCATCGGCATGATGGCGGCAAAGGCATGGCTAGGCGGCCCGCCCACAAATATTGCGCAGCGAAACGGCTCATCGCCCTGGTTGTACAGTGTATGATGGATGCCGATGCCCCGGTGCAATTGGTAGTGCAAGCCGATTTCATTGTTCGGAACGTATTCATTTCCAGAGAGTTGTATGCGGTACATGCCGAGGTTGGTGTGCATGATATTGGAATCCTTCGGCGGCAGGGTAAGCACTTGAGGCAAGGTGATGAACGCCCCGCCGTCCATTGGCCAAGACTTGATTTGTGGCAGTTGGTCAATGGTCGTTTTGCCGTACATGACTGGGGCCGACCACGATTTTTTGGGCAGTGCCGTGAGTGCCGTGAACGGGGCTCCGAGGTAGCGCATCGGGTTTTTCAGCGCCCGCATGGGGTCAGCTTTGAGTTCCATCACCCGACGCACTTTGTCGAGGGTATCTCGAAAAATAAAGGCCGTGCGCTCCGTAGTGCCGTACAAGTTGGAGACAGCCTGAAACGGGCTACCCTTCACTTTCTCAAACAAAATGGCCGGGCCTTGGGCATCGTACACCCGGCGGTGTATTTCGGCCATTTCGAGGTTGGGGTCGGTCTCGAACTTGATGCGCAGCAGGTGGCCGTTTTTTTCAAGGTCATTGATGCAGGCTCGTAAACTTGGGTAGGACATGGTGTTTTGGCCGCCCAATTTATTGGGCTGACCGTATTTGGCACTTGGGCAAGCCCAATAAATTGAGCGGCCACAAAGTAGCACTCGAAACAACCACCATCAAAATCGGTTCAGGCGAACTTATTATCTTGGTGATTGGTTTGGTCGCACATTATCCGCATTTTGTACGATAAGACTTCATTTTATGGCAAAAATCAAAATTTCAGGAAAAGAACTCATCAAGCTCGGCTACCCAGAGGGGCGGGCCATTGGCATGGCCATCAACGTGGTTCACCAGCATTTCAAGAAGGAGAAAAAGCAGAAAGTGCTGGACATGCTGCAACAGGTTCTCGAAAACCCGGAGAACTACGCCGACGATGAAATCCTTGGTCGCATCGTGAGCGAATTGCTGCCAGTCATTGCTGAGCAACCAAAGGAAATCCCCCTGAACCCGGTTGCCAAAACTTACAAAGCGTATGGATTGGAAGCCATTGAAAAAGGGGCCATTGACCAAATGGACGTGGCCGTGCGGCTGCCCATTGCTGTGGAAGCAGCGCTGATGCCCGATGCACATCAAGGCTATGGCCTTCCAATCGGAGGGGTCTTGGCAACTGACAATGCCGTGATTCCCTATGGCGTTGGCGTGGACATCGGCTGCCGGATGTGCCTGACGTTTTACGACCTTCGACCAGAATTTTTGGAAAAAAACCGCTCAAAGCTCAACCTGATTTTGCAGGAAAACACGGCATTCGGCTACCAGGAACTAAAAAAACCGATGGACGACGCCATTTTCGAGCGGCCAGAATTCAGGGAGCTTTCCATCCTTAAACCGTTGAAAGACAAGGCTTTCCGCCAAATTGGGTCGTCGGGTTCCGGCAACCACTTCGTGGAATTCGGCATTGTTGAGTTGTTGGATGAAAACAACGGGCTGGCCGCACCGGGCAGCTACCTCGCCGTGCTGTCACACTCCGGTTCGAGGGGGCTTGGCGCCACCATTGCGAAGCACTATACCGACTTGGCCATGCAAACCACGCCATTACCGAAGGAGGCCAAACACTTAGCTTGGCTTGGGTTAGATACGCAGGCGGGCAAGGAATACTGGTTAGCTATGACGCTTGCGGGAGACTATGCTTCGGCCTGCCATCACCATATCCATGCCCGCATGGCCAAGGCGCTCGGCGAGCAGCCGCTGGCGATGGTCGAGAACCACCACAACTTCGCTTGGAAGGAGACTTTGGCCGATGGTCGGGAGGTCATCGTGCATCGGAAAGGGGCGACACCAGCGGGCAAAGGTGTGCTCGGCGTCATTCCCGGCTCGATGGTACATCCGGGTTTCATCGTTCGGGGGAAGGGCAATGCGACGGCCATCAACTCAGCCTCGCACGGGGCGGGACGGCTCATGTCACGTACCAAGGCCATCAATTCTATTACGCAGCACGAACTGAAAAAAGTGCTGAAAGCGCATGGCGTCGAGCTAATGGGCGGCGGGCTGGACGAGGCGCCTATGGCGTACAAGGATATCCATAAAGTGATGGATTTTCAAAAGGAATTGGTGGAAGTGTTGGGGACGTTTACACCTAAGATAGTAAGGATGGATAGTTGAGGTATGGAGGTATGAGGTATGGAGGTATGCGAGCGACTACTAAATTAGGCCGATTTCTTTGGCTTTTTGGATGGCTTGGGTTCGGCGTTTTACATCGAGTTTCAGGAAGAGGTTGGAGGAGTGGGTCTTGACGGTGTTGAGGGAGAGGAAGAGTCGGTCGGCGATTTCTTGGTTGGAGAGGCCCTCGGAGATGAGTTGGAGTACCTCCAATTCCCGTTTGCTGATGCCGATTTTGGAGGCAACGGCTTCATCAGGCTGACTTGATTTGGGTTCAAACTGCACAATGCTCGCCGATACTGCTAATTGTTTTGGCTTTGTGAGTCTTAGCCCCATCCAAACGCCGAGACCCGTGAAAAATACTGCCACCACACCTATATAAAATTCCAGCCGCAGTTCTTTGACGAGGAACTGATACTCAATATACTTCATCAGGGCTGTGAGTGCCGCCAAGGAGATGCCGTAAATAAGGATGGTACGCTTCAAGGATTTTGCCTGTTTTGGGCAAATATAGGGCAAAAAAAAGGCGGCTATCCTTGTAGAATAGCCGCGGCGTCATTTACTCTCACTAATTGTATGAAACTAAGTCTTTCGGTTTTTATTGGTTAACGCAAAGTTGGTTTGCAATGTTTTGATTTACAACTCAGACTTTAAAAAAAACGTGCCAAAAAATCCTTCTATATCAATTGATTAGGTAATTTTTTAGAATGACGCAGGTCAGGCCGTTTTGGTTGGTTGCCGTGAATAAATAAAATGGGGCAAATGGTTCAAGCGAATTTACAAACCACCAGCAAAACAAGGCCCAAAAGCATCAAGATTTTTGCAATCAAACTTGCTTTTGTATAATCCATTTTAGTGTCCGCTTTAACTATTAAAAAAATCAGGTAGCACAATGGAATCGCAACGCTGACTATCGTAAAAATGGCGCTCCCCGACGCTTGTCTTTGCCAAAGCCAAAGGACAAATACCATAAGCGAAATCAACAGCGCTGCCCCTATGCCGATGGCCCATCCCTTTGCATTTTTTTCACCGAAACGAAGCGGCAATGTTTGCAATCCCAGCTGGGCATCGCCTTCCATGTCTTCGATGTCCTTCACGATTTCACGTAGCAATGTGGATAGAAAGGCAAACCACAGGTAGCCGCCAAACAGCACGGCCACTTCCCAACCCTGTCCCGTCATTTGGGCGAAGTTCTCCCGATCGGCGAAAAGGACGACACCCGCCACGAAAGCGCAGAAGACGGCCACCACCACGTTGCCGATTAGCGGCATCTTTTTGAACCATTTAGAATATAAATAAAGCAATAAAACGGCAGCAGGATAAATCAAAACCAGCGGTAGTTTTCTCACATAAATCGCTAAATACCAAGCGATTGCGAAGCCTATTAAAATAGTTGACCAATAAAAAATCCATACAATTTGCTTCGCAAAAATGCGGTTCACGAAAACGGCTTCCGGCTTATTCACAAGGTCCGCTTCATAATCCAGCAGGTCGTTGATGAGGTAGCCACCAGCAGCGATGAGGATGGTCGTAGTAACCAAAAGTGCAAAATGAAAGGGGTCGAGGATGGGCCTTAAACTTGCTTCCCGCAAGGCCGGCACGAGCACAAGGTATTGCAGCAAGTATTGCGTAAGTGCAACAATGGCAAGGTTCGGGAAGCGGATGAGCTTGAGGAAGGGCATTGAAAATGGAAATTGGAAATTAAGAAATTGGAAATTGGCGTATAATTTCCAATTTCTCAATTTCTAATTTCAAAATTAGGCCATGTGCCGTTCAGCTTCATTACTTTTTCAATCACGTCACGGGCGCAGCCTTCGCCGCCTTTCAGGGGGGAGATATAATGGCTGATTTCCCGGATTTCTGGAACGGCGTCGGCGGGGCAGGTGGGCAGCCCGACCCGGCGCATCACCTCATAATCTGGCAGGTCGTCGCCCATATAAAGGATGCCGTCTTCGTCGAGGGCGTAGGCATCGAGGAATTCCTCATAGGTTTTGAGCTTGTTTTGGACGTTGTTCAGCACGTCAATGATGCCAAGTTCCTTTAATCGCAGCGTCACCCCCGCCGACTTGCCACGGGTGATGATGAGGATACGGTATCCCTCGTCAACTGCCATGCGGAGTGCTTGGCCATCCCTAACGCTCATTTTGCGCAGCAACTCGCCCGATTCAGTAACTTGTACATCACCATTGGTAAGCACGCCGTCCACGTCGAAAATAAAGGTATGGATACCCTTGAAGCGGCTGAGGATATTGCCCGCAAAATGGAAACGCTCGTCGTTGTTGGGTGGATACATGATTGGCTGTTGGCTGTTGGCTATTGGCTGTTGGCAGCTAAAAGCAAATAGCCAGTAGCCAATAGCCAAAACCACCTACTGGTTATCCCGCCACTCGTACACCCATTTAGCTTGGATTTGTTCGAGGTGGCCTTCGGTGCAATTTTCCCTTGTTCCTGCGAAGTTAGGTATTTCGAGCACCCATTCGATGAGTTCGGTGAAACGGATTCTGTAAATTTTGCCTTCATTGAAATCGTCGCCAAAGCGCTCATAGAGCCGCATGGCCACGTCTTCGTGGTCGTTCCAATGGATGGGGAGGTCTTCTATGTCTTTGAATGCCATTTTATTAATTGTGAATTGTGAACGGTGAACGGTGAATTGTGAATGGACACTGGTTCACAGTTCACCATTCACAATTCACCGTTC
>JANPLH010000628.1:0-40759 GCA_031426435.1 Saprospiraceae bacterium | reverse complement strand
TTTTTCGTTTTGTTTAAAACATCATGAAATTGCTTCCTCGCCAAAAATAACAACGCTGTTATAGCTTCGAAGCTCTAACAGCGTTGGTATTTTTGGCGAGGAAGCAACTGAGGAGATCACTTAACCGCCTCCACCTTGTACCCCGCTTTGCGCAGCAACGAAACCACCCCTTGGTCGCCGCCGAGGTGGCCTGCACCTACGGCAAAAAAGGATGGCTGCGCCTTCATCATATCGCCCATGACGGGTATCCAGTTGCGGTTGCGCTGGTTGAGCAGCAGGTCTTCGTGGCCGCCGATGCCACTGTCCTCCTCGCTCATCATGGACACCATGCCCACGATGTCCTGCGCCTTGTAGAGCTTCACCATTTCTTCGAACTGGTCGTCCGCATCGCCGCCGCCGCCGCTGGCCTTGACGGTCTCGACGAGCATCTCAGCCTGCTCCTTGTAAGGGATGCTGTCGAACATGCTCATTTGGTACTCAGCGGTTTCGAGGCCGCCCATTTTCGTCTTTTGTTGCTGCGCAATCTCCATGATTTCCATCTCGTAGGAGACCATGCTGCCATCGCCGCCGAGGCCACCACCGCTCATGTCCATACCGGCGAACACGGTGAGGAACATCGGCTTCATGCGCTCGAAGAGGAAGATGGGCAGCCCCTGTTTGTCGAAGTGCGCCTTCACGAGGTCATAGTCTTCTTTGCTGATGAGGTCTTTCAGCGTTTGGCCATTGGACATGAAAGATTTCATCATCAGGCCGAGCTGGGAAGAGATGTTCATCATGTCCTCCATGTTGATTTCGAAGGTGACGAGCTTGGCCCGGTCAATGGCCGAGCGGGTACTGTCGGTGAGGAAAAAGTCCTTTTTATCAATCATGTGGATGGTGCCGTAGAGGTAGGAGGTGGTCAGCAGCCCGTTGCCGCTGATGCGCCAGAGCAGGGCATTTTCTGCTGCGGTTGGGGCAGTGGTGGATGCCACTTGCTCATTCTGAGCGGACCCCGCTGGGGCGTTCTGCGCACAGATTGGGCCGAGGCCCGCAAACAGCACAAATAAGAAACTGATGATTTGCTTCATTTTTTTAAATTAGATTTTGGAACAAATGTAGGTCAAATTGGCCGCCGCATGGGACGATGTGCCGGGTTTTCGACGGCAATTTCATGCAAGGACACTGCCGCCGACCTTCAACACGCATGCTTTAACATTTATTTTTGGGAAAGGGTTGTTTCTGACCAATTGTGGCTACCAAATTTATTGGGCAAGGCCGTTCGCATTTGGCTCGGCCTGCCCAATAAATTGGGCGGCCACAACACGGAAATGCTGCAAATGCCGAACTTGGCGCTTCATAAAACAAATGCTTGCGATGAAATACCTTGCCTTTAGCCTACTCGTGCTGCTGCTCAACTGCGGCTCCTCAACAACCGAAGCCCCAATAAAAAGGCCAAAGCCGCCCATTGCCAAAGTGCAACCCATTGACACTGGCAGCCCAGGCCGTGCTCCCGAAATCCGAAATCCGAAAACGGAGTTTCACGCCAGTAAATCCGAAATCCGAAATCCTCAACTCACGCCAGAAGGCTGGACGGAAATCACCGACCTCGACCCGACAATCGAGCTGGATTTGCGGTACGCTACCGCCAACAATTTTGTGAAAGAAAAAATGTACGATTGCGGGCGCTGCTTTTTCCGCACTGCCGTTGCGAAAGCACTCGTAAAAGCGCACAAGACGTTGCAAAAACAGGGCTACGGCGGCCTGAAAATGTACGACTGCTACCGACCCCGACCCATCCAATGGAAGCTGTGGAAGAAAGTGCCCGACCCCCGCTTTGTGGCCGACCCCCGCAAAGGTTCCATGCACAACCGGGGTATGGCCGCTGACCTGACCATCATGGACAAGGATGGCAAGGAACTCGACATGGGCACCGATTTCGATTTTTTTGGAAAAGAAGCCTATCACGCCTATACGGGCCATCCCAAGAAAGTGCTCGACAACCGCAAGCTATTGCTCAAGACAATGGCCGACGTGGGCATGAAGTTCACGACGACGGAGTGGTGGCATTATTCGTACCGGAAGAAGAGTTTTGCGATTGACGATTGGGTTTGGGATTGCGAGTAAGTATGCTTAGGCCGTTTTTATTCGTAGCCAATCGCTACTTCCTTCCCGCTTTCAATGGCCTCCTTTATTGCCCCGATAATCTGCATATCAATCAGCCCCTCTTCCCCAGAAGCGAGCACGGGCGTGCCATCGAGGATGTTGCGGGCGAAGGCGTCCATTTGGGTGGTTTGCTGAAATTCGGCGCTGTTCAGGTTCCTTGTGCCTTCCCAATTCCGAAAGGTGAGCTTGCTGTTGGCAGCAAATGCGGGCCTCATTTCCAGAAAGTCGTTGCCTTTGCTGACATGGTACTTGTCCACATAAGCCGAAAAACTCACGGTCGAGTTGCAGAGGGCATTGGCGGGGAAGCGCATTTGCCAGGTGTAGGTGCCGTAAATGTCCTTGTACAATGCTGGGTCGTCCACAAAGCCCTGCGCCCTGACGCTGATGGGGCACTGGCCCGCCGCCCGCCTTGCGGCCTGAATGGTATAAGGCCCCAGGTCCATCAATGCACCGCCGCCGCCCATTCGTTTGTCAATGCGCCAAAGGCCGGGCCGGGCCATGTCGAAGCCAAGGCTGGTTTCTATCAACTTGATCCGCCCTTCGTGCGGCGTTTGCGCCCATTGCATCATCTCCAGGTGGTGCGGTTCGTAAAACAACCGATAGCCGATTTGCAGCAGCCTTTTCGCCTTTTTTGCTGCCGCAATCATGGCCTTGCACTCGGCGGCATCCATGCCCATTGGCTTTTCGCAGATGACGTGCTTGCCCATTTCCAATGCCCGAATGGTGTACTCGGCGTGCATGAAATTGGGCAGCACGATATAGACGATGTCAATGTCGGGGTCGTCTTTGAGGCGGTCGAAGTTGGCGTAGTCGTAAGTGTGTTTTGGCAGGATGCCGTAGTCTTTTTGCCATTTAGTCGCTTTCACTGGCGTACCGGTGACGATGCCCCGCAGCTCGCAATACTCCGTTTTTCGGAGGGCAGAGCCGAGTTGGAGGGTCGCATAATTCCCCAGACCGACGAGGGCGATGCCAAGTTTTTTGTCCTCCGTTTTGGCGCAAGCCAACAGGGTGGGCGAAAGGGCGGCGGCACTGCCGAGGATTGCCAAGCTCTTGACGGCTTGTCGGCGGGAGGTGGTTGGTAAATTGAATTGCAGTTTTTTCATGAAAAATGTTTCAAGTTTAGTCGGTTGCTTTAGGGCTGAATCTCGAACACGAGCTTCAGTACAAATATTTCCGCAAGGACAAAAGGCAATCGTTGAGGGTTGCCAAAGCCATTGGTTTTACTCAATAGTTATGATGACTACCTTTCTTAAGGCATATTGCCCCGCAGTTCAAATACCTTGTCAAATCCAATCGCAACAATCACTGTCCAAGCTATGTTTTTTACCGAACTTGCATGATTCAAACCACCATAAATGACAGCAACAATTCTTCAAAACATTGCGAAGCATATCCAACTCACGCCCGATGAGCAGGCGCATTTCATGGCGATGCTGAAGCCAAAATCCGTAAAGCGAAAGGAAATGCTCTTACAGGAGGGCGATATTTGTCGGTATTCTACCTTCGTTTTGGAGGGTTGCTTGCGCAGCTACAACCTCGACAAAAACGGCTTTGAGCATGTGATGGCCTTCGCCCCGCCGGGCTGGTGGATTGCGGACATGTACAGTTTTATTGCCCAAAAACCGGGCGTGTTGTTCATCGAGGCAATGGAGCCTACGCAGGTGCTCTTGCTTGCAAAGGAAGACCAGGAGCGGCTGTACGCGGACATCCCGAAGTTCGAGCGCTTCTTCCGCATCATCATCGAAAACTCATTGGTGAGCAGCCAACAGCGCCTGCTCGACAACCTGAGCCTGCCCGCCCAGGAGCGCTTCCGCAATTTCTGCAAAAAATACCCCTCGCTCGTGAATTCCCTCCCACAAAAGCAGATAGCTTCCTACATAGGCGTGACGCCGGAATTTTTCAGCAAGATGATGAAGGGGATGATGAAGGCAGCTTAATGCAGTTGGCAGGTGGCAGGTGGCAGTTGGCAGTGGGCAGTCTGATTAGAAACCTGATTGTCAACGAGTTGCATTACGCAAATATGGTCAGGTATCAATTTAAAAAGCACTTAGGATTGAACACAGCGGGCGCTCCCACCAAGCTCAATCGGTTATTTTGACGACGGTTATTTTCCGGAACACCACACCAGCCAAGCACTTTATTTTCAAGCCATAAGTACCCGATGGAACATCGCCCAAGGGCAATTTGGCTTCCAGTACCCCATCCGGCCAGCGCCTTGCCAGCATGGTTTTTCCTTGCAATGAATAGAGCATTGCCTCGGCAATAGGGCTTTCGCTTTTCAGGAAAATGGCATGGGTGGCGGGGTTGGGATAAGCGACCAATTGGCGCAGGGAAGTAGCATCCACCGTGGTGTTGGTGCCGCAGGTGGTTTGGACGATGTAAATGCCCGTGTCGCAGGTGATTTGGGTGGCATGGGCACAGACAACTATGAAGGTGTCCACTCCAAAATAATTGCTTTCTGAGTGATAAAATAAGGAATCAACGAAGTTGATGGTTTGTACAATTGCCTCGCCATGTGCGGGTGCTCTTATGACAACGGCCTCGTTCCAAGTCGGATAACCGACCCTGCCGAGTTGGAGTATGGAGCCGCAAGTGACGGTGTGGTACTCGGTGAAGGTGCCAGCCGAAGCAGCGAACTGCAAGGCCATGCAGAGCAGAAGGATGGGTATGCGCTTTTTCATGATTGCCGGGTTTTGTGAAACTGTTGCAACATGAAAGACAGGGCCAAAGTTTGAAAAGGTAAAGTACTCAGACCATTTTTTCAAGGGTATTCAGGTTGCGCATCGTGATGCAGCTTTTGTATTTTGGCTTCGCCAATACTTTTGAAAACGGCGTGTCGAGGGTTTGACCAACGGGGGTTTTCCAATAAATAACTTGATTGCCATAAGCGATATTATCCGCTCCGCTTGGCAGGTTTTGTACGCTGTTTTTTATCTCTTCAAAAGCTGTATTATTTTCTACAAATAGGACATAAGCATGGTTTAATTCGTCCCGCTCCATGGGGTATTTAGCAATAATATCTGCCAATTCCGAAAACTTATACAACAGCACATAAGCCTCGTATTTAAAGACTTCTGAAAGCCCTTTTTCCAGTGTGTTTTTTAATTCTTTAATAGATTTATCCGATTCAAAAACAACGTTTCCCGTTTGCAAATAAGTTTTAACTTCATGGCATTCCATATTCTCAAATGCCGCTTGCAGGTCGGTCATTTTAATTCGGATTTTTCCGACGTTTATTCCACGCAAAAAGGCAATGTATTTGGTCATAATTATTGGAAATTTAGATTTCAATCTCGAACAAGCTCAAAGTAATGCCATTGTAGTGCTTGGGCAGCCCGGCGGGGTCTGGGGTGATGATGCCGAGAAAGTGGAAGCCGCATTTTTGGTAGTAATCAATGAGCTTTTGGTTGTCGCCCCAGGTGTCCATCCGCACGTATTTTTTGCCGAGCGAACGGGTGTAGTCCTGTGCCCAATGGGTGATATGCTTCACGAAGCTCCTGCCCCTGAAATCAGGGTGCGTCACGATGCGGTGGATGTAGATGGCGTCGTCTTGGTCACGCTCGCCCCAAATGCTGGGGTCGTCGAAAGTGATGGCGAAAATGCAGGCAATTTGCCCATCCACGATGATTTTCCATTGGCGGTTTTCGTTGATTTCATGGGTCACAAGCTCGGCGTCGAAGCCCTTCCAGTGCTTGTCGGACACCTGTTTCTGATAGGCAATGGCTGCATCGTAAAACTCGAAAATGCGGTCAAAATCTTGCAGGGTACTATTGGTGAATTGCATAGGCAGTTAACTGAAAATGGGTTTCCGGTTCTGTTGGTCGAACCGGAAACTCAAAAGTAGGGATTAATTTCCCACCACCAATTTCAGCACCGCCGAGCTGCCCCGCTCATCCACCACTTGCACGAAGTAGAGACCGTGTGGCAGGCCGCCCAGTTCCAACGGCACCCGGTTTTCGCCATATAGCCCAGCTATGTTTTGGTTACGCAGCAACTGGCCGCTGGCATCTATGATGCGGAGACGAAGGTCGCTGGGCTGCTGCATGGTGACCGTTAATGTTGTGACATCCTGCGCCGGGTTGGGTTGCAGGGTGGCGGTGAAGGGGGTGGCGCCGACTGAGGTAGTGGGGACGAGGATAGAGGTTTTGATTTTTATTTTTCGAATCAGCTCTTGGTAAACAGTAACGCTGGGAAACTTGATTAACGAATCTTGTTCGATAAATTCTACTTCATCTTCTAATATGTCAATGCCTGTATTTAAGTCGGTAATTCCATACCGCACTACTGCAAGGCCAACGGCACAACCTGGACATAAAAGTGGTGGGAATCTTCTAGGAATGATGTCCACCGCTAACTGTTCAATTGGACAATTATCATTATCAAAGACGGCATTGCTCTCCAACCAAACCGTTCCTTCCCAAATAGGCCCATAGAGAGATTGGCTTACCTTAACATCCTCCCACCTAAAATACCCTCCCCAAGTCCCCCAATCATCTCCCACCCCATTTGGCCCAATGCCAGGTGTGCCATCTCCAGGGTCACCGGCCCCAGACTGTAGGCGATTGTTGAAAAAGGCGGGGAATGATTCATCGGAGCGAAAATGCGCCTCCTCGAACGCCGTATTGTCGTACCCCGTCTGTTGGCTGGGCAGGTTGCCGTTGTGCCAGTGGTCGTTATAGTTGGGGCCTTCGTCAATGCCGTGTGCCCGCTCGCTCCAGTAGAGCTGCACGCCCATGCCGAGCGAGTCGGCCTTGCGGTAGTTCTCTACCACGTATGCGTCCCATCGCATGATACCGTTGTCGTCGTTTTTGGAGTGATAGACCCGCATGGGCGGCCAGTCCCGCTCCGGCGAGGTATTGTCTATGATGTTCCAAAGCTGCCGGAACTT
This sequence comes from Saprospiraceae bacterium, assembly GCA_031426435.1. Lineage (GTDB taxonomy): Bacteria > Bacteroidota > Bacteroidia > Chitinophagales > Saprospiraceae > UBA6168. Next base: position 33,729 of record JANPLH010000628.1, on the reverse strand, counting down.
CACTTTTCCGCCCGCCCGGTTGGTCAAATTGGTATAGAAATCATCCGTGGAAGACCCAAAAATGGCCAACGACTGGTCGTTCTCCGGCCCACCGAAGCCATTGTTGAAAATAGTGGCCGAGGCATAGTGCTTGGGATAGCATTTGGCCAAGGCCGTGGTGCCTGCCCCGCCCATGCTGTGGCCGTTGATATTGATACGGGTGGTGTCAATGTTGAAGCGGCGGGCGAGCCATTCGTCAATCCAAAGGTAGCGCCGCTGGGTATAGTTGATGACCGTATCTGGCCCTGTGGGAAAGTTGTCGGGCATGAACGGGTTCCAGTTTTTACGCCAGCCAAAATGCCAGCTCGGTGAGCCGGGGTTGGGGGGGATGGTGTCCCGCCAACCGACCAAGCCATCGTCGTGCGCCAGCAGGATGCCCTCCTCCGGGCTGATGCCGACGATGGGCCTGCTGCCCGCCAGCGACTGCCGTGCCATGCCGCCGCCGCCATGCAGCCAGACCGTAAGCGGGAACGGCTGCGTGGTATCAATGTCCACGGGGGCGCTAATCATGAACATGCCCGGCATCCCGTTCTTGGCGGCATTTGCCATGATGGGGAAGTCGGGGCGGCCCTCCCAGTGGTTCTGCCTACCATCGCACCACATCATATAGGCTTGGCAGACGTATCCTGCGGCAAAGGGCGAGGGAAAGGTGGCCTGCAAATGGCATTCCACGGGGTCGGCAACGGGGTTGTAGCTAAAAGGCACTGCAGCAGCGGTGATGTTCTGCCCGGCAACGACTGCGGTTTCGCCTTCGGCAACAACGGCAATGTACAGGGCACCGGCTTGGTGTGGCGTGACCACAAAAAGGCCCTCGTTCAGCGCCAGTTGGTAGGTACCGCCCTGCCCGCCCTCTGCGGGAATACGGTAGGTGGCGAGGCTGTCCACCTGTTCTTTTAGTAAAGCTGCGCCGTACTCGAACAAGAAAGGCCGACCAAGTGGTATGGCGTCATTGGTGCTGGTGAACGGGGTTGGCTTGCCGTAGATGCTGTACGTTTGTGGCAAAGGCAGTTCCACTTCCCACACGACCCAAACCTGCCCGTCGGCGTACCAGGCACGCACGTTGGTTTGGGCGTTTGCGCAGCAAAAAGAAAAGAGAAATGGAAGGAGGAGTATGGATTTTTTCATCGGCTTAGTTTTGTTCAAAACAACACAGACTTTTCCTGATGGCCAAGGTTTAAGGCTATTTATTCGTCATTCTCTGGTCAAAAGCGTACAAACCCGTATTTGCATACCAGCAGCTATTTCCAACGAATAGTTTGCCTTATCTTTTCGGCCAATTTGGAACAAAAACATTCATAAACAAAATTCTAATCAGGATGAAAAAACACTACTTCTGTTTTCTTTTTGTGCTTTTCGCAACGCTTGGCCTCTCCGCACAAGTCTATGTGAAGCATAATGCCGCTGGCACAAACAACGGCAGCTCTTGGGCGAATGCCTATACCAACCTCGAAACGGCGCTCGCAAACACGACCGCTGGAGAAGTGTGGGTGGCAGCAGGCACCTACCGCACCCCTTCTGGCACATCATTCAATTTGCCCAATGGCGTCTCCCTGTATGGCGGCTTTGCGGGTACCGAGACCAGCTTGGGCCAGCGCAACCCTGCCACCAACCTCACCACCCTGAGCGGCGATGTGCTGGGTGACGACGTGGTCGGCACCTTCGGCACCTTACGCACCGACAATGCACCGCACGTGGTCACAGTCGGCGCAGGCGCAGCTTTGATTGACGGGTTCAGCATCAGTGGCGGCAATGCGGCTGGCATGGGCGCACCCATCAACACCAGCGGCGGCGGCATTTTCTCCTCTGGCAAAGTGACCATTCGACACTGCAACATTACCGACAACTTCGGCACCACGGGCAGCGCCATCTACATCGCCACCACTGCCGACGACGCTGAAATAAGCAACAGCAACATCTCCGATAATTATGGGCAAGCTGCCCTTTATATGCGCACAGTGGATGGCATAACGGTTGACTCTTGCGTATTCAGTGGCAACCTGAACGAGATAGGCACTACCAACGCCGCAGCTTTTCTTGCCTTCAATTGCCAGCAGTTGGTGCTTTCCAATTCCTCATTTACCGAAAACAAAGCTCCCCAAGCTGGGGCGCTTTATTGCGTCACCGACAGCTTGCCCAACGTCACCAACGCCGATAATTTCGTTATCCAGAACTGCCATTTCAACGACAACCAGAACACCTTGGCGGGGGCCAACGGAAACGGCGTGGGCGGGGCAGCGAGGTTCAGGAACGCCTCCTATTCCTTGCTGAACTGCACATTTGAGAACAATACTTCGGTAAGCTCCGGCGGCCATATCCGCAATGATGTAGAGGCCGCCGACAATATTGTCATCACCAACTGTAGTTTCAAAAAGGCAGACGCTGGTGGCTGGGGCGGCGCTTTCACTGCTTATGGCGGAACCTTCACTATCACCGATTGTGAGTATGAAGAAAACACCTGTGCCCGTCTGGGCGGAGCAGTTCACAATGGATTTGGAGGAATCATAAGCTACAGCAATTGTGATTTTATGAACAACGTGGCCACTTCGGGCACTGGCTCAGGTGGTGCGATAGGGCTACAGAACGACCAGACCACCGTGAACTTGACGAATTGCAACTTCATCGGCAATTTCGGTGGCGGGTCGGGTGGCGCTATCTTCACGGGAACGACCGCAAGCAGCAACCACCTCAATTTGCTCAATTGTGTTTTCGAGGGCAATGTGACGGAGGGCTTTGGTGGTGCCATACAAACAGGCGACAACGGCCCCGCCCAAGATGGCACACTCGACGCCGTCAATTGCATTTTCAATTTTAACAGCGGGGTGGAACAAGGAGGTGCCATCAACATCAGCAACGTCAACACGAGCATTACCAGCTGCCTGTTCACCAACAATATTGCCTCCTCTGGAACAGATCCGATTACCGGTAGGGGAGGGGCCATTTCCCTGAACGTGGACTCTACCACGATGGATGTCGTCATCACAAATTCCACCTTTGCCTACAACATCGGCGACTATGCAGCGGGTATCAGCAATTGGGTGGACACGACGTTTGCGGCCTCCTCCAATACGGTCATTCAGAACAATATTTTCATCAGCGACGGCTTGCCAAACTATGCCATTGAAAATGGTGCCCCATTGGTTACCTCTCTGGGCGGCAACTTGTTTGATGATGATACTTTCGACGACTACCTCAACCTCCCTAAAGACATCAAGGTGGACGACGCTGATGGCCTTTTCGTGGATCCCGACAACGACAATTACAGGCTGCAAAACGATGCCGTGGCCGTTGATGCTGGCGTTGACGCAGGTGCCCCGCTCTTGGACATCGAAGGGAACCCACGCCTCAACGAAGTGGACATGGGAGCCTATGAAAACCAGTTCGTCAGCAAAGACAATGAAGTGCTGCTCGACAACAACGGCCTGCTCGCCATCAGCCCAAACCCGGCTACTGGACCCATGACGATCATCACCCTCGACACCCCTTGGACGGGGCAGGTGCAGCTTCGCCTGACCAATGTCTTAGGGCAGGAAGTGAAGTATTTTGAAATGGAAAAAACAGCCGGCAAGATGAGCTTCCAGTTGCCGCTGGCCAACCTCGGCAACGGCATCTACCACCTCGCCGCCTCCAATGGCAGCCAAGTAGTGGTCACGCCGTTGATTCGCAATTGATTGTGATTTGAGCCATAAAAAAAACGCCCCGGTGCAGTTCGGCTGCTTCCGGGGCGTTACTTTTTTTGCTCCGCAATGAGCAGATACGCTTTCAGTGCTTCACAGCCTTGGCAGTGAAATTCCCCGCCCCTGCCTCTGCAATGAGCAGATAAACACCTGCTGGCCAGTTCGTTGCATCAATGCCATCGCCCGGCACGCCCGCCCAAACCTGTCGGCCCATTGCATCGAAAACCCTTGCGAAGGCGATTTGATTGCTCCGCAACTGAAGGTGCAGCTCGTTGTCAAATGGGTTTGGAAAAGCCTGTAAAACAGCCGATTGCGAAGCAGCCTCACCTGTTACCGAAGGCAGGTCAAGCTTGTGACTGCTGAAAAACTTCCAAATTTCTACGCTTGCATTAAAGTCTTGGCAGGTAGCGCCAAACACGACCGTAGGGAAGGGCCCCGGCCAGGTATGCCCGCCATTTTGCACAGTGATGAGTATGACCCCAGCAAGGTCGTTGCAGGCGTAGTACGCCTCGAAGCTCGCCGTGCACTGGTCGTTCGGGGCAATGTCGGGGATGGTGCCGTTGAAGCCGGGCGACACGCAGCCATTGTGGCCAGCCCAAAAGCTGAAAACATCGGGAATGGCGGCAATGCCAGTTGCGCCATTGTAGTCCACTACGGGGTCGGCATCGCCGTGTATTTGCATTACGGGCATGGGGCGGATGGGGTCGCAGTCGTTGAGCAAGGCAGTGGTCATGCTGCCCGTCACCGAGGCGATGGCGGCAATGCGGTCGCCCATTTCACAAGCCAACCGATAGCTGAAAAAGCCGCCGTTGGACATGCCGCAGGAATAGACCCGCTCCAGGTCAATGCCGTTTTCATCGTGAAATTTGTCAATCAGCGCTGCAATTAGACCTACATCGTCGGCGGTGCTGCCACCTGCCACGCCGATGTTCCAGGCGTTGCCAATGCCATCGGGATAGCAGACGATGAACCCAGCGGTGTCGGCCACGGCGTTCATACCGGAATAAAGCTCCTGTTGCTGGGCATTGGAACCGTAGCCGTGCAAGTTGAACACAAGCGGCGGGTGGCTGCCCGCAGGCAGGTTGGGCGGCAGGTGCAAGCGGTAGTTCCGCACGATGCCGTCGTGCTCAATGGAGCCAGTGGTCGTCTGGGCGAAGGCGGCACCCATTGCGAAGCAACAGGCGGCGATAAGCAGTATTCTTTTTTTCATGGTAAAAAGGTTGGTTCTTATTTTCGGAAAATGCCGTTAAACGCAAACGGTCAGCCAAATGAATTTGGCGACTACTAACTTTGGGCAAAAATAGCGAACAAGTTGCATGATTGTACCTGCTGAAAATATGCGCACCCTGCGCCAACTGCCGCCCCGCCGCCTCGACTGGTACACACAGGCGGTGCTGCTGCTCGGCGGCTATACAAGCCAAGTGGGTTGGGCGCTGCTGGCCATCGGCTCGGTGTTCTTTTGGACGGTGGCCGTCAATTCGGAGGCCGTGCAGTGGTTCCGTGGCAGCACCGCCAACTGGCAGGACAAGGAGGGCGTCATCCTCGAAGCCGATTCGACCGCCACGGTGGAGGACGGCCAGCGCATCTGGCGCTACGTGCATTCGGTGGCCCCCGGCGACGGCTATCGGTACCGGGGCATCAGCTATTCGGTGGGGGAAAAGTTCGATGCCGGGCAGCTTGCCTTCATCCGTTACGATGCCGACGACCCCCGCTACAACTTCGCCGTGGGCCTACGCCGCAGCGAGCACCGCTGGCAGGTGAACCTGCTGCTGCTTTTGCCGCTGTTGGGGCTGTTGCTGTTGCTTTATCCGCTGCGCCGCAATTTCAAGGTGCTTCGGCTGCTCAAAATTGGCGACTTCACGAGGGGGCGGCTCTTCGCCAAAAACCCTACCGGGCAAGTGGTGCGCATGGGTGCAAAGGTGATGCCCGTGTACCGCTTCCAGTTCCGGTTTGAGCACAACGGCACGGTCTATCACGCCACCTGCCGTACCCACCGCCCCGCCCTGGTAGAGGACGAGGATTCTGAGAGTATCCTCTTTGACCGCTATAAACCGAGCTTTAACCTGGTGTATGATGCCGTACCACATTTGCCCAAAATCACGGCGGCGGGCAGGCTGGCGCCGGTGCCGGTGGAAAGGGCTTGGGTGTTGTTTGCACCAGCGTTTGTGGTGGCGGTGAATGGGGTGTATTTGTTGCTAAATTGAAAATCAATGCGCTACACATGCCCAATCTGGTGAAAATCACGATACTTGTCAGCTAAACTGAAGCGCCAATTATGCCATATACCACCATTTTAATTGACGACGAACAAGATTGCCTCAACTTACTCAAATGGCAATTGGAAACCTATTGCCCTGACATGAAAATCATCGCAGCGTGCAATGCTGCGGAAGATGGGCTGCAGGCCATCGAAAAAATGCAGCCAGACGTCATTTTCCTTGATATACAAATGCCTTTCATCAATGGATTTGAACTGCTTCGCCGAATACCTAAAATCAATTTTGAAGTAGTGTTCACTACTGCGTATGATGAGTATGCGTTGAAAGCGCTGAAAATAAATGCACTTGATTATTTGCTCAAACCAATAGCAAAAGACGAACTACTCAGTTCAGTAGAAAAATTTAAAAACCGGGTAAAATCGAAGAACAAAGGCGATGACCAGCCCCTGCTGCTCCAATTGCTCAACCTCCAAAACAACCCTTCCAAAAAAATAGCGATTCCAATACAGGACTCTATTTTGTTCTTGAACATAGATGATATTCTATACATCAAATCAGAAAGCAACTATTCGACCATTCAACTTAAAAACTTGAAATCAATTCTGGCCTCGAAAACACTTCGGCATTTTGAGGATTTATTAAATGGCAACCAGTTTTACAGAATACATGCTTCCTATCTTATCAACTTGGTAGAAATCACAAAATATAAGAAAACGGAGGGCGGTAGCATAGTGATGTCAAATGGCGAGGAAATCAAAATATCACGGGGTAGAAAGGACGATTTTATTAAATTGCTATGAAAACCCCTTCTAAAAAACTATTACTATACTTATGGGCACTTATGCTTAGCCCTATTATATGCTATGGCCAATATGATTTTATCGAATTCTTATCCAGGGAAAGCGGCCTGCCAATTGATAAAATTGCGGATGCGGCCACCGATTCAAAAGGCTATTTGTGGTTGGGTACAGCGCAGGGGCTTTATCGCTTTGACGGGCTGGAATTCGAGCGTTTCCCATTAATATCGGGAACGGACAGCGTATACCTTCGCAATATTTACAAAATCGCCATTGACCAAAACGATAAAATATATTGCAGCTTTCTGAACAACGGGCTTGGTGTATTTGACCCTTATACGTTTGAATTGACCCATTATTTAAGCAATCACAAAATCAAAGCTGCCCTGCCTTCCAATACCGTTGACTACCTCGTGGATGCCGATAGCCTAGTGTTCATGATATTGGAAAGTAACGGATTTGCTATTTTCAACAAGTCGAAAAAAAGCTTTCGCCATTTTCTGCCGAGTGAGTTCGTGGATGCAAACAGGCATCCACGTGCCAACGACTTGCTGACCTGCACGAGGGACAGAAACCAGCCTTCAAGGCTTTGGATCTGTGGCGTAGAAGGGCTTTACCTTTTTGAAACACTAACCAAAACCCTCCGTCTTTTCCCAAGGGACGAAACACCTTTCCCAACCGCTCCTGCCAGATGCGTTTACATGCACACTGATAGCAGGTTGTACATAGGCACTTGGTGGGATGGCATCCTGGTGTTCAACACCCAAGAAATGCGCTGGGAAGGGAACATCTTGACGGACAAAGACAAGCGTTATGACCTAACCTTAGTCCCTGTCATTGCGCAGGGGCCAGGGGAGGAAATCTGGGTGCAAAGTCGGGACGGCCTGCTGGCACTTCGTCCGCAGGACAAAGACTGTAGGCTCCGAGTACCCCTGCGGGACAAAAACTCACCGTTTGAATCCGATCAATTCTGGAGCTTGCGGGCAGAGGCGGAGCAAATCATCCCATTAAAGGATGGCAGTTACGCCATGATTGGCGGTGGGATGGACGGCATACAAATGTACCATCCCAACCAACAACTGCTGCGCAAAATCAAAACGGGAACCGTCGTCCACTATGCTGCTTTTACTAAAGACGGGACGCAGTACCTTACCACCAATCAACCTTTTTTTTTCGAAAAACCACCGGGGGAAAGCAAGCCACGTAAAATTCCCATTGAGATGAAAGAGACCGGTTCTGGCATTAGGGATTGCTTTATGGATAAGCAAGAAAACCTCTGGTTGGTGGGCGAAAAAAGTTTGTACCGCTACCGCCGGGGTGACAAATCCGCCAAGCCAGTTTATTTCAGGGGCATTGACAGCCTGGTACAGCAGGGAAAATGGATGCTGTCTGCTTTTTTGGACAGCAAGCAGCAGCTCTGGATAGGTACCAACCGAGAACTTCTTGTACTGGATGACCTGACCAGCCAAGGCTATCGGGTCAGTTCGTTTACCGATTCCTTGTCAGGTTCAATAATAAGCTGGCGGCAATTTGTTGACTTCGCCGAGACGGGACAAAACCGGGTCTGGTTTGCCTGCGACCGGGGGTTCGGCTATTCCGACGATGGTGGCAAATCCTTTTTCCGCTACGAAATGGACGCAAAAACGGACCAACCGTTTGAGTTCGTTGATTTCAACGCTTTTGCCCTCGACAAAAAGAGCCGACTTTGGGTCGGGAGTGGTGGTGATGGTGTAATTTATCTTGACCCTGAGAAGGCTCACCCTCAGGTCATGCACGTGTTCAGAGGCAATGCCTCGGGGAACCAAACCGACCAGATTTCGACATTGAAGAGCGATGCGGGGGGCAATATTTGGGCGTTGTCGGCTTTGGGGCTTTTCAAAATTGACCAAGCGGATTTGTCGGTCTCCTATTTCGGCAGGGCTTACGGCCTGCTGCCCGCGCAGGTGCTCACAATGGCCAGCTTGCCCAACGACGGCCTCTTGTTGGGCACATTGGATGGCTACTACAAATTTCAACCGGAGGCACTGGCAACTGACAGACGGTTTCCCACCCCGCAGATTTTTGCCTATTCTTATTTCACTTCCATTGACGAAGAGATGGTGTTTCGGTCTCCCAATGAAATCCATTTAGACTATCCCTACCGTTCCTTTGACGTCAGCTTCGGGATGCCGTGGTTTTGGGATGCCAAGCAAATCAAGTTTCAGTACAGGTTGACTGGCTACCATTCATACTGGGTGGATGTTGGGAACGAGCGCAGCGTTTTTCTAGGAGAAATACCCCCAAGCAGCTACACATTTGAGCTTCGGGCCAGCAATGCCGCCGGGGAATGGTCCAACACAAACGTTGCGTCGCTGCCCGTACGCATCGTTCCAGCATTCTGGCAAACAGTCTGGTTTCGGGTGCTTGGCCTTACCCTGCTGATTGGCGCATTTTTTTGGGCCTATTTCAGTCGCAAGATCCGACTGGGGCGGGAGCGAGCTGTGAAGGCCGAATACGAAGAACAACTCAGCCGCCTTGAGCTGTCGGCGCTGCGAGCGCAAATAAACCCACATTTTATTTTCAATGCCCTCAACTCCTTGAAATGGTACATCGTAAAAGGGGAGCAAGAAAGGACGGTGGATTATCTTGACAAGTTCAGCCTGCTGATGAGGAAGGCGCTCGAATGCTCCAAGCGGGAGATGATAACCCTCGCCGAAGAGTTGGAAATCATTGCCCTGATGTTGGAAATCGAGCAGAACCGTTTCAAGGGCAAGTTCGAGTACCAAATTGAGATTGAGGACAGCCTTGACATACACTTTCTGCACATCCCCCCGCTGCTGTTGCAGCCCTACGTCGAAAATGCCATCTGGCACGGGCTGCTCCACAAAACGGAGGGTATCGGTAAACTTGGCATATTTCTGAAAACTATCCCCGACGGCTTCCAATGCATCATCGAAGACAACGGCATCGGCAGGGAGAAAGCCAAGGAACTGAAAAGCAAGAATTTAAAGCAAACCAAGTCTTTTGGTATGCAGATAAGTGAAGAAAGAATCGCCTTACTCCCCAAGCAGCACTTCCAGTCCGCCGAGCTACAAATCGAAGACCTTACCAACCAAGATGGCTCGCCCGCTGGCACCAGGGTGGTCATTACCTTTTGCCCTTGATGGGCATTTTGTCATTTGCTAATTGAAAGCTGCCAAATACCTTGACAGATATGTCATTCACGCATTTGGGGGTTTCTGTGGGGATGCCATGAATTAGATTTGCCTCGACTATTAATGATTTTACATTCAATCAATGTAACAATGAAATTAAGACTATCAACCTACTTCTTTATAACAAGTTTTTCCTTTTTCTTCTCACCCCTTGCTGCACAACAAGCTCCTTGGGAAATTACCGTAGTAAGCCCTGGAAGTGGTACTGGCTGTCCAGGCACGAATTACACTTTACTACCTGATGGTACTTTATGGAATGGCAGGTGGAAGTATTATGTGTTTGTTAATGGATATGCGATGATTATGAGATGGGAAAATCCTACTAGATGGGAGCTTTTAGAAGGTGCAGGTAATCTGGTTGCCTACAATACTTCAGATACTTATTATCCTCCGTGCTGGTCATATTCCCCTTGGACAGTTGTAAAGTGTGGAATAACAGATATTTATGGGACTGGTTGTACACCTGCCCCACTCCCTGTAGAAATCCATTATTTTCGTGGTAAGGAGAGACATGATGGCATACAGTTAGAATGGAAAACTGCTTCTGAGGTTAACAATTATGGATTCCATGTTCAGCGTAGTAAAGATGGAGTGGAATGGGAAAATCTTGATTTTGTAAATGGACAGGGTTCTTCAACACAAAGCAATACCTATACTTATGTTGACGACAATCCTTTCTCAGGATTAAATTATTACAGATTGAGACAAGAAGATTACGATGGTTTGAAAACACATTCTGATGTAATTTCTGTCTCGATAACTAACAAGCCTATTGAAGTATTCAGAGTATATCCCAACCCAGTTTCAGGCAACGCTTCATCCTTATATTTTGAAGACATTTACGGAAGTGCGAATATAACTCTTTATAACCTCCAAGGACAAACAATTGAAAGTTATGATACATTGCTTGATTCCCCTGGTGGTAGAATAAAACTTGATTTTTTGAATGTGGACAAAGGAATTTATTATTTAGTGGTCAAATCAGGCGCTTGTAGCGAGGTGAAAAAAATAATAGTGAACTGATTTCGCTGGCGCAGGGTCTCAGACTGTGCAAAAAAGATATTTTCAAGCAGCTTTTGCGAAAAAAAGGCTGAGGAATTTTTGTAAAAACGCCACTGCCGCAGGGTCTTCCCGCCAAGCCAACTGCCTTATCCCCGCTGGCACTAGGGTGGTCATTACCTTTTGCCCTTGAGGGGTGTTTTGTCATTTGCTAATTGAAAGCTACCAAATACCTTGGCAGGCATGTCATTCACGCATTGGGGGTTTCAGTGGGGATGCCATGAATTAGTTTTGCCTCGACCAATAACAATCCAAATGAAAAGATAAGCCAGCTATTTAATTCAGTAAAAGACCAACTTCTCCTAAATATAACTGTATTGAAATCTCATTTTTCGACGGCACTGTTTTATGCATCGGAAAGTGAGGTTTTGATGTGGTTCGTAATTGAACACGACTTTTGTTACGCTTTCAAGGCTTCTACTTTCGCCTACCCACGCGGCCCTTCCGATTTTCAGAACTAAGGGAGCATAAAAAATTAGCACCAGTACAACCCACTTGCAGTCAGCAATCCAGAATTATTCTCTTTCCCTAACCGAAAGTTGGCCCTTAAGAAGCCGCTCGACCACCGCTTCTAACAACAATAAGCTCAGTATCAACAATGATAGAAGGCATGTAGTAAATTTTGTTTATTTGCTGTTGGAGATAATTTTTGATACATTTGCCTAACAGCCAAAGAAACAACTATGAATACCCTCGACATTAATCAAATACTCCGTGATAGCCTCCAGGCAGTCCAGCCCGTTGCCGCCCAACGGCATATCAACCTAAGTTTTGAGCCTGCTGCCCATTCCTTTTTTCTGGAACTTCCGATGGACGAGGTGCTGGCACCTGTGCTCAGCCTTGTCCTGAAACTGCTGTACATCCTCCCGGAAGGCCATCCGCTCACGGTGGTCACTCTGAAAAAGCAAGATGTGGAAACTGGCGACCATTTTCTGCGGATAGAGGTCAGGAGCAAGCGCTTGTTTTTCAACCCCAACCTTATTTTCAAGCCAGACAACAACCGCTTCAAGGTGGAGGCCATTGACCAACAGAACCCGACCATTTATATTGAATGGCCTATCGCTGGCAGTGCCGAACCTGCCGAAGCGGCTGCTGGGCTGAATGGGAAACATCAGCTTGACATCTCCAACCAAAACAACAACTCCATTTTGAACTCGGACTTATACCATAACAAAATGGTGAACAGGTTCGAGGAGTTTGGGAGGAGCGCCTTCGTACAGGACAAGCTGAAAGCCACGAAATCGAGGGGGGACACGGATTTTTTGGACAACGTCGTCAACTGCATAACCAAAAACCTCAACGCCCCAGATTTTGATTCCAGTGCTTTGGAGCGGACCTTGGGCATCAGCAAGACCCAGTTGTTCAGGAAGTTGAAACAACTGACGGGCTACTCAGCGGCCAACTACATCCGACACATCAGGCTGCTGAAAGCCGCTGAACTGTTGGAAACCACGGAGCTGCCCATACGGGAAGTGGCCGAAAGGGTGGGGTTCAATGAGTTGAGCTATTTTTCCAGCAGCTTCATGGCCGAGTTCAAAACATCGGCAACGGAATGGCGTAAAGCCCAAAAATTGAAACAATAGCGTAAATCGAAATGGCGATGGAACAATAGTCTTAAATATTGGGCAATGGCTGTTAACAGGCATGATATCAGGGACATCATCTTTGTGTTATTAAAAGTGACAAGTAAAATGGACACTTCGAAAAAAACGGAACTAAACAAAAAGCTAATATTTCGCTATGGTACTGCACTAATCGCAACAAATGGGATAGAAGAACTCGAAGCAGTAATGCGTAAATTCACGGACAATGAAGGCTATATCCGAGCTGTGATGACATTTAGGAGTGCCTTTCCAGATTATACCATTTTTATTGAAGACATGACCGCAGAAGGTGATTTTGTTATTGTTCATGGGATATTCAGGGGTACACATACCGGGGAAATATTTGGAATCCCCGCCACTTTCCGAAAAGTGGAATACCCAATGATGATTAAATACCAAGTCATCAATGATAGAATCCTTAATGCTTGGCCGATGCAGGACAATATGGATTTGTTTGAACAATTGGGGGCAATAAACAAACCCATTTAGCAGCTAAAAAAATCAAGCCATGGATGCATTAGGGAAAGCTGAACGAAACAAAAAATTTATACTCCGCTACTCGGCAGCAATGGATGCCGTAGGTGGAACAGAGGGCTATGAAGACACCATGCGCAAGTTCACAGACAACGAAAACTTTATCCGAACCGTGGTGATGTTTAGAAATGCCTTTCCTGACTATTCAATATATATCGAAGATATGACTGCCGAGGGCGATTATGTTATTGTGCATGGTATCGTGAGGGGAACCCACAGGGGGGAGATATTTGGTGTACCTGCTACTTTAAGAAAGGTAGAGCTCCCAGTAATGGTGAAATACCATGTGGTAAATGATAGAATTCTCAATGCATGGCCAATGACAGACAACATGGAATTGTTCGAACAATTGGGGGCCATAAACAAACCCGTATAATCTCAGACCAAATGAAGCAAATATTGATAGTTGGCGGGTCAGGACTTTTAGGACAAGAACTTGTTCGCTTGCTATTGGACAAGGGCATGAGCGTCCGTGTGCTGACCCGCAACCCCAAAAAATCAAACCATTTGAGCGAGATGGGCGCAATGGTCGTGAAGGGTGACCTGGCCGACCAGCCTTCCCTCGTAAACGCTTGCAAGGGGATGGATGTAGTCGTTTCCGCTGCACACTCGATGCTAGGCAGGGGCAAGTATTCCTCGGAAAAAATAGACGGGGAAGGCCAAAAAAACCTTGTGAATGCAGCAGTTTCAGCGGGCGTCAAGTACTTCCTGTTCACGTCCATCATCGGTGCCTCGCCCGACCATCCGTTGGATTTTTGTCGCAGGAAATGGGAAGCGGAGGAGCATTTGAAGCGGTCGGGCATGGCGTACAATATCGTCCGGGCATCGGCTTTTATGGAGACGCATATCCATGAATTGATGGGGAAAAGCATCCTGCAAAAAGGAAAGGTAACGCTATTTGGCAAGGGCATGAACCCGACCAATTTTGTGTCCATTAAAGATGTTGCTCAATTGGAAGCGCTCTGTATAGACAACCCACAATGGCATAATCAAACTTATGAGATTGGCGGTTTGGACAACCCGACCCGACATGATATCGTCAAATTGTATGAGGCAAAAATAGGCAAGCCCATAAAGGTCGGCCATGTGCCCAATGGAGCGCTGCGATTTATGTCCAAGATTATAAAACCATTTCATCCCGGCATTAGCCGAATTATGTTTTTATCGGACCTATTTGACCGGACTGACCAGACTTTTGATGCTCGGCCATTGCTGAAAACGTTTCCGATTCAGCCCATACGGGTTAATGATTTTATTCAAAACAATTGAGCAATAGCCGAATAATTTTATAATCATAATTGCGGCATTTATTCCACCATTATAATCCTTCGATGTACCTTGACCACAAGGCGCACTGGGCATATATTTTCATAAATCAACCTTTTTAATCATTTTAAAAACTTTCAATCAAATGAAAAAATTAGTAATTCCTACCCTCGCCCTTTTCTTGCTGGTATTTGCCGGTTGTCAAAAGGAAAAACTCGAAACAGCGAACGAGCAAGCACAAACAGGCCAAGTATTGCCAGATGGAACCATCACAACGAGAAGTGCCGAAGTGCCTTTCAAAGCCTCCTTTAAAACGACCGTACAGACCATTGGTGGAGTGTATCCCGAAATCATTTTAAACATTGACGGAGTGGGCAAAGCTACCCACCTCGGCAAAACCACCATGCATTCCATCTCAACCCTCATAATCAATGTTTTCCCGTTTTTGCAAAGCGGGCCATACGAGATGACAGCAGCAAACGGCCAAAAGCTGTATGGCGACTACACTGGTATTGCCATCCCCGGCCAAGATGGAAACGTCACTTTCAACGGCACTTGGAACATTACAAGCGGCACAGGCAACTACGAAGGTGTAACTGGAAGCGGCACTTACAAGGGCACTTCCGGGGCTGCTGACGCTGATGGCGCCGTGGGGGAAATCAGTTTTGATGGGACGCTGGAGGGGCTGTAGTTGCACCCTTTCTTAGCCTTTGAAGGTCTGGTGATTGGACATAATGCAGTTGTTCAAAACCGCCAGACCTTCACTTTGCATTTTAGTATTTGAAATCAATTAAATCAGGAATTTGGTGCTGACCTCTTGGCGCAAAGCCATCGTTTTGTCCATACGGAAGCTCATGGCCTAAAATTAACTTTGATATGAAAAATTATCTTTCTCCTCCCTCATGTTTGAAAAACATGGGGATTATATTGGCAGTTTTTATTTGCGTATTATTGGCAAACAAGATTCAGGCACAATGTACCAACTCTTTCCAATGGCCGTTTAACGCCTACCCTTTGAACAACAATGTTGCCCCCATCACCATTTCAATCTGCACTTTTGAAGGTGACTATTCCGAGATACCAGATGCAGTCGCTGGAATGACTTTACAATTTACCTCAACGGCTCCAAATGGAATCATCACGGTACGGTCAGGTACGCCGGGTGGCCCAGTGCTGGCATTTGGGCCGCTGCCTCTCACCTTCGATAACACTTATACGGGGCCGATTTATGCGCATTGGAACTTGCCCAACTGCGGCTTTGGCGGTACATGCCGAACCACCACAGTGCAGTGCATCAATTGTGACCCGCCTGTTGCCAACGATATTTGCGAAGCTGCAATTCCATTAAACTGTGGGCAAACGGCAACTGGGACTACTTATGGTAGCAGGGTGGATTTCGTAAACGTATTTGATGCATTCTATAATCCACTTCCTGGGATTCCCGTCTGCGGAGTGCATTCCCCCTTCCCTGCACAAGGGGTATGGTATAGCTTCGTTGGAACGGGAACAAGTGAAATCATAGCCTTACAGAGCGCCTCCTTTGATGCCAAGATAAGCGTATATTCGGGAAATTGTAGCAATTTGGTTTGTGCCCCATATTCCACAAATGGCAACCAAGTTACGGTTGCGACAACTGCTGGAGTATATTATTACGTGCTCGTTTATGGCCCTTCCATTCCAGATTATGGGGAGTTCGCCTTACAATTGTTGGACAACACCCCACCCGTACCAACCTGTAAAAGCCACTCGGTGGTATTGGGAACCAACGGCACAGCCAGTGTACAGCCCACTGATGTTTACAATTCCAGCACCGACAACTGCGGCGAAGTCAGTTTTGTGGGTGTTTCACCCAATAGTTTCAATTGTGGAAATATTGGTGAAAACACCGTGACGTTAACTGTCACTGACGAAAGCGGCAACACTGCAACCTGCACGGCCATAGTCACCGTTCAGCAGTATCCATTTGAGGTAAGTTTGCCTTCCTGCAAAACCGTATATTTCGGGTATCAACCTGCGGCTTGCACTACCATTTCCAGCAGCATCAGCGGTGGGCAGGCACCATTCAGCTATTTGTGGAACACAGGTCAAACCTCGTCGTCCATCCAGTTCTGTGCCACATCGCCTACCGCTCCCTCACCATTCATTTTGGTAGTCACAGACCAAAATGGCTGTACAGCCACGCCCGATGAAGCCGTTACTATTGAGGTAATGGACGTGCGTTGCGGCAACAACAATAACAAGGTGCAGGTTTGCCACGTAGCAGGCAATGGAAATTCAAGCACGAAATGTGTGTCGCCAAGCGAGGCAACCATCCACCTCGCCCATGGCGATGCGCTCGGTGCTTGCGGCCTCGTAGTCTGTGACCCCTACCAGCCACCGATGAACAGCATAGGTACTGGCCATCACCACCATGTTGCGGAGGCTTTGGAAGCTGACCACCTGCTCGTTTTCCCCAACCCCGCAGGCAGTACAATCACCATCGCCTTATCGCCCAACCCGCAAGCCATCCTGTTTGAAATCGAGAACAGCCTTGGCATCAAGGTGCTTCGGGAGCGCATCGCACCCGACACGGAGCGCCACACGATGGATGTGTCCAAACTGCCGCCCGGCATTTATTTCATCAGCACGGAAGGTAAGCTGCCCGTACAGTTCGTGAAGCAGTGAGTTTTCACCTAAGACCCTATTTTCAAACCCTTGCCTGCCTTTATGTGCAGGCAAGGGTTTTTTGATTGGAATTCGAAAAAGGGATGACACCTAAATACAAGCAAAAGCAAGCCCGATGTTCTGCCTTTGTGACGCAACCCTGCCCTCCCTGTCATCCTTACAGCTGTTTTCAACTAAAACCTGCCATTTATTGCGCCAGCAAAACCCAAAACCCGCATGGCACAAAACTTGGCATCCTGCATAAAATCTGTAAAAGTTCCCAACACCTGACAGTTTGACAACTGGAAGTCCGTATTTTTGTGGATTGATTCAAGAACTTACAAGTTGGCAATTCGGAAACATGAAACAGACATACTAAGCCTAATTTACTGGCGTGAACCTTCGGTTTCTCAATTTCCTCAATTTCCAATTTCCCATTTCTATCCTATGCCTTTAATAGATGAATTATACTCGCCCGAAGGTTTTGATGAAGAAGGCGAATTCATGCCCCTTATCACCATCGAGGAGGAAGACGAACTTAGCATCAAAGACCCCTACCCTGAAGTGCTACCAGTGTTGGCGCTGAAAAACACCGTGCTGTTCCCCGGAGTGGTCATCCCCATCACCGTGGGCCGTGACAAAAGCATCCGGGCCGTGCAAAAAGCCTACGATCACCATCGTATCGTGGCGGTGCTGTCGCAAAGGGACAGCAAGGTGGAGAACCCCAGCGTGAACGACCTGTACGACGTGGGCACCCTTGCCCGCATCATCAAGCTGATTCGTATGCCTGACGGCACAACGACGGCCATCCTGCAAGGCCGCCGCCGCTTCCGCTTGGCGAAAATGGTGTCCGAAACGCCCTATATGCAGGGCACGGTGGAGGAAATCAACTACACCATGCCCAAGCAAAAGCTGGAGTTCGAGGCCATCATGGCGTCCATCACGGACAAGGCCAAACTGATCATCCAGCTTTCACCGCATATCCCGTCGGAGGCCGTGGTAATGATCCGCAACATCAACAACCCCAGCTTCCTCATCAATTTCATCGCCTCCAACCTTGGGGTGAAATTGGCGACCAAACAAGCGATTCTCGAAGAAAACAACCTCGCCGCAAAGGCCGAGAGCCTGCTCGAACAAATGGACACCGAGCTTCAACTGCTCGAACTGAAAGACCGCATCGAGAGCAAGGTACGGGTGGACATCGAGAAGCAGCAGCGGGACTATTACCTCAGCCAACAGCTCAAGACCATCCAGGAAGAGCTTGGCGGCAACCCGCAGGAAGAGGAATTGCGCCAGCTCGTGGAGCGGGGGAAAAAGAAGAAATGGCCGAAGAACGCCGCCGATACTTTCGACAAGGAAATCAACAAGCTGCGCCGCATGAACCCCCAGGTGGCCGAGTACGCCATCCAGATGAACTACATGGAAGTGCTGCTGGAGCTGCCTTGGGAGGATTTCACGAAGGACAATTTCGACCTGAACCGGGTGCTGAAAGTGCTCGACAAGGACCACTATGGACTTGAAAAGGTCAAAGACCGCATCCTCCAGCATTTGGCCGTTTTGAAACTGAAAGGTGACATGAAAGCGCCTATCCTTTGCCTCGTAGGTCCTCCGGGCGTGGGCAAGACCTCTCTTGGAAAGTCAATAGCCACGGCCATCAAGCGCAAGTTCATCCGCATGTCGCTCGGTGGCCTGCACGACGAGGCGGAAATCCGGGGCCACCGCAAGACCTATATCGGTGCCATGCCTGGCCGCATCATCCAGTCATTGAAAAAGGCAGGCAGCGGCAACCCCGTTTTCATCCTCGATGAAATAGACAAGGTAGGCCAAAGCTTCCGGGGCGACCCATCTTCTGCCCTGCTCGAAGTCCTCGACCCAGAGCAGAACTCCACGTTTTACGACAACTACCTCGAACTGGAATACGACCTCTCGAAGGTCATGTTCATCGCCACCGCCAACTCGACGAGCAGCATTCAGCCGGCCTTGTTGGATAGGATGGAGATGATTTACATCAACGGCTATTCCATTGAGGAAAAAATCGAGATTGCGAAGCGCCACTTGATACCGGAGCAATGCAAGGAGCATGGCCTCAAGCCAAAGCAAATCAACTTGAGCAAAGCTGTGCTGACGAAGCTTATACAAGAATACACACGTGAGTCGGGTGTGCGCAACCTTTCCCGTCAGATAGCGGGCGTGATGCGCTTTGTGGCCAAAAAAGTGGCCATGAACGAGCCTTACGATTTGAATATAAAGGCCGAAGATTTGAAAGAAATGCTGGGGCCACCCCGTTTTTCCAACGACCTCTATAGAGAATCACAACCCGCAGGCGTGGCTATCGGCCTGGCTTGGACGAGCGTTGGTGGCGAGATACTTTTCATCGAAACCAGCCTGCACAAGGGCAAGGGCGGCCTCACCATGACCGGCAACCTTGGCTCGGTGATGAAGGAATCGGCCAGCACTGCACTGAGCTATATCAAGGCCCATGCTGAGCTACTCGGCGTTGACCCCAAGGAAATAGAGGAGCACGATATCCATATACACGTGCCAGAAGGTGCCATCCCAAAAGACGGGCCGTCGGCGGGTGTCACCATGCTCACGGCCCTCACTTCTGCTTTTACAAAGCAAACCGTGAAGCCCTTCCTCGCCATGACGGGCGAAATCACCCTGAGAGGCAAAGTACTGCCAGTGGGCGGTATCAAGGAGAAAATATTGGCGGCCAAGCGGGCCGGTATCAAGGAAATCATCCTCTGCAAAGAGAACGAAAAGAACGTGGAGGAAATCAACAAGGACTTCATCGCAGGGCTGACTTTCCATTATGTGGACAGGATGGAAGAGGTGCTGAAATTAGCCATTGCGGAGCCAAAGGAAAAGAAAAAGAAGGTTTGAGGTAGGAAGGTATGAGGTGGCAAAAAGCCCGGATGACGCAATGTTATCCGGGCTTTTTTTATTGACATGGCGGCAAAGCTGCCATCAATTTTTGCCTTTTTTGGGGATAGGCTTTTTCCCTATTTTAACCGAAGGGTCTTTTTTTACGTTCATTTCCAATCTCAATGCCTTGATTCCCCTTAACGTAGCACCGCTCAGGTCAGCAATCTCTTGATCAGAAAAGGATGGAAATTTCAGGATAAGTTTCTTTGCAGTTACAATTGCTTGCTCCAGCTTGCCTTCCAGCTTGCCTTCCAGCTTGATTTGGTCATACGTTGACAATGTTGCTGTTTGCATTTTTCTTGAAAAGTTTTGAGTTACTTTTTTCTTTAGATTTTCTCCGCCAAGTTCGGAAATTCTGGCATAATAAACAAAAAGATGCTCCACGAAGTTTCGCCCACTCTCTGTTTTTAGGAACTCTTCCCCCCGCTCAAATATCACCACAAACTGCTCGGCGAGATAGATTTTATCGGAAGAATGCTTCATTGTCAACAGCCCATAAGCCAAAAAACCGATGCGCAATTTCAGCAGTTCGATGTCGGTGTGTTTGGACAAATCAATCAGCACGTAGTCAAACCCGCCAAGGAACGGCCTGAGCGGTTTGGGCAGTTCGCCAAAATATTCCTCTAATCCCTTTTTCCTCCATTTTTGCTGACCATGGTACAGCACCACAGGCAACACCATCGTCGGTTTAGTGCCACCCTGCACTTGCGTTGACCAAATCCGCTGGCGGTACTCGTTCAACTGGAAATGCGGAAATGGCGGCGAAAAACTCTTGTGCTCCAACAAAATGGCAATCGCCGCCTGGCTTCCAGTTACTTGTCCGTCAACCAATTGGCAGCGATATACTTTATCTGAAAAAACAGACGCCAGTTCCGGCGTGGTGTATTCCGTATCGTCGGGCGAAAGCGTTTCAAGGTCGAGGCAGCCAAGCACATCCTTCGGCAAAAAGGCGTGGAGGAACTCTTTCGCTGCACTCAAAATTGAAAACAGGTACTTGAAGAACTCGTCGTGGGGGTGGTCTTTCATCGTTTTGTCTTTTGTAGAAAATTACGTTTCGTAAGCTTCGCCTCAACACCTCACAAGCCTGCTTTCGCCGAAATTTCCAGCATCCTATCAATGCTCTTCACACCTTCCCGAATCACCCAATCGGGCAAGATCACCTCCGGCAATTCATATTTCATACAGACATAGAGCTTCTCCAAGGTGTTGCGCTTCATGTGCGGGCACTCGTTGCAGGCGCAGGTGTTCTCCGGGGGAGCCGGAATGAAGGTCTTGTGCGGGCTAGCCTTTTCCATCTGGTGGATGATGCCCGCTTCGGTGGCCACAATGAACTCAGTGGCTTCGCTGCGCATCGTGAACTTCAACAGGCCCGTGGTGGAGCCGATGTAATCTGCCGTGGACAGCAGATGCTCCTCGCATTCGGGGTGGGCAATGAGCAGCGCATTGGGGTGGCGCATCCGCAGCTTGGTGATTTTCTCCATTGAAAAAATCTCGTGAACCATACAGGCGCCGTTCCAAAGCACCATGTCACGCCCGGTTTTTTTCACCAAATACCGCCCAAGGTTGATGTCCGGTGCAAAGATGATGGGCTGGTCCTTCGGGATGCTCTCTATGATGTGCACGGCGTTGGTGCTGGTGCAGCAGATGTCGGTCAGGGTCTTCATCTCCGCCGTAGTGTTCACGTAGCTCACAACGATATGGTCAGGGTACTTCTCCTTGAACTTTTTGAAAAGCGGTGCAGGGCAAGCATCGGCGAGGGAGCAACCAGCCTTTAGGTCGGGCAGCAACACCTTTTTGCTGGGACTCAGCATCTTGGCCGTCTCCGCCATGAAATGCACCCCGGCAAACACGATGATGTCCGCTTCGGTGCGGGCTGCCTCCTGCGAGAGGCCAAGGCTGTCGCCGATATAGTCCGCAATGTCCTGAATATCAGGCTCTTGGTAATAATGCGCCAAGATGATGGCGTTCTTCTCCTTCTTCAGCTTGTTGATTTCGGCCACGAGGTCGAGCGTGGGGTCAACGTCCACGTCGAGGAAGCCAAGTTTTTCCAGTTGCTGTGGGGCGAGTTCGAGTATGTCAGTCATTTTTTTGAAATTTGAAGCAAAGTTAGTAGGAAACGATTTGGTTTCGGAAAGGTTTTGATAGGAAATCCAGCGCCTAATCTTAGACGCTCATATTCAGCCTTGGATACTTCGCAATAGGTTTGCAATGGCCTCCCGAAGCGCATTTTCATCAGACATATCACCACTTAGCCCGGTTCGGTTTTTTGCTTCCGCAATGCCCGTTTTAAGGTCAAGTTCATCTTGTTGCTGCGCAACAACAGCGTTTTCCATCGCCAATTTCTCCGCTAAATAAAGCTGCTCAGGCTGCCCTGGCGTCGGTATGAGCAGTGCTGGCTTGCCGAGCCGGGCCAAGTCCATCACCGTGCTGTATCCCGACCGCCCGATGAATACACCGCTTTCGAGGATGGCCTGGTTGAGCGCCTCGGTGGTCATGGAGGGCACAACGTAGATGTTTTTAGGGTAAAAATCCGGGGTAGAAATTGGCAGCTCTGGCTTCCCCTGCACCAAGAGGAAACTACCGGGCAACTGGCTCGCTTGCTCTAGCAAAGCTTTCTCAAGCTGACTGCGCTGTGGCTCCGGTCCCGACAGCACAGCTATGGCATCGTAGCGAAGTGGCTCTACCTTGTTTAGCTGCATTCGGGTCAGTGCACCAATGAACTTGACCTTCTGGCGAAGCCGATGGGGAACTGGATGGGATAGCTTTCCAGAAAGATTCGGCATTTTTGCCAAATCTGGCAGCCAGCACTCCTCGAATCGCTTGATTATCAAATGGTTGAAAAAATTGACGCCTGTTTTTACTCCCCAAAAAGGAATCGGGATATTGAGCTGGTGCGTGATGAAAACGCAGTGCTTTTTTGGCACAAAACAACCGAACCTGTTATCGGAAATGACGGAGTCAATGCCATGCTGTGCCACCAATTTGCGAAGCACCCAATGCTCTCGCCAAATGGCCCAGCCAATTTTCGGCAATTGTGTAGCGATGCCCCAAACCATGTTTCGGCTACGGTACTGCACATCATAGCTGGGCAGTTCAAAGCTCATCAAATCGGGGAACTCCTGCCGCAATAGCGCCAACGCCCTGCCATCGGAAGCTAGCAGCACCTCGGCACCTTGCCGCAGCAATTCCTGAATGATTGGCACACACCGGGTCGCATGGCCAAGCCCCCAACCGAGCGGGGCGACGAGTATTTTTTTCGGTAGGCGCAATGATTTAGCTAAGTTTGTGCTTCCTGAAAAAATTGTTGTGCGCATGAAAGTACCGCATTGGCCGTCAATCCTGCTGTTTTTCCTCACTTGCTGCCTGCTCGCCGCTTGCCGTGCCAGCGATTGCACCTGCCCCTGAAACAGCAAAGGGCTTGCCCCAACAGAAGCAAGCCCTTTTTATGCTCGGTCAATAATTCAATGGTTCGTGAAGGTTTCAAGTTTAAGGTTTCACGGGGAACCTGCTCGATTGAAAATGAATAGCTTTTTTTGAATAGCTTTTTTGGCAAATCAACTTTGTCAAAAATGATGAAAGCAGGCATTTCCCTGAAACTTGAAACCAGAAACCTTACGAACCATTGAATTAGTTCAACCGAATCTCGTCGTCCGTGTCGTTGAAAAACTTGTACTCCGACACTTGGTAGCTGTGATCGGCTTTGAGGCCAATCCATTTATAGTATTTCCGATACCAGCGCATTTGGGCGTTGGGCAGGCCTTTTTTCAAAAAAGCATGGACGAATGGGTGCGCCTTCAAGTTCAACTTGCCCTTTGCCCCCGAATCAAGGATAAACTTCAGGTCACGTTCTATCAGGTCCGTTACCAGCACCTGTGGCGTAACCTTGCCAGTGCCTTGGCAGGCGGGGCACTGCTCCGAGGTGTTGATTTTCACCTCTGGCCTCACCCGCTGGCGGGTAATCTGCATAAGGCCAAACTTGCTCAACGGCAGTATCGTGTGCTGAGCACGGTCCTTCCGCATAGCATCACGCATCACTTTGAAGAGTTCCTTCTTGTGCTCATTGTTGCGCATGTCAATGAAGTCAATGGTGATCAGGCCACCAATGTCACGAAGGCGCAACTGCCTTGCGATTTCCTCTGCAGCTTCCACGTTCACGTTCAACACGGCGTCCTCTTGGTTGGTGCCGCTCATTTTGTGTCCGCTGTTCACGTCAATGACGTGCATGGCCTCCGTTGACTCGATGACGATATAAGCACCACTGTTCATGGTGGCCGTTTTCCCGAAGGAAGACTTGATTTGACGGGTCACGCCGTGCGTTTCGAAGATGGGCTTGTTCTTGTTGTGTAGCTGCGCAATCTCCACCTTGTCCGGGGCGATATTGCCGAGGAAATGGCGGATGTTCTGGTACAACTGCTTGTCGTTGACAACGATGCGGTTGAAAGAATCGCTGAGGATGTCACGCAAGATGCTGCTCGTTTTATCGAGTTCGCTGAGGAGCTTGGCGGGTGCCTTGGCACCCTGCAATTGGTTGAACACGTCCTCCCATTTGCTCTGCATCATGGCCAGTTCCTCGTTGAGGTCCTGTATGCGCTTGCCCTCGGCTGCGGTACGAACGATGACGCCAAAGTTCTTGGGCTTGATGCTCTCAATCAGCGTTTTAAGGCGCTTGCGCTCGTCAGCGTTGGCGATTTTTTTGGAAACGGCCACCACGTCAGAGAACGGGGTAAGCACCAAAAAGCGGCCCGGTATGGTCAGCTCGCAGCTAAGGCGGGGACCTTTGGTCGAGATGGGTTCCTTCAAGATTTGCACAAGGAGGGGCTGTCGTTTCACGACAACTTGGTCCATCTTGCCTGTTTTGATGATTTCCGGTTCAATCTTGAAATTGTCGAGCGAGGGAGTGGTTTGGCTGCCCGACATGACGTTGTTGGTGTACTTGAGCAGCGACTTGAGTTTTGGGCCGAGGTCGGTGTAATGCAGGAACGCCTCTTTTTTGTGGCCAATGTCCACAAAAGCGGCGTTGAGATTGGGCATGGTCTTGATGATTTTGCCCAAGAAAATGTCGCCTACCGAGAAGTTGTTGTTCGTTTTTTGGTGATGCAGCTCCACGAGCTTACCATCCTCCAAGAGCGCAATTTCGACTTCGGTGGGCGTAGAATTGATGATTAATTCCTTATCCACGATGGTTCATTTTAAACTCCCGACGTGGGAGTTTAGCAGGCATAGCAAAGCAAGCACGTCCGCTACCGTACTGATGATTCGGAAAAGGTCAATTATCGGAAATAAGACCAAAGGAAAGGAGCAATACCAAATCAGAAAGGCCGGGCCAGCTTGATGAAAGCCGAAAAGTGGTATGCTTTAGAACGTAGCTTGTGTCAAAATTATGGGGATTCCTCAAATACCTGCTACTCGCCTCCTGCCCCACATTGCATTTCCACTTTTGTTTTTCAGGCTGACCAAGTAAGCGCTGACGAAGATGTTTTGCCAAAACTGATGCTAAAAATGCACCGAAAACGGTTTGGTTGTCTTTTTGGGTGGAACCGGGACTTGCTGGAAATTTGGAAATTATTCGACTGGGAAATTTGGAAAAGGACAGGAGCTTAATTGCTGCTACAATTTCTAATTTCTGAATTTCTGATTTCTCTCGCTTCCCGTCGGCATTGGGATTAATCGCCTTTTCGGTTGCTCCTTTGGTTGGGTTTTGCGGTGTTGACCTTATATAAATCCCCGGTACGACAGACCGGAACGGCGGTTGGCAGCCCACAAAGGAGTTGCCAACCGCTTACAAGGTTCAGCTAAACCTACCGGTTCTTCTTCTTATGACGGTTCTTACGCAGTCTTTTCTTGCGTTTGTGTGTTGCGATTTTGTGACGCTTACGCTTTTTACCACAAGGCATGTCAATATCTCTTAATTAAGTTAACGAATAAAGGCCACTAAGTCCTTGGTTTGGAAATATGCAGGGGTTGGGTTGCACTTTCCAAATTGCCAACGGTTCAGTTGCCGGGTAATTTCTCGCATTTAGATTTAAAATCGGTTGCTTTTGCTGCATCGCCCTTGCCTTCATAGGCTTGTGCCAGCAGGCAGGTTGCCGCTTTGTTGCCTGGCTCTAGTTCTACCGCCCTTGAAAGCCGCTCAATGGCCCTGTCGAACTGCGAGGTCTTGATGGCCAAGCGCCCCAATTGGGTCAGCACCAGCACATTGTCGGGATACTGCTCGTTTAGATCCCGCAACATCAGGATGCCCTTCATGGGCGTGTCCTTGGGCGGGTTCTCGGCATATACCAGTGCAAGGTTAACCTTGTGCTGCAGGTTGGCTGGGTTCAGCGAAGCCGCTTTTTCCAGCGCCTGTACGGCATGGTTGGTGCAAAAGCTCCTGATTTTTTCTTCCATCTCCCTTTGGAGACATAGGGAAAACGTGGTGCCTGCGATGGACCACGCTTCTTCGTCACGGGCGATTTCGGCTACCTTCTCTGCATAGTAGCCCGCAATGCCCGGTTTCTCCAATTGAAACCATAAGCTTGAAAGCTCCTTGTAAGCCGAGGCTTTGGCCGTGTCCTGCACGGCTTTTTCAAGGTCGCCCTCCAGTGCCATCACCGAAGCAGATGATTGCGCTGGCAGACCGGCCTTGGCATCTACCAGCATGGAATTAATATCCGTGCTGGCCAAGGAACCTGCCCTTTGCTTTTCAATTGCTTTTTGCTTGCTTGGCTTTGTGTCAAAACCAAAATAAAGCACGGCGAACAGCAATGCTGCCGATCCAATCAGAATCCATTGACCTTTGTTCATCAATGCTGCATTTGCTTTGACTCAAGACAAACGTTAGCTCAAAATCCTAGATTTCAATCGTCGCTGTCATCTTCTGGCAGATGATCCACGTTACCTTTCACGTGCTCAACAAATATCTTTGCTGGCTTGAAAGACGGAATATAGTGTTCCGGTATATCAATGGACACATTGTGCTTGATGTTGCGACCGATCTTCTTCTTTCTTCTTTTGATAACGAAGCTTCCGAAACCACGGATATAGACATTGTCTCCACCGGCAAGTGAATTCTTAACCGACTTGAAGAACTCTTCAAGGGTTACGAGGACATCAACTTTTGCTACGCCGGTTTTTTCGGAAATGGCTGTTACTAAGTCAGCTTTTCTCATCTTATTTAACTGGTTTAGAATGAGTTATGAAAAAAACCACTGTTTTCTCAAAACGAGGTCGCAAATTTCGACTTTTTTTTCATTTGCGGAAATAAAACTCAATTTAATTTCAGCTTTTTTTCCGCTAATTATCAATGGGTTATGTGTTTTCAGAAATTGAAAACTTTGGAGGGCATGTCGAACAAAGGTATTCAACAACCACTCCACGTTTCACCGTCAGTCAACGCCCCTGCTTTCCCGGCAAGTTCCCACCTACTTTTCCTCCCAGTTTGGAAAAGCCCTCAATTTATTCAATTCTGTATGTCTATCTTTGCCGACTACCTGCCCCTCCAACTCATTGTGGCCGGTATTTCAACCTAAATACAATTACTGTATGCTGCTATCTATGACGGGCTATGGGCGGGCCTCCAACACTTTCGACTCCAAGGTTATCACCGCAGAAGTGCGCTCGCTCAACAGCAAGTTCACCGATATGCGGGTCAAAATCCCTGCAAACTACAGGGAAAAGGAGCACCACTTCCGCCGACTCATCAGCGAGCGCATCGAACGGGGCAAGATTGATTTCAGCATTGATGTGAAATCCATGCAGGGCGACGAGGGCTTCGGCCTCAACGTGCCGCTCTTCAAGCGATACTACAAGGAGCTTTCTGCTATTGCCGATGAAATGGACATGTCCAAAGACGGCCTCATGGCTGCCATCCTGCGTGTGCCAAACGTCATCATGACCGAGGAAGGTGAAATGAAGGAGGAAGAATGGAACGTGGTGGAGCGTACCTTGCAGGAAGCCCTCGAAAACTTCGACAATTTCCGAAAGGCAGAAGGAGCTGTCATCGAGGAAGACATGCGCCTGCGGGTCACCAACATCAGCAGTGCGCTGGCACTCGTTAACCCGTTTGAACAGGAGCGCATCCTATCATTGAAAAACCGGATGCGCCAGAACCTGGAGGAATTCATGAACAAGGAAAATATTGACGAGAACCGCTTCGAGCAGGAGGTGATTTTTTACCTCGAAAAAATTGACATCACCGAGGAGAAGGTACGCCTGGAACAGCATTGTACATATTTCCTGGAGCAACTCTCCTCCAATGCCAGTTCCAAAGGCCGCACCCTGAGCTTCATCAGTCAAGAAATGGGACGTGAAATCAACACCCTCGGTGCCAAGGCATACTCCGCCGACATTCAAAAACTCGTGGTCAAAATGAAGGACGACCTGGAGAAAATAAAAGAACAAGTAGCGAACGCAGTATGAGCCAGGGAAAACTCATCGTGGTCACTGCCCCATCCGGGGCAGGCAAGACGACGATTGTACACCATCTGTTGGATACTTTCCCAATCCTTGCATTTTCCGTTTCGGCCACTACCCGTAGCCGACGGGCCAATGAGCAGGAGGGAAAAGACTACTATTATATTAATGTGCAAAAATTCAGGGACCTAATTGCCCAAGATGCCTTTCTCGAATGGCAGGAGGTCTATGAGAACCAGTTCTACGGCACCCTGAAAAGCGAGGTGGAACGGCTTTGGGCCGAAGGCAAGCATGTGGTTTTCGATATTGACGTAAAAGGGGCGATGAACGTGAAAAAAGCATACTCCGCTGAAACGCTCACTGTTTTCATCAAACCGCCATCGAACGAGACATTGGTGGAGCGCCTGAAAAAAAGAAAATCGGAAAGCGAAGAAAGCCTCCAAAAACGTATCGCCAAAGCGACCTTTGAACTTACATTTGAGTCTGAATTCGATAGGGTGCTCGTGAACGACGACCTATCTGTTGCACTGAAACAAGCCGAGCAAATCGTGAGCGATTGGCTAACTTTAAAATGAAACAGTAAGTATTCGGCTATTTCATCGGCTCGAATTGCCAACTGTTACACCGCCCCTGTCTGCTAACAAGCAGGGAAGGCGGGCAAGCTGCAAATTGAACAATGGAGACCTTGACCACCCAGGGCATTCAAATCAGCGTAGAGCCTTTCTACCTGCCGCATGAGTCTATTCCGATTCAGCACCGTTATGTGTTTGCCTACCGCATCACCATCCAAAACCAAAGCTCTGACACTGTTCAACTGCTTCGCCGCCATTGGTTCATTGTCGAATCGAACGGCATGGTACGGGAAGTGGAGGGCGAAGGTGTTGTAGGCTTGCAGCCCGTACTCGAACCCGGCGAACGTCACGAGTACACCTCTTGGTGTCCGCTAATGACCGACTTTGGCAAGATGTACGGTACTTTCCAGATGGTGCGCCTTTCTGATGAAGCCAAGTTTGATGTGGAGATTCCAGCGTTCAAATTATTGCCGCCGTTTAAGATGAACTGAGCATTAGGAGCTGCTTCGCAATTTTCGACCAAAACCTCTTAAACGAGAAAGGCCGTGCTTGTTGTAAGCACGGCCTTTATTGTTCTATCGAATCTGGGAAATTATTTCACCAGCTCGAACTTGAACTTCACCCGTTCCATGATCGGGGCGTCAAATTCTGGGTCAATATTTCTGAGGAAAATATCCACGTCGCTCGTGTCGCTCTCGTCCTTTTTATTGCTGTCGAAAATGACCTTAACCCAGCCTTTCTCGCCGGGCTTCACCAAGCTCGGCCCAAGTTCGTAGCTCGTGCATTCGCAAACACTCACGATGTCAATGTCCGCTGGCACGTCGCCGATATTGGTAAAATGGAAGGTATATTCCCTCACCTCGCCTTTTTTCAGGGTGCCCATATCGTACATACGGGTATCGAACTGCATGATAGGCAGGCCCTTCAAGTCCTTTTTGCCATAGAGCGAGGAGAGTTTGTCAACAATGATGCTGTCTTTCTTTATCGGTACCTCCGACAATTTGATGGGCGCTGACTTCAAGCTGTCGCCGCCGGGAGCGTTGCCGCCGTTGCGGTTGTTGCGGTTTGGTGCTGGCTTCTTGCCAGGAGCAGGCTTCTGGTCTTTCTTCGGATCAACCTTGGGTGCATTGGGGTCCACCTTGCGGTTGCCAATTTGAATAAGCTGCTCCTCCTCAATAGTAATGCTCGTCGGGCCGGAGAGGATTTTGAACTCCGTGCGGCGGTTGAGTTGGTGTGCCGCTTCGAATTTCACACTGTCGGGTAACAGGGCATTGATGTATGCCTCCGTCAGAACATCGCCGACTTTCAGGTAGGGGTACTTGGCATTGGCCTTGGCGTCTATGGTCTTCGGCTGCGTTTCGCCATAGCCTTTTGCCTCGATGCGGGTACGAGGAATCGCCTTCCCTGGGGCGGTCAGCCAGCGGCGGGCCGATTCGGCTCGGCGTTGCGACAGATTTTTGTTGAACTCATCGCCGCCCCTTGCGTCCGTATGCGAGGAAAGCTCGATGACCATATCGGGATACCTGTTCATCAGGTCGAAAATAACTTGAAGGTCGCCCTCGGCGGGCGGCAGGATTTTGTCGTCGTTAAAATCGTAAAGAATGTTTTCCAATACAAAAGGCTCGTTGCGTACAATCTTCTTCGTGATGCGGCCCGGCTTCAAATCCAGCCTTTCCTTGTAGCTTTTCGAATCAAAAAGACCAAGCGTGCTGAAGCGCACCGTGTCGTTCGAGTAGTTTTCCGCCGAAGCGATGAGCATGTACGAGCGGTCAAGCTCCAGCACGGCGTCAAAGTTGTTGGCGGTGCCGTTGGTCTTGGTATCAATGACTTTTGGTGCGTCGCCTTGCATGACCAAAAGCTCGAAGGTGACACCCGTGAGCGGCTCCTTGGTTTCCAGGTCAAAGGCGGTTGCCAGTACATCAGCCTCGATTTTTTTCAATAGCACGTTGTAAATATCGTTGCAGCAGGTCTTGCTGTGCACGCTGCGGCTGCCCTCGCTGGGGCGGTTGCTGGCCAAAACCCCCGTGTAACCTTCCTCGTCGAGCATGAAATAAAGGTCGTCCACACTGGAGTTGTAGCCCTTTCCCTTGTTGGCTGTCTTGCTCCACATGGTGCCGTTCCAGGTGCTCATGAAAATGTCATAGCCACCAATGCCAGGATGACCAGTGGAACTGAAGTACAGCACACCATCCCGATAAAATGGTGTTTCTTCATCGCCGATGGAATTGAGTTTTGGGCCAAGGTTTACAGGGTCGCCATAATTGCCAGCGCCCTTGTAGGTGGCATAGTAGAGGTCAAAGCCGCCTTGGCCACCTTCCATGTTGGAGACAAAAAACAGGACTTCTTTACCAAATAGCTCGCCCACGCATGGGGATTTAGCTATGAAATTACCGTTCACACCCTTAACTTCATTGGCGGCACCCCAACTGCCGTCCTTGCCTTCGCTCATAAATATTTTGGCCTCTTTCAGGATATGGCCATCCAAGAGTTCCCGGTTGAAAAACATCCGTTTGCCATCGGGTGAAATAGAGTTGTTCACATTGAAAAACTCAAGCCGGTTCACGCTCTCGTCAAGCGCCGTGGGTTTGCCCCAGCCCTTGTCACCCTTGGTGGATTTGTAAATTTTAGAAAAATAGTCGCTACCATCCCCCTCACCTTCTTTTTTAAGGCCAAGGTCAATTTTTGCCTTGTCGTCTCCTGCTTTGGCTTCCTCCGCTTTGGGTTTTTCATTGATTTCGATAATATCATCACCAACTAAGGCGGCGAAATAGATTTCCTTGTTGTCGGCACTGAGGAACGGGCTGTACTCCGAATTCTTGCCGTTGATTTCCCTGCCGCCGTGCGTGATGGTGAGTCCGTCCTGCGTTTTGGTCACCTTGCCGAATTCGCAGCCGACCTTTTCCAATTCGGCCAGTTCCTTGCGAGTGGGATCTGTGGTAGTGCCTATGAACTTGTCAAACTCGGCGATGGCCTCATCGTACTTCTCCACCATTTTCAGGGAGCGGGCGTACTCGAAGCGCTTTTCGGCATATTCGTCCACCTTCTTGTTCTTCTTGGTAGGCTTAAGGGCACGGGCGTAGGATTTCTCGGCCTTGTTGTAGTCCCGCAGCATATAGCTCAGGTCGGCGATGAGAATGGTCAGCTCAATGTCCTTCGACTCATCGTAGGCTTTCTCGTACCATTCGAGTGCCCGGTAGTAGTCTTTTTTTTCCATCTGCTCCTCCGCCGTAGTAATCATCATGGCGTAGGTCGGACGGTTGAGCGGCTGCCCCATTGCGGCGAAGCCGCAAAAAAGCAGGAGCATAGCTATAAGGATATGATTTTTCATAATTTTTTCTGGTTACTTTTTTAGAGATTGAAAAAAACAGTCTCTATAAAAGAAAGGCCTTAAACAGTGGTTGGAAGCAGCCTCCGACTGCCAACTGCCAACTGCCTAACTACTAACTTTAAAGGTGCGGACAAAGTATAACGGGTTTCACGTTCGGTTTCTTGTAAATCTTGCCGATATAATAGGCTGCGATTTCAAAACCACCTTGACGGCTGTTGACCTGCGCCAATTGTGAAACCGTAAAATCATAGCCCAATTGCACCTTGATGTCCTTGTAGTCAAAGCCGAGGAGCAGTTGTGCGGAATCGCCCACCCGGTACCCGAGGCCGCCGCTCAACTTGATATTGTCGGATTGCTTGAGCCAATAGCCTAACCAGGCATGTGCTTGCATCTGTGTGGCAGGGCTTAGGTTGGAAAAATAAAGCTCTGGGGTCAGCGTCATTTTCTTGCTCAACTCCGTGTTGAGTTGCGCATGCACGGTGAAGCGCATGTTGAGGTCGGGTGTCGGGTTCTTGAAATTGAAATCATCGCCTGGCGTTGTGACGTGCCGAACCGATACGCCAATATTGTAGTCCGTGGTTTTGCTGACTTTCGACTTGAGCAGAAAACCGACGTTGATGTCCTGAAAGTCTGTTTTCTTGTCCGAATTGTCACCACCAGGCGTACCCGAACTACCCCCACCGAACAAATCATCCTCTGATTGGGCATTGGTGCCGGGGTCATCCAATCTTTTTGCCGTCAAATCGCCGGGAACGAGCTTCATTAAGTCTTTGAGCGACCTGCCCACCTTGCCCCACTGCACACCGACCGTGAAGATGCTCTTGCTTTTTTTGTCCAATGCCAAGTGGATGGCACCCGTTAATTGGCCAGCGGTCAAGGTCAGTTCACCATCTCCTGCTTGGTCTTTAAAAACCAATATTCCAACGCCAATCCAGTGGCGTTTGCCTATCATCAGTATCGGTGCATCGCCATAAAGGGCTGGCGAGGAGTAGGCCGATTTGCCAATGGCCGTGCGGGCTTGGTCGCGGTAAATGCCGCCAATACGGAAGGTACCCTCATACGCCCCCGTGAATGCCGGGTTCATGTGGAGCGGGTTCATGTAGAACAACGTGTTGTGAAGGTCTTGGGACCGTAGCTGGCCAATGCAGACAAGCGTGACAACCAGCAGTAAAAATGTTTTTGTTAATCTCATTTTCATAAAAATTTGTACAGATTTGAGGTCCATGTGCCGAAAGGCCGAAAGATAGAATTTCTTCTTTAATTGGTGGTAGGAGCCAAAGCAACTAAGCTGCTAATGCATTTACCCAAAAGTCAATTATACGCTTTTTGCGCTAGAAATGACAGTTTCATGGCTTCATAGATTCATGGAATCATGGTTTTGGCGTTTGGGTCTTCAATAGACAGTGCGGAAAAGCCTAAAGGGTTGCAGCCTGTACGATTTTTTCAAGGTCTTGCCTGTTCATGCAGTGGAAATGCCCCTTTGG
>JANPLH010000627.1:0-7602 GCA_031426435.1 Saprospiraceae bacterium | reverse complement strand
AGTTTTTGATGCGGGCGAGGATGGGAGCCTGAGCGATATCAACGAAGAAATTAGGTAAGAATGTTGGTGGGAACGAAATCGACGAGGTGTGGGTGGGTAACTGCTAACGACCGAGTATTGGCGAAGGCTGGGAAATAGACTTCCGTCTGCCCGAGCCGCTGCTGATTGAAAATATATTAATGAAGTTAAGAACAAATGACCAACGATGTTTGTCAAGCCCAACTTGCATAAAACCCCATGTTGTACGTTCGCCCTGATTCACTCAGTTATTGTCAAATGTAACAATCAGTGGAACATGGTCGCTATACTTTATCCAATATTCGTAGTCGCCAATGTCTACAGATTGCAGTTTGTCCAACATGTCGCTAGAAACGAAACAATAGTCAATGTGATATGGCTTGTTCTTGTGTCGATACATGTAAAATGTCGGATGCTCCTCCGTTCCCTGTGTCTGTTTATGATGAATATGGTAAGTGCTGAAAATGCCTTTGTCTTCCAATTGTTTTACAACACTTGAATGACTACCTAATCTGTGTTTTTTATAGTCCCAAATTGTATTGCTATTAAAGTCGCCAATAAACATTGTCGGTTTGTCTGTCAATAATTCGTCATAGTGTGTTATAGCTTTCCAAACTTGAGTTATGTATCTTCCATCATTGTCATCCGGGTTGTAAGCCCAAACTAGAAATAAGTTAAAATCAAAATGTCCGCCGGTAACTTCAATTGGGATTATCATTTTAAAGTTCTCGTTGTGGTTGTCTTGAGTTTTAAAGCGATAGTCGCCATAAGAAAATATTGCAAGCCCTTTATGCTGATTTTTTCCGAACCATAAACTGTCTGTCGGTGTTGGTATGTCACCCTTATAAAGTAATTTGTCCGGATGCTCGCATTCTACAATAATTAAAATGTCTGGCTTATGAGACAGAATAAACTCGGCTTTTTTTCTGAAAGCCATATTGCAGTTCCAAGTTATAATCCTCATTTATCGGAATGTATGTATAGGGTGACGCACAACATGATAATATGCGAACCTTTCGCACATCCCGCACAAATGTAGAAGAACTCCTGATAGTCACCTATTCAGGTGTGAAAAAAATTCAATTTCCACCAAATCAGTGCTTTACGAATCGAAAAAAATGATTTCCACCTTCAAAAAAATCCATCTTTAGCCCTCCTTTTTGTCCAAAGGATGATTTCATCGGGCATGCCCGGTACTTGTTCATTTTCGGGCATGGCTTCGCCGCTCATAGGTCGCACGGCGGCATTGCGCTCCCCACCCGGTGAATATCGTATTTTTCACCAAAAGCAATGCCTTGCCCGATTTTTGATGGGCTTTCTTATAAAAATGAAACAGTGTTCTAACGAGACTAAAACACGTTATTTTGAAACACATAAGGCACATAAGGACACATAGCGGGTTCCGCCGAAGGCGGAACGATCTCTAACTATGTGTCCTTATGTGCCTTTTGTGTTTCAAAAAGTCCACTTCAGTTTTTATAAGAAAGCCCTTCTCGCAGGGATTCTTTTTGAAATAATCGTAAAATGTTCCGCTAAGCTTAAATGAAATTTTTTGATGCCTTCGGCTCGGTGCAGCCATTTTTGCTATCCTTCCTTTTATCAACTCCACCGCCTGCTCAAACTGCTACGTCGGGTAGTCGGCGTAGGTGTAGGTCTTTTCCAAATCCAATTGCGAAAGCCTCGTTATCTTTCCATCTTTGTTTGTTAATCATTAGCATGGCAAATATACAAAATGTTTGCTGCCCATCTCGCCGCAAAGCCGTAATCTTGCACCTCCAACAAACGCTAGTTTCATGACGCAATCACCCGTACCACAACAACGCAACTACCTCGACGAACTGAACCCCGTGCAGCGCCAAGCCGCCACCCAGCTCGACGGCCCTGTGCTCGTCATCGCTGGCCCCGGCTCCGGCAAGACGAGGGTGCTCACCTACCGCATAGCCCACATGATACAATCGGGCGTGGCCCCATGGGAAATCATGGCGCTGACCTTCACCAACAAGTCGGCGAAGGAGATGAAGGAGCGCATCCAAAAGGTGGTGGGACCACGGGCGGAGCGGGTCTGGGCAGGCACATTCCACTCGCTGTTTGCGAAGATACTCCGGGTGGAGGCCAACCATATCGGCTACCCCAGCAATTTCACGATTTACGACTCCGACGACACCAAGAGCGTGGTCACGTCCATCATCAACGAGATGAACCTGAACAAGGAGCAGTACAACGCAAATACCATTAAGTCCCGCATCTCTTCTTGCAAAAGCAACCTCATCACCCCGAAAGCCTACCTCAACCGGGCGGACATGATGGAGGAGGACAAAGCGGCCAAGCGACCGTTCTTCCAACAGATTTATGAAAAATACGTGGCCCGTTGCAAGCGTAGCGGCGCTATGGATTTCGACGACCTCCTGTTCCGGCTGTACGAGCTGTTCCAGAACCACCCGGAGGTGACGAACAAGTACCGCAACAAATTCAAATACCTGATGGTGGACGAGTTCCAGGACACGAACCACCTGCAATATTCCATCGTCAAGAAGTTCATCAGCTACGAGGGCAGCCCCCGCAATATCTGCGTGGTGGGCGACGATGCGCAGTCCATCTATGCCTTTCGGGGCGCCACCATCCAGAACATCCTCGACTACGAGAAGGACTTTCAACCCCACGGAATAAAGACTTTCAAGCTGGAGCAAAACTACCGCAGTACCGAGCACATCGTGCAGGCGGCCAACGAGGTCATCTCTTACAACCGCAAGCAGATCCAGAAGACCATTTTCAGCGATAAAGGCGAAGGTCAGCGCATCCGGGTCATCCGAGCCATCACCGACAGCGAGGAGGGCAAACGGGTGGCCGATGCCATCATGGAGCAGAAGAACCGCTGGCATTTGTCGAACAAGGAAATCGCCATCCTCTACCGCACCAACGCCCAGAGCCGGGTTTTCGAAGAGTGGATGCGGCATTACAATATCCAGTACCGGGTGTACGGCGGCATGTCTTTTTACCAACGGAAAGAGGTGAAAGACCTCATCGCCTACCTCCGCCTTGCCATCAACCAGCAGGACGACGAGGCCCTGCGCCGGGTCATCAACTATCCCAAGCGGGCCATCGGCGGCACCACGATTGACAAAATCGCTGCCGTGGCCGACTCGCACAGCATGACCATGTGGCAGGTGCTGCCGCAAGTGGACCTGCCGCCCCGCACCCGCAATTCCATTGACCATTTCGTGGCCATGATTAAGGATTTTGGTGAAAAAGCCAAGTCACACGACGCCCATGTGGTAGCCGAATACATCGCCCGCCGCTCTGGCCTCATGGACGAACTCAAACAGGACACGACCGTGGAAGGCATCCAGCGTTTGGACAATATCGGCAGCTTGTTGGATGGTATCAAGACCTTTGTGGAAGACGATACGGTGGACGGTGGACGATTAACGGTGGACGGCCCCAAAGGGGCAAGCGAGACGGAAGCGCTGGCGGAAGGTGTAACCGATAGTTTTGACAAATCCTTATCTGCCTATCTGCAAAACATCGCCCTGATGACCGACCAGGACGACCAGACCAAAGAAGGCGATTATGTGACGCTGATGAGCGTCCACTCGGCCAAGGGTTTGGAGTTCAAGAGCGTGTTCATTGCAGGCTTGGAGGAGCAGTTGTTCCCATCCTTCATGAGCTTCGACACACCAGAGGGGCTTGACGAGGAGCGCCGCCTTTTTTACGTGGCCATCACCCGTGCGGAGCAATTCCTGACCCTCAGTTATGCAGCCAGCCGCTACCGCTTCGGGCAGGAGCGCAGCAACCCGCCGAGCCGCTTTTTGGATGAAATCAACATGGCACACCTCGATGCTGCATCGCCCGTTGGCAGTTCATCAAGGGCACCAGCGGGCCGTTTCGAGCGGAACACGGCGGCAGCCACGGCAGTATCGGGCGCACCTGCAAGGAGCGGCGTCACGGGCAGCTTCAAGCAACGGGGGCCGCAGCAGGAGGTGGGTCTGCGCATTGACCCAGCTACCTTCAAGCCCAGCCCCAGCGAGCATATCCAAACGGGGCACAAGGTGCTGCACCTAAAGTTTGGCGAAGGCAAGATAGTAGCCGTTGACGGCAGCGGCGACAAACGCATGGCGACGATTTTCTTCCCGGATTTGGACGTGGACAAACAGAAGCGGATAATGCTGAAGTTTGCGAAGCTGCAGATTATGGGGTAGTTTCACAGGCAAAATCGCCACTTCGTTTTAGCCTACCTATTCACAAACCCAATATTTTCACCAATGAAATCATTCCTGCTTTTTGCATTTATCATTTTGCCAGCAATTATAATTGCTCAAACGTCTTCTCGGATATGGTCCGATGCTGACCAACAATACCTGATAAATGGTTTGAAGGAAACCCAAAAGTCTATTCAAGATGCGTTAGAGGGACTAAACGAAAACCAAATGCAATTTAAGCCGGACAGCAGCCAATGGTCCATTGCAGAGGTGATGGAGCATATCGGCGTATACGAGGAGTTGCTTTATTGGGATTTGTTGAACAACCAATACACCGAAGAACGCCCTGAGCTTGTTGAAAAAGTAAAAGGCATTGACACGATTATGATTGCCTACGCTACTGACCCGAACAAGGGCATGGCACCATTTGCAGCACAGCCCATCGGACGATTTCAAACAAAACAAGAACTTTTGAGCTTTTTTAATCGCTTTCGAAATGCAGTGATTGAACTTATACAGAGAACATCCGTGGACTTTAGGCTGCACTTCGTTTTCAGGCCACCCGATTGGGGCGTTTGGCACGTCAGGGATCTGCACCAATATACTTTGGTTTGGATTGCCCACACAGAAAGGCATTTAGGCCAGATAGAAAGGATAAAGGCACATCAGGATTTTCCAAAATGACCCACTAGCAATGTGGTAAAATTCTTCCCGGACTTGGATGTGGATAAGCAGAAACGAATTTTGCTAAAGTTTGCGAAGTTGCAAATTGTGGGGTGATTACCCCCACCTCATTTCTAAGGTCTTCAAATTAAACAACAACCGCCTCCCCATCAAATTCACCTCCCCCGTGCCGCTCAGGTCTTTCAATACTTCCAGACAAGCGATATTGGCAAAAATGGCATTGGAGGCACTGCTGGCTGGTGCTGCATGGCGGGCATGGTAGCCCTTCACCGTCTCATCTTGCGAAGCAATAAGGCCCGCCCATGATTGGAAAAGCTCACTATAGCCGGGCGTGGCTGGCCCGAAGAATGGCCCGATGAGGCCGAGGTAGCCCATATAGCCGCATTTCACCGCCTTGAAATTGAACTCCTTGCGCAAGTCGGAGGCCCAAAGGGGCAGTTCCACGGCTTGGTCGGCGGAGAGGATGAGGTAGTCCACCGGGGCGATGCGCTCCAAGAGCGAACGGAGCGCCTGCTGGGTGTTTATCATTTCATTGTAGGCAAATAATTTACAGTCGGGGTTGGTTAGTTGCAGTCGTTGCTTGGCAGCCTCGGCCTTGGGCTGGCCGATGTCGGCAGCGAAGAACAGGATTTGGCGGCTGAGGTTGCTCGTCTCCACGGTGTCGCTGTCCACGAGGCTGATTTTGCCGATGCCCGATGCAGCCAAGGACAATGCGAAATAATTGCCAATGCCGCCAATGCCGATTACGGCCACATGCGCTTTTGAAACCCGCTCTTGCCGCAGGTAATTTTCATCAAAATCGGTCACGGGCTGCATGGCGTCCCAGAAGAGCATCTGGCGGTCGTAACGCTCGAAGGGTTTGTTTTCGGAAATGGAAAAGCGTTCGAGCACACCCATTTCGAGCATTTGCTGAATGAAATCCTGCACGGCGCTCACGGGCAGGGCGAGTTCATCCGCTATTCGTTGGGCGAGGGCAGGTTCCCGGTCTTCTTCCAAAAGCTGCTTCAAGAAGCACTCTGAAAATGCTTGGGCGGGCAACTTGACGCCCTCGTCAAGGGTCTTGATGAAATCAAAATTGCCCTCATTGCGGAGCAACTGGTAAAAGCGCTTGACCCGGATTCGTTGGTTTTGCATGGCATTGATTTATTGAGCAAATAGAAAAGCCGTTTGGAAACAGGTCCCAAACGGCTCTTCATTTTCATGATTAGGTACTAATTTCTGTCCAAGCCGCCTCGGTCTTCGCCAGCTTTTTCGCTGTAGCTGGAGGGTGGCTTGGAATCGCCAAGCCCATCACTTATCCCAATAACGGCAATCACCAAGATGATTAAGTTTGCCAGCATAGCAGATTGTTTTAAGTAAAAAAAATGGATATAGATGCTACGGAAATCAATTGAGGTCCCAACCGCCGCCAGGCTGGTTGCCGCCCTTTTCGTGGTTGTAGTTGGATGGCTTTGGAATCTCAGTGCCGGGCTTGGAGTTGGGTGCTGGCTTGTTGGAAGGGTTGGAGGACTGGTTGAGTCCAAAGAAGGAAAGTACAAGTATGAATAAGTTTGTCAGCATAGTATTGGTTTGTTTGTTAAAAGATGTTGCAATTTAAGGGGTCTTAATGCAATATCAAAGGCTTGTGCAACTGTTTGCTCAAATATATTTCATAGCAATATGGCATTGTTTTTCTAAAAAAAGCCCATATTTTTTGCTTCGCCAAAAACTTGAAACGGTTGGGTTCGTTAATGAAGGCGGCTGCCAAATTTGCCGTTGGCTGACCAAATCATTAAAATGATTAGCGGTTACAATTTTTCGATGTAATTTTAAGGGTAAAAACCTCGGCAAATACCTGCCATTGCAAAGCAAATTGTTATGAAAACGACATTACGCCTACTCCTTTACGGGGCCTTTTTTACGCTCTTTTCCATTAAAGCTTTTGCCACGCACAACCGGGCTGGCGAAATCATCGTGGAGCAAATCAACGGTTGCAGCAGCAACACCGTGAGGGCCACCATTTATACCTATACCAAGACCAGCAAGCCCAACGCCGACCGTGACACCCTTACGCTCTGCTGGGGCGATGCCGCCAATACCTGTGTGCAGGTGCCCCGCATCAACGGGCCACAGCTTGACCCCAACTTTCCACCAAATGGCGAGGAACTTCCCAACGACGTGAAGTTCAACATTTATGTGGCTGAGTTCACTTACGATGGGCCGGGTACTTTCACCATCTCCATGACCGACCCCAACCGGAACGAGTTTGTATTGAACGTGAACCCGCCGGCCTCCGACGCCATCAAGTTCCATTTGCAGACGACGTTTACCTTATTCAACGGCCAGTTCGAGGGATGCAACTCTTCGCCAAGGTTGGAAAACCAACCCATTGATTACGCTTGCATCGGCGAACCTTTCGTGCACAACCCAGGCGCACACGACCCCGACGGTGACATACTGACCTACGAGCTTATCGTGCCGATGCAAGGCCCAAACTCCCCGGTGCCCAATTATACTTTCCCCCAGAACATTGGTGGCTTCGGTTGCTGCCTCGACATCAACAACGAGACGGGCACCATCACCTGGACAAGCCCACAAATAAAGGGGGAGTACAATATTGCCATGATCATCATCTCTTGGCGAAATGGCATCCCCATTGACACCACCGTTAGGGACATGCAGATATTGGTGGAGGACTGCGATGAAAACCGCGCCCCAGTCATCG
>JANPLH010000626.1:0-37063 GCA_031426435.1 Saprospiraceae bacterium | reverse complement strand
GCACCGGCAAGCAGCAGAACATCCGTATTGAAGCAAGCACTGGCCTAAGCAAGGATGAGGTTGCCCGCATGAAGGCAGAAGCAGCCGCCAACGCCGACACCGACCGCCAGACCCGTGAGCGGGTGGAGAAATTGAACCAGGCCGACTCGCTGATTTTCCAAACGGAGAAGCAGCTGAAGGAGTACAAGGACAAGATTCCCGCCGATAAGGTAAGTGCCATTGAGGCAGCATTGACTGAGTTGAAAGATGCTCATAAAGCTGAAAACTTGGAAGGCATTGAAAAAGCATCCGAGGGATTGAATGCCGCTTGGCAGGCGGCCAGCCAGGACATGTATCAGGCTTCTCAGCAGCAGCAGCCGGGAGCTGACACTACAAACGGCCACGATGCTGGCCAAGGTGGTGGCAGTGGAGCCAAAGAAGACGTTACCGATGTAGAATTTGAGGAGGTTGTCAAGTAATTGTCAATCAACGACTTAGATAAAGAAGGCGGCACTCCGAAAGGGGTTGCCGCCTTTTTCATTGTTGAATTACCGACAATCTTGACATTCCGCTTTTTCCTTTTCAACACAAATCCTACCTTAGCTATTCACTACTCATTTTGTTCATCAAAAATTCAAATTAGCATGAAAAAAATTTACCAAATCATCGCTTGCGTTTCCTTGCTTCTTTTCACTTCAAGTATTTTTGCGCAAAGCGACACCTTGTTCTTCATGAATTTCCAGACCGACCCAAGTTCGGAAATGGCCATTTTCCCGGAGTCTGGAGAAACTGATTCCATTTGGGTAAACTACGATGAAGATGGCATCGCAGCCGAAGGAGGTGTACCTCAAAACTATTATTTTGACCTTGATTGGGGTTCACCGGACAGCATTCCAGTAACAGATTCCAACTTCGTTTTCACGAGTCGTTCTTGGCTTGCTGGATTCGATACCTCATCCAGCAATTGGCTCATAAGCCCCGCCATGCAAATCGTAGATGCTAATGCTACATTACATTGGAAATCAGCTTCTTACCAAGGGCCTCGTTATATGGATGGCTATGCTGTAAAAATCTTGGTTGGAAGTCAAGATGTTACCGAAATAGGTACCACCGTCACAGAAGTGTTCAGGGCAGCCGAAATGACTGAAATCATAGGAGAAAGTGGCAGCGTTGACCCGTCTAACTTTTTGTTTTCTAATGGATATATCCATGCCGATGGTTATACATTGACTGACTATTTCATTCCTGCCGATACAGCTGCAGGAGAAACCATTCATATTGGGCTTTTAGAACCCCACAGCTTTAGCTTGGCCGACTATTCCGGTCAAACAATTTACATAGCCTGGCACCATGACTCTGCTGACGACAACCTTTTCATGATTGACGACCTGTTACTGCTCGGAACAGAGCCTGTTTCTGGCACACAGCATCCAGTTTTGGCTGACCTTCGTTTCGTAACCTACCCTAACCCCGTTGACAATTTCTTGAATGTGATGTTCCGGTTGAACAATCCAGCCAAAGTTCAAATCGAAATCGTTGCGCAAGATGGAAAAAGGGTTGCCGCAAAGGCAACAAAGCACACTGTTTCGGGAGACTTCACAGAGCAATTTGATTTTCGAAATTTGCCAAGTGGGGCGTATGCCGTTGTGTTAATGGTTGACAATCAGCGATTTGTAAAAAATATCTTAAGAAAATAATTTTAAAGCGACAATGGAAAAGGCGACACCAGCCTTTTCCATTCTCTTTTAAACCCTATCTTGATTAAAGTGTTTAGGAAGGTGAACTATTGCTACCACAATCAAAATGCTACCATTAGATTCCGAAGAAGAGCTACTGATTTTAGAAGAAATGGTAACCAACCATGGGGATAACCTTTGGTCGCTGACACAAAAAAGCCCGGTCATGTTGGTCTTCCTTCGCCATTTTGGTTGCGTATTTTGCAAGGAGGCACTCAACGATATTTCCGTTCGAAGAAAGGTAATTGAAAGGAACGGCATCAAAATCGTCTTTGTGCATATGGGAGACGACCAAACTGCTGGTGCTTATTTTTCAAAATTCAACTTAGAAGGAGCCACCCATATAGGCGATGAAGGCCAACGGTATTACAGAGCTTTTGGCTTGCAACGTGGCACTTTCGGCCAACTATATGGCTTGCAAACTTGGATTCGAGGTTACCGGATTAAGCAAGAACAAGGCTATGAGCTAGAAATGGCCAAGAACCTCGGTGATTCCACGCAGATGCCCGGTGTATTTGTTTTGCAAAATGGGCGAATATTAGAGCGTTTTGTTCATCGAATTGCTTCTGAAAGACCTGATTATGAGCAACTTGTGCAATGCTGTGTGACTTGATTTTTGCCAGGTCCATTTTCTTTTAAAAAAAAGCCTCCTGAAGCCCTGCCCACCCGCAAAGTACCACGTACTTTTGCCGCCATTTTCATCCATTTGGATGTAGCATTCATCAGCCAAAGGCCAAATGCCAATGGCCAATAGCCAATAAATGCCCGGCAATTCCTTCGGACATACTTTCCGCATAACCACTTTTGGTGAGTCGCACGGCCCATCCATAGGAGTCGTCATAGATGGTTGCCCACCTGGTTTAGTGCTTGACCTCGACTTTGTTCAACATGAGCTTGACCGCCGCCGGCCTGGCCAATCGGCTATTGTCACCCAACGGCAAGAAGGTGACAGGGTAGAGGTACTATCAGGCATTTTTGAGGGCAAAACGACTGGGATGCCCTTGGCCCTGCTCATTCGGAACGAAGACGCCAAATCAAAAGACTACACCCACATCGCCGACAAATACCGACCCAGTCATGCCGATTTCACCTATCAAGTGAAATACGGCTTTAGGGATTATCGGGGAGGTGGGCGCTCCAGCGCCCGTGAAACTGCGGCGAGGGTAGCGGCTGGTGCGGTCGCAAAATTGGTTTTGGATAAAATAGGGGTGAAAATCACCGCATGGGTCAGCAGGGTGGGGGAGGTTGCCTTGGAAAAAGGCTATGACCAGCTTGATTTTTCCCAAATAGAAGCCACGCCCGTCCGTTGCCCAGACCTTGCCATTGCGGAGCAAATGGAGGCGCTCATAAAAGAAGTGCGAAAGGATGGCGACACCATTGGCGGCGTGGTCAGTTGTGTGGTG
This sequence comes from Saprospiraceae bacterium, assembly GCA_031426435.1. Taxonomy (GTDB): domain Bacteria; phylum Bacteroidota; class Bacteroidia; order Chitinophagales; family Saprospiraceae; genus UBA6168. The sequence continues at coordinate 33,945 of JANPLH010000626.1, read as the reverse complement.
AAAGATTGTCCAGCAGGGTTGGGCGAGCCAGTATTTGACCGTTTGAATGCTGACCTTGGCAAGGCGATGCTGAGCATCAATGCTTCCAAGGGCTTTGAGATAGGCTCAGGTTTTGCCGGAGTGACGATGAGAGGCTCACAGCATAACGACGCATTTTTTGTGGATGAAAATGGTAAAGTTCGTACCCGAACCAATCATTCGGGCGGCGTTCAGGGCGGCATTTCCAATGGAATGGACATAACTTTTCGAGTTGCCTTCAAGCCCGTTGCAACCATTGTGCAAGCTCAAGAATCTATCAACGAAGCGGGCGATGCCGTGCAAGTGGAAGGCCGTGGCCGCCACGACCCATGTGTATTGCCCCGTGCAGTGCCCATCGTAGAAGCAATGGCTGCCTTAGTACTTGCTGACCATTTTCTCAGAAATAAAACGCTGATTGTGTGATTGTTATATTGCTTCATTGCTTGATTGATACATTGTTAGATTGTCACACAGCGTGACAATCTAACAATTATTACAATCCCGCAATCCAATAATTATTACCATGAAAACCAGGTTCCTTTTCCTTTTCCTTTGCCTTTCTGCAACCGTTTTTGCGCAGCTTACCATTAAAGTTACTGCCATACCTGCCATCACTCCCGCCAATGAACCCATTCATATTGCGGGCAATTTTCAAGGTTGGGACCCCGCCGACCCGAATTCGATTTTATCGGATATCGGGGGTGGTCAATATCAAATCGTCTTCAACCCACCCATTGGTTTGGTCAAGTACAAGTTCACGAGGGGCAGTTGGGCCACGGTAGAAGGAACGGCCAATGGTGGCTTCTTACCTGATAGGGAATTCAATTATACTGGAGGTGCCATGACGACGGAAGTCATGATTGTTGGCTGGGAAGACGTAAGCCAAGGAAGTACCGCCGCTGCCAACGTCCACCTGCTCGATGCTGATTTTTTCATGCCGCAACTGAACCGGAGTCGCCGCATCATGATTTACTTGCCGCCTGATTATGAAACGACCCAGAAGCGTTACCCGGTGATGTACATGCATGATGGCCAAAACCTGTTTGATGATGCCACGAGCTTTAGTGGTGAATGGGGCGTGGACGAATCGCTCAATGAGCTTCATGCGCAAGGCGATTATGGCTGCATCGTTGTTGGGATTGATAATGGAGGTGGGCTGCGCATTGACGAGCTCGCACCTTGGGTGAATCCCGATTACAACGAAGGCGGCGAGGGTGCCCAGTACATGAATTTTATAGTCGAAACCCTGAAGCCCTATGTGGATGGCAATTATAGAACCTTTACTGGAAGGGATTATACCGCCATCATGGGCTCTTCGTTGGGGGGGCTGATTTCCCAATACGGCCTCATGGAACATCAAAATGTGTTTTCAAAAGCTGGCATTTTTTCACCTGCCTTCTGGTTCAATGACCCTCAAATTTTTGACCACAGCGCCAACACGCCCAAGACAGGGCTGATGCGCATTTACCAGTATGCCGGTCAAGTGGAGGGCAATGGGTCCGTGGTGTCAGATGTAAACCAAATGGAGGATGTGCTGTTGAACAACGGTTTTGGAACAGGTGAGTTGTTCAAGTCCATCAACCCAAACGGCGAGCATAGCGAACCGTATTGGAATGCCGAGTTTCCAGCGGCCTACCAATGGCTTTTTGCAGGGCTTGATTTCACAGCAACGAACGACACCAAACCGCTGCCGTTCAAAATTTATCCTAATCCTGCTGACACAGTTATTTACTTAGAAAACTTGCCATCGCAGACCAAATTGAGCTATCGAATCTTTACGAGCGATGGTCGTTTGGTGAAAAAGGGCAAATTGGATGGCAGTTCAATTAATGTGGAAAGATTGCCAGCGGGAAGCTATGTGCTGAGTGTTTTTTCCAAAAAGCAGCAAGTAGCAGCTGGGAAGTTTTTGGTGAAATAGTTAGGCGGTAATATTTCATATCGAAGCATGAAACAACGTAAAACTGGCGTCCTGCTCGTCAACCTCGGAACACCCGATGCTCCAACCCGAACCGCTGTTTGGCGGTACTTGCGGCAATTTCTGCTGGATGCGAGGGTGATTGACATCTCATGGCTGGCTCGCAACTTGTTGGTCAGGGGCATCATTCTTCCGTTCCGTACAGGCAATTCGACCAAATTGTACCAAAAACTTTGGACACCAGAAGGTTCGCCGCTCAAGTTTTATGGGCAACGGTTGGCGGCTGGCGTTCAGGAGAAATTGGGCAGTGGCTTCATCGTTGAATTGGCGATGCGCTACCAAAACCCTACTATCGAGTCGGCCATTAACCGCTTGCTGGCGCAAAATGTTGAGGAAATAGTGGTGCTCCCGCTGTTTCCTCAATATGCAAGTGCCTCCACGGGGTCTGTTCATGAAGAGGTGATGCGAGTTTTAGGCAAAAGCCAAGTAATACCTGGCTTACGTTTCATCAACTCTTACCATGACCTCGAACCCATGATTGAGATTTTTGCTGAAAATGGGCGACAGTTTGGCATCGAAAACTACGACCATGTGCTGTTCAGCTATCACGGGCTTCCACAGCGGCAACTGCGCAAGGCTGATAAATGCAACCATTGCCTGCAGACCACCGACTGCTGCCAGCGTATTTCGGAGAAAAACCAATTCTGCTATTCGGCACAGTGCCATGCTACCACAGCGGCTTTGGTGAAAAAACTGGGGCTAAAGCAAGGCAGTTATACCACCTGCTTTCAGTCGAGGCTGGGGAGGGACCCTTGGGTGCAGCCCTATACTTCTGACGTGCTGGCGGAGCGGCGCAATCAAGGTGACAAGCGCTTGCTGGTTTTTTGCCCAGCATTTATAGCTGATTGCTTGGAGACGACCATTGAGGTCTCGGAGGAATACCATGAAGAATTCTTGGCAAAAGGGGGCGAAAAGCTCGACTTAGTGCCAAGCCTTAATGACAATCCTCGTTGGGTAGCTGCTGTTGCTGATTTCATCAAAAAAGAGAGCATTGTATGAGCAAGACACTCGTGATTTTCGACCTTGACGGTACATTAGTGTATAGCAACAAAATAGATAGCCTGTGTTTTGCACAAACTTATCAAGTCATCTATGGCAAGCCGTTTCCTACCATTGACTGGACAAAGTACCCTCATGTGACGGATACGACCATTTTTCGGACGGTCATCAAAGCCCAGTTCGACCGTGACGCCACTGATATAGAAATGGTTGAGTTTCAGCATCAGTTTGTGGCATTGATTGAGGAAAAGCGCAAGGCGGAGCCGCACGAGTTTTTAGAAATACCTGGTGCCAGGCGTACCGTCGAGCGATTGCTTGAAGATGACCGCTTTGTGGTAGGGGTTGGCACTGGCGGCTGGCATCGCCCCGCACTCGTCAAATTGCGGCATGTTGAAATCCCGGTTGAACCCATCGTGGTGGTAGGTGCCGATGGCCATGAGAAAAGGGAAGGCATCATTGGCCAAGTGATGGACACCATTGCGCAGCACACGGTCATAAGCCGAACGGTTTATGTAGGTGATGCTATTTGGGATGTGGACACCACCCGTCGGATGCAGATGAACTTCGTAGGCATCCGCCGCAATGGCGATTTTGACGTATTGCACAAGGAGGGTACTGGCATCGTAATTAGGGATTACACCGACTATGGGCAGTTCCTGAAAGCAGTTGCAGCTGCCGAACCTCCTGGCTTTCCTAAAAAATGATGGAATGGAAAAGGAACTTTGTAGTGGACAACCTTTGTTCAAAAGCGAAGAAAATTAGGGAAGGATTTATTTTTTAATAAAAATCTGACTTCTTATTTGGTTTTGCTATCCGAGGCTGTATCTTTGCCGCCGCTTTTAAAGAAAAGCAAAAATGAATTTGATTCGGTAGCTCAGTCGGTAGAGCACTTGACTTTTAATCAAGTGGTCCTGGGTTCGAATCCCAGCCGAATCACGAAGCCCCGGTGCATTGCACTGGGGCTTTTTCGTTACTGAGGGCGCAGTTGGTAAGTTTTGTTGAAGTACGCTCAGTTTTTGCATGGTTACTGTTTCAATACGCTGACATCTCCAAAATGAATACAGCATACATTCGTGTTTTAATCCAAAATTCGAGTTGGTACGGTATTTGAACCACTGCACTTGGTTCTCCTCCAACTTTTCTCCCCTCCTTGATTTATTCCCCTTTAGGTTTTTATTAAGTTTATTCAGGCAAAAACTATTGAGCATGAGTAAAGGCTACACTATTCTTTTCAAGTCCTGTATTCGCCGCACCCAAGCAGAGGACTGTCCCTTAATGGTAGCAAGCCACTCCCGATTGTTTTTCCCTTCTCATCATTAAAAAATCTGTGCTGGTCTCCAACAGTGCTGATTTAAATTAACCTGCCTTATTGGCAAAACAAGAAGCATATCACCTCCCCCCGATATGATAATCCTCTCATTGGACACTAAATTCTATTTAAGAACTATGAAATCCAACATCATTTACCACGCCAAAATTGCCCTTGTAGCCTTTCTACTTTTTATGGGCGCACTTTCTGTCCAAGCGCAGATACAATTCCGAATTCGCTTGGAATCAGACGGGGTTACCTATACAGTACTTGCAAGGCCAAAGCCGGGCATGAACCCAGGGCCTTCACTGAACACCGTGACAGGTACCGGACAGGTAACACTCGTGGTGCCAAACGGATTCCAATATAACGGATTGACTTCTTTGAGTGGACTATGGGGTAGTCCAGGCAGGGTTAATGCACCTGTTGACAACCCAAACAACGATTATATCTCCATCGGCTTTTTGAATGATAGCCCTGTGATACAGTATATCCTTGGGCAGGAAACTCCGCTTTTCAAACTGAAACGGACATCTGCTTGTATTGGGCCTGTAACGCTAATAGAAGTTGACGACCCGTTCTATGCGCCCAACTCCATCAGTTCAAATCCCGGCAACGATATTACCGTTTTTGATTTCGGCAATGGACTCGCACTTTATAATTGGGACTCCAACTATGGCAGTGCACCAGCTTGCGCCGATTCGGACGCCGACGGCCTTTACGATTTCGTGGAGGATAAAAACGGCAATGGTAATGTTGACCCAGGCGAAACCAATCCGCACAATCCAGATACAGACGGTGATGGCCTGGGTGATGGCATTGAAGATGCCAACAAAAACGGCATTGTAGATAATGGAGAATCCAATCCTACCAATAAATGTAGCCCGAATGCTACTTTCCCAACTTGTGATTTTGATGGCGATGGCATCGTCAATAGCGACGACCTTGACGATGACAAGGACGGTGTTGCGGACGTGAACGATGTTCAGAACTTCAATGCAGATAGCGACTCCGACGGTGACGGCATCAGCGACGATGACGAGACCGGCGGCGATGGTGTTTATAACCCGCTTCCAGATAGCGATCCGCTGGATCCATGCGACCCCAACAACCAGGCAATGGCTTGTACCGCAACGGACAATGACAATGATGGATTTTTTGCACTTGTGAATGACCCTAACGACAGCAATCCTTGTATCCCTAATAATCAGGCGAACGCATGTGATTTTGACAATGACGGATTGGCCAATGGTACTGACCTTGACGACGACAACGATGGCGTTCAAGACCTATTTGATATTGATGCTTATAACATCAATAGCGATAGCGATAGCGATGGTTTGACCGACAACGTAGAGACTGGCGGTGATTCAGCTTATAATCCAGGCGTTGACACCAATCCGCTTGATGCAGATACAGACAATGATGGCATTACTGACGGAGTAGAAGATACCGATAAAGATGGCAGCCGTGATCCCAACGAAACCGATGCCTTGGTGGCTGACACCGATAATGACGGCATGGAAGATGGGGAAGAAGATGCCAACTTCAATGGTAATATTGACATAAACGAAAGTGACCCTTTGGATGACTGCGACCCAGTCGCCGTAGGACCTCTTTGCGACTATGATGGCGATGGATTGGTAAACCAGAACGACAATGACGATGACGCTGATTGCTTAGCTGATGCAAGTGATGTAAATGATTATAGCCCCAGTAGCGACAGTGACGGTGATGGTCTTACAGATTTGCAAGAGTGCCAGGGCAATAGCAACGCATTAAATGCATGCGATCCTAACCCAAGCGTAACCGCTTGTGTACCGGATGACTCGGATGGTGATGTTTTCTATCAAAACTACCCATCAGGGCATCCCAAGTATGACCCAAACGATACGAATCCTTGCATACCGAGCAATGCTGCCTTGACGTGCGATTTTGACGGCGATGGCCAAACAAACCTGAATGACTCAGACGACGACAATGATGGCGTTTCCGATTTGTACGACAATGAGGACTACAATCCAAACAACGACAGTGACGGTGACGGTCTTCCAAACAAAGTAGAGGTAGGTGCCAATGGGGTTTACAATCCTGGCATGGATACCAATCCTTTGAGCGACGACACTGACAACGACGCACTGAAGGATGGCTGCGAAGACAAAAACAAAAACGGCCAAAAAGATAGCGATGAAACAAGCCCACTTTTGTCGGATACTGACAGTGATGGCCTGAAAGATGGCGTTGAAGACGCCAATAAAAATTGTAACTTGGATGCAGGAGAGAGTGATCCATTGGAGAAATGTGACCCTAATAACACTTTGGCCCAGTGCGACTTTGATGGAGATGGCATTGTCAATGGCGACGACCTTGATGATGACGGCGATGGTGTTGCAGACATAGACGATGTTGACCAGTTTAACCCTGATAGCGATACGGACGGTGATGGTATCACAGACAATATCGAAACTGGCGAAGATGGTGAATACACCGCAGGCGAAGACACCAATCCCTTGGATGACGATACGGACGATGACAATATCAAGGATGGCATTGAAGACCTTGACCATGACGGCCTTCAAGACCTGTCTGAGACAGATCCTGTAAATCCAAATTCCGATGGTGATACCTTGCCAGATGGCGATGAAGATACCAACTACAATGGTATGGTGGACATCGGTGAAAGTAATCCGCTTGACCCTTGCTCGCCTTTCTCCAACGGTGGCAACTGCGACAATATTGACAACGACAACGACGGATATTTCTCCGATGTGACGCAAGGCGACCCAACTTGGGACAGCAACGACAATGATGCTTGTGTGCCCAGTGTTTCTTCACCTACTTGCGATTTCGACCATGACGGCCTACCAAACCAGAATGACCTTGACGATGACAACGATGGTGTTGCCGACACTCAGGAGGCTGGAATTCCAGATGATTACAATCCTAACAACGATAGCGATTCTGACGGTTTATCCAATAAAATAGAAACTGGTGGTGATGGTGTTTACAACAACGGTATTGACACCCATCCGCTAAACCCCGACACCGATGGTGACGGTATAAAAGACGGAACAGAGGACAAAAACAAAAACGGCGACTATGAAATAGCCACCGAGACCGACCCGCTCAAAAAGGACACGGACGGCGATGGTATTCAAGATGGCTTAGAGGACACTAACAAAAACGGCATAGTGAACCAGGGTGAATCTGACCCGAAACTAAAATGCAGCCCTTACACTAATTTTGCAGAATGTCTTCCGACAGACATAGACCAAGATGGTTACTATGGTGATTATCCACCTAATAACTCCAGTTATGACCCGGACGATGCTAACGCATGTGTACCAGATGAGACGAACGCATTTTGCGACTCTGACGGCGACTCCGTCATAAATGGTCAAGATTTTGACGATGACAACGACGGTGTGACAGATGCGGTAGACAGCGACCCATACAATCCAAATTCAGATACAGATGGTGATGGCATCACCGATAATAGCGAGACCGGCGGCAATGGTGTGTATGACCCAACGGAAGGTGACTCCGACCCGCTTGATCCTTGTAGCCCAAGTCAAAACAACGTTGCTTGCAGCGGTACAGACGAAGACCATGACGGCTATTACGCCAATTTTGACCCGAATGAGCCGCTTTTTGACCCAGAAGACGATAATCCTTGTGTGCCAAATTGTGCCGTTGGTCTTTGTGACTTTGATGGCGACAGTGCCATCAACAGCACGGACAATGACGATGACAACGATGGTGTTAGGGACAACCTTGATGTGGATGATTGCAATGTCAATAGCGATAGCGATGGTGACGGCTGTTCTGATAGTGCTGAAAATGGTGGAGATGGCGTTTATAACGTCGGTACCGATACGAATCCATTAAGCGCAGATACTGACAATGACGGGCTATCTGACTGCGTCGAAGACGCCAACCACAACGGTATGGTGGATGTTGGTGAAACAAAGCCATTAGTAGCCGATACGGACAGCGATGGCTTGCGTGACGGTGAAGAAGATGCCAACCACAACGGAGTATTGGACCCCGGAGAGAGCAATCCACTTGACAAGTGCAGCCCGAATGCGACAACTCCTGATTGCGATTTCGATGGTGATGCCATTTTGAATGGAATAGATAACGACGATGACAACGACGGTGTACTCGACCCACAGGACGTGGATGATTACAATACCAATAGTGACTCTGACAATGACTCAATTGCAGATTTGACAGAAACCAATCAAGGCTCCGGGCCGCTGAATCCATGCGACCCGAATCCAACAAATGGCAATTGTCATGACATTGACTTGGACAATGACGGGTATGCTTCCAACTTCCCAGTTACCGACCAGCATTATGACCCGAATGATAACAATCCTTGTGTCCCTGACGTAACAGCTGGCGCTTGCGATTTTGACCAAGATGGCAGTTCCAACACAGTGGACGGCGACGATGACAACGATGGCGTGGTTGATGGAAGCGATGCGGGTGCATACGACCCTAACAGCGATTCTGACAACGATGACATTGCCGATAACACAGAAACGCAAGGCGATCATGCCTACAATGCCGATACTGACTCCAACCCACTTGATTCAGATTCAGATGATGATGGGCTGGCAGACGGCACTGAGGATGCAAACCATAATGGCGTAAAAGACGGCCAAGAAACAAGTGCTATTCATGCAGACACGGACGATGATGGGCTGAATGACCTCAACGAGGTAACAAACAACACCAACCCACTTGACAAGTGCGACCCCAATGCAACCTTGGCTTCCTGCGATTTCGATGGCGATGGCCAGGCAAATGATATTGACTCGGACGACGATGGTGACGGTGTGGCAGATGGCCCAGACGTTGAAGATTTCAATCCAAACAGCGACTCCGACAATGACTCGCTGACGGACAGCAATGAAACCAATGGTGGATCGAATCCGCTGAACGCTTGCGACCCGAACACCAACGGTTCGGCTTGTCAACCTGACGATTCGGATGGTGACTATTTCTTCGAAAATTATCCGTCAGGTAGTCAAGTGTTTGATCCAAATGACAACAATCCATGTGTGCCAAGCCCAGGCTCTGATGCATGTGACTTTGACCAAGATGGTGTTATAAACGGCACTGATGGTGACGACGATGGTGATGGTGTTGCGGATGCCAACGATGTTTGGCCCTACAATCCGAACAGCGACAGCGATGGAGACAACATAACAGATATCAAAGAAACTAAGGGCGATGGTGCCTACAATGCTGGTGTTGACTCCAACCCACTCGACAACGACACGGATGATGATGGAATCTTGGATGGCGTGGAGGACAAGAACAAGGACGGCTATGTTGACTTGGATGAGACAAGCCCAATGGATGTTGACACAGACAATGACCTAGTCAATGACGGCATAGAGGATGCCAACAAGAATGGTGTTATTGATGCTGGTGAAAGTGATCCATTGAATGCCTGCGACCCGAACGCAACGCTTGCTTCTTGCGACTTCGATGGTGATGGCCTTATAAACGATGTTGACTCTGACGATGACGAGGACTGTCTCACCGATGGGGATGACAGCGACCCATACGACCAAAACAGTGATTCTGATGACGATGGTCAGACTGACCTTGAAGAATGTCAGGCAGGCACCGACCCGCAAAACCCTTGTAATCCAGCTCCTGTAGGACCACTATGCTCAGGTACTGTTGACATGGATGGTGATGGCTATTTTGGAGATGTAAGCGTTGGCAATCCAACGCATGACCCGAATGACACAAATCCATGTATTCCAGTACATACGGTTGGCGTATGTGACTTTGACCAAGATGGTCAAGTGAACAGCACAGATGCCGACGACGACAACGATTGCGTGGCTGATGCTGCGGATTCTGATGACTTCAACACACAAACTGACAGTGACAACGATGGCTTGACTGACGGGGCAGAATGCCAGCAGGGCAGCAACCCGCTTGACCCATGTTCACCGGTTCCAACTGGCCCGAATTGTGGCTCTGCCAATGACATAGATGGTGATGGTTACATAACGGGCATTAACTCAAACGACCCGCAATTCGACCCGAACGACAACAACCCTTGCATACCCAACGATGAAGTTGGTGCTTGCGACTTCGACGGGGATAGCCAGATTAACTTCAATGATGCTGACGATGACAACGACTGTGTACTGGATACACAAGATGCAGATGACTATAATGACCAAACTGATTTTGATGGTGACGGCATTGTTGATGCAACAGAATGCGACAACGGCTCTGACCCATTAAATGGCTGCGACCCAAGCAATGCAGGCCCAAGCTGTGACTGTGACAATGATGGCATAGCCAACAGCACGGACACTGATGATGATAACGATGGCGTACTCGATGATCAGGATGCTAATGATTGCAATCCTGACAACGATACAGACCAAGACGGTATCGTGAATAGTGACGAAACACAGGATGGAACCAATCCGCTTGACCCATGTGACCCAAATGAATCTTCACCTGCTTGCTTGAACCCAGACTTGGATGGTGACGGTTTCATTGCAAACCAAGACGACCCGAACGACAATGACCCTTGTGTGCCAAACAACACAGTAGGAGCTTGCGACTTCGATAGTGATGGCATGGTGAACAGTGTGGACAACGACGACGACAACGACTGCGTGGGCGACTTGATGGACATCAATGCCTACAACGCTCAAAGCGACACAGATTTTGATGGAATCTCGGATGCAAATGAGTGCCAGGCGAATACCGACCCACTCGATAAATGCGACCCGACCGCAATATTTGGTACCTGCGACTTTGACAACGATGGCCAAGCCAACAACCAAGACGATGATGATGACAACGACTGTGTGAACGATTCGACTGACTCAGATGATTTTGATTCGGCCAGCGATACGGACCTCGATGGTGTAACTGACGCTTCTGAATGCCAAAATGGTACCGATGCAGAAAATCCATGCGACCCGAACCCGAACAGCCTTGCTTGCACGGGTACTGACAATGACCATGATGGCTTCATTGCGAATGCACCTACCAACAGCCCTTTGTTCGACTCGAATGATGCAAATCCTTGCATTCCTTCAATGGAGGTTGGTGCATGTGACTTTGAAAACGACGGTCAAATCAACAGTGTGGATGCTGACGACGACAATGACGGTGTCAATGACACGGACGATATTGGCCCATTTGACCCGAACAGTGACACAGACGGTGATGGCATCACCGATAATGTAGAAACTGGCGGTGACGCAGCTTACAATGCTGGCGTTGACAGCAACCCACTTGACACTGACACTGATGATGACGGCCTCGCCGATGGCATAGAAGACAATGACCATGACGGTGTTGTGGACAATGGCGAGACTGACCCTGTTAGCAACGACACGGACGAAGACAGCCTCAACGACAACCTGGAGGACGAGAACCTCAACGGCCAAGTTGACCCTGGTGAGTCTGACCCAATCAATGCTGACGACGACAATGATGGCATCTTGACTATTGACGAAGACACCAACGGCAACAATAATGTCGCTGATGATGACACGGACCTCGATGGTACGCCAGATTTTATGGACCCAGACCCATTTGCTTTCTTGCGATTGAAGGCTTATTTGCAAGCTTCGCTGGTTACTTCGACGGGTTTGATGGATGACAAGTTGCGCACAAAATTGGATGATACTGGAAAGCGTTATATCCCGCTGACCGAGCCATTTACTGCGCTGACGGCGTCCAACGGTACCAAACCTTTCACTCACCTTGGAAGTGGCGGAGAGACCATACAGCCAAGCGTACTTGAAGTTTCAGGGCCGAATGCCATAGTGGATTGGGTATTCATCGAGTTGCGCAGCAAGCTAAACCCAGTCAACAGGTTGCTTACTAGGGCAGCACTGCTACAGCGGGATGGCGACATAGTGGACCTTGACGGGGTAAGCCCAGTTGTGTTCAAGGCAAAGATTGATGACTACTACATCGCCCTGCGCCATCGCAACCACCTTGGGGTAATGACTGCACAGGCAAAGACGATTACCAGGGATAGGGTCAACGCCCAATATGTTGACTTTACGAATCCAACTACGCCAACCTACGTCAACCCTATTACGCCAACTGCACTGGCTCAGAAAACGATGGGCAACTTTAAGGCTTTGTGGGGCGGAAATGCGAACATGGACAACAGGGTTTATTTCCAAGGGGCAGCTGCTGACCGAAATGAAATATTCTTCGGTGTATTCTATGACCCAGGAAATACCAATGGCAACTTTAACTACATCGTGCATGGCTACAAGTCAACAGATACGAACATGGATGGCAAAACCATCTATCAGGGCACAGGCAATGATGTTGATGGATTGATTTTCTTCAATGTGCTGCTGCACCCGAACAACGTACTGAACGCCATTAACTTTACAATTCTCCAACAGATTCCGTAAGGAACTATTGGATTAGTTGCCAGGCTTCCCATTCATTGCAAGGAAAACTAGTGGGGGACGAGCGAGTGCTTTAACCCGTGTTTTTCCTTGCATTTAATGGTGAAAAATGGTTTAAGACGAAGCGGACGGTTTGTTTTTACAACAGAAATGCAAGTTTTTGTTGATGGTTAAGTAACTTTTTGCTGCTTTCCGGAACAAATCGTCTGCTTTTTTAAAGCTTCAAATGGCGCATGTTTTTTATCTATCTTTAAACTATTTAATTATTGCTTATTAAAACAAAATATTAGTAAAAAAAAATTAAATAATAATGCCTATTAAATCTATTAAACGGCATGATTTTGGACTGACATAATTGTCAAAATAAATTTGCAGATTGATTTAAAACCCATTATCTTTGATAACAATTTTGAGTGTCTAAAAAACAAACAAAAATTCCTTCCCCCTTTTAAAAGGCTTTCCCCCTCCACAAGCATAAACAGGTTTTAAAAACCATTCATTAATCTAAGACATAAAACTTTTACAACAATGAACAAAGTAAACACTCTGTGGGCAGCAGCCCTGCTGTTCCTTTCTTTCACTGCCAGTGCTCAGGTAAAGTTCAAGATTTCTTATGACTTTGAAACTGAGTACTACACCGTTGCCATAGTTTCCGATTCCTCTTATGTTTATCCAGCAAGTATTACGGATGTAGGGCAGGTTACCATCAAAGTGCCGACCAACAGCTTTGACCCAGTGGACATTGTGAACCACCTCGTAGGCATGAAATGGGAAGCCAATTCTCGCAACAATTCCCCAGTAGAAGCGCCAGAATTTGACTATATCTCTTTTGGTCAAAACCTGCCAGGCTTGACAAGTCCTGATTATGTTGCTGGCTTGGAAGTACCCATGTTTAGCTTCAAAAATGCTTATGGCTGCAACATTTCAAGCGGCGTGAGCACAGCAATTTATCTCGTTGACAATAATACGGACCCATTCATGCCACCCAACAGCCAAAACGCCAATATTGGCAACTCGCTGTCAATCGCAGGTGCTAATGGCGCTGATTACGGTGGTATTATTGGCAGCCCAGCCTGCAATTGCGACCCTAATGCCGTACTAGCTGCAAAAGAGGAAATAGGCCTTTCCAAGTACACCATTTTTCCAAACCCAGCCAGCGAATTCGTAAATGTTAAAATTGACTGGATAGGGGAGCCGAGCGATGCCAATATCCTTGTACTCGACGCTACCGGTAAGCAGGTTTCTTCTACTTCCGTAAACCTCACAAGTGGCCAAAACTCGCAAAAAATCCGAGTTGAAAACTTGCCAAATGGCGCCTACTGGGTCTATCTCGCAGGCGAAAGCTGGAAAGTTGGCCTAGATCGCTTTTCCAAACAATAATCATCAATAACAGCCAGAAAGCAAGTGTTGCAGGATGCTCAACAGGGAAAAACCCTGTATGCATCATGCAACTTGCTCATGGCAATATCCATCCAATTTGACCCTTACAACCTAAGATAATGAGAGGGAGAACAGAGAAGGACTTTTAGTTTCGACTAAGATAAATCTCTGTCATTGAGTGGCAATCATGAGGGTTGCCACTTTTTTGTATTTTACGCATATTTTAAAAAAAAATTCACGAGTTTAATCGCATACACTTTACTTTCAAATGTTTTTGGCCTATCTTTGCACAGCATTTTAAATGGGGGCAATTAAAAAACTCGGCCCATCCAAACTAACTTCCACACTTTTTCCTTAGGCTCGTTCAGGTTTATATTTTTTTAATTTTATACCTGATTTAAGAACGACTATTTCCAAGCGACATTTCCCTGGTTATTTCAAGAGAAAACTTACACAACAAGCACTATGGACTTAGGGTATCTCATTAACATACTATTGAGGAGGAAATGGCTTCTACTTACCGTCATTATTCTCGCTTCCACTGCAACTTGGTTCTTTGTCGGCACCTTGGACGACACCTACAAGTCAAAGGCCGTTATCTCGACGGGCATCATTGACTACAAGGGCGTGAGCCTTCAGCAGGACAATCCTTTCATCCAGCAGTTCCAAATCGAGAGCAGCTTCAACAGCCTCATCGAAAAGATGAAAAACCGCCGCAGCATCAAACTTCTGACGGACAAGCTCGTGCTGCACGACTGGGACTATGAAAAGGGCCAACCCAGCGCTGACCACTTTCGCACGCCGTTATTGGAAGACGTGGGGCTTTCGGATTCGCAGGTGAACAACATCGTGAAGAAGTTGAAGGCCAGCTATACCGATACGCTGCTCAATACCAAGCCACTTGCCGAGCATTCAGGCACTCAGCTTGCCGAGGCTTATGGCTACGACTATGAGGCCATTCTCAAAAAATTGGAAGTAAAGCGGATAGGGGAGACGGACTACCTCAGCGTCGAATTTGAGTCGGAGGACAAGAACCTTTCCTATTTTGTGGTAAAGACCTTTGTGGACGAGTTTCGTGCCTTGCACGAAGACGACCTTTCAACGAAAGAAGAAAAGGCGCTTAAATTCGCTACCAAGCAGTTTGAGGCCCGTGGGAGGGAACTTGACTCTATCACGACCTTAATTGATGATTACAAAAATGCCAATGGTTTGGTGGATGTGACCAGCCAAAGGGAAGGCGTTGTTTCACATATCAAAGACCTTGAATTGAAGTTGGAAGAAAGCAGGTTGCAGATTCCAGCCCTAAAATCCAACATAAGCTTGTTGGAAAGGGAAATTTCCAAATATGGCAAACAACTTGGGTCTTCTTTTGCCAATAGCATTTTAAACAGGGAGGATATTAATGACCTTGACAATGAAATAAAAAAACTGCAAGTAAGAAAGGTGGAGGATTTTGCGAATGGCAAAAGCACAGCTGCTTTGGACAAGACCATAGAAGCAAAGCGGAGTGAATTGTCTAAACTGCTTGTTCAGGATGTTCCTGTTAATCGAAGCCACACTGGCAAGATTGACGACCAAACCATCCAAATGGTGCAGGATAAAGTCCAAAAACAGTTGGACCTTGAACTTGCAGAAGCCTCGGTCATTTCCTATCGAAGTGAAATAAACCGCTTGCAAGGCAAAGCCAATTCACTTACCCTAAACGACAACAGGATGGCGAGTTTATTGGCTTCAAAAGACCTCATTGACAAGGAATTTTCGCAGGCTAAAGATAGGTATGAAGGTGCCAAGAGCTATGCCGAAGGCACCGAAAACCCGTTGACCGTAGTAGAAGAACCAGAAACGCCCTACGAGCCAGAATCCAAGCACCGTGCCGTCTTCTCCGCTTTTGCTGGAGTAGCTGGCGGTTCCATTGCAAGCATCATCCTGTTTTTATTGGCGTTCATTGATTCAAGCCTGCAGTCTCCTTCACAATTTCAGCGGGTGACGAGGCTGTCTTTGATAGGTCATGTGAACAAAGTGAAGGTCAAAAACATGAACCTTCATGACCTGTTCCTGGCCTTTCAGTCTAAGCCAGACTTGGAGGTTTTCAAGGAAAACATCCGAAAGATAAGGACGGCATTGGAGGGGTCAGGCGCAAAGACAATCTTGTTCGCAAGCCCAAAGCACCAAGAAGGAAAATCGTTTTTGATGGTCATGCTGGCTTATGCCCTCAGCCTCAATGACAAGAAAATCCTTATCATTGATACTAATTTCAAGAACAACACCCTATCGGGCTACAAGACAAAATCGTTCATAGAAATAAGCACCGATGGCCCACAAAGCCAAACCACGCATGGGGTCGAGAACGGCTATGGCCAACTCTTCAACCCCGAAACTGCTGGTGCCAACGATATAAACCTTCGCAATATTGACATCGTGGCCAACAAAGGTGGAAGCCAAAGCCCGGCTGAGGTGCTGGCTGGCAAAAACTTCAAGAAGGTTGTAGAGCAGTACGCCAAAAAGTACGACTTCATCTTCATGGAGGCAGCTGCCATGAACAAATATTCGGATGCCCGTGAACTCATGCCTTTTGTTGACAAGGTGGTGGTGGTCATGTCCTCCGAGTCGCCTATCGGCAACGAAGACAAGGATTCTTTGGATTACCTTCGTGGCATGAACGGCAAGATGCTCGGGGGCATACTCAACAAGGTTGACCTGAAAAATATCTGATGGAACAATTTTGACATGCGGGCCAACAAGGCATTCGGTGTTCAAATCTCCCAACCATCAACGCCCATTCACCACTCATGAGCGACTCATACTGGCTTAAATCAGGCTTTTACACCCTGTCCGAGAAGGCGGCCTCGCTGCTGTTCGGATTTGGTGGGTTCGTCCTGTTGGTCAGGGTGTTGCCCGATAAGGAGTCTTATGGTGCATGGGTCTTGTTCCTTTCCATCATTTCCATCATAGAAGTGGGCAGGATTGGCTTGTTGCAAAACGCACTCGTCAAATTTCTTTCCTCCGAAAATGACGAGGAGGCTGGCCGCATCACCACTGCCTCCTTTGTGCTGAACGGCCTGTTGACGATGCTGATTGTACTTCTTTGCCTTGGCCTAGCCCCCCTCGCTGCCAAGATTTTTGAAACAAGTGATTTATCCCTCTTGCTAAAGATATACTGCCTGACCACTGTTGCGCTGATACCATTTTATCAATGCAATTACATCCAGCAAGCCAACCTTGACTTTAAGGGGATTTTTTGGAGCAATGTGGTCAAAGGCGGCATCTTGTTCTTTTTCATCCTCTACCTGTTCATTGAAAAAAGGGCGGTGCACCTACCCGACCTTGCCATTACCCAAGTAGTGGCGGCAGTGGCTTCTTCCGCAGCTTCTTGGTTGTTTGCAAGGCGCTATGCTAAGTTCAGCCGCCATATTGATTGGGCTTGGGTGAATAAACTTTTCGCCTACGGCAAATTTGTCTTTGGCACCAACATCAGTACGCAGCTGTACAAAACGGTGGACAAGCTGCTGCTCGGTTCCTTACCGGGCGGCGGAAAAGCGGCGGTCGCCATTTACGATGCTGCCATCCGAATCAGCAACCTGACGGATGTTCCAACAGCCAGCATGGCTTCCATGCTCTTTCCACAAAGCTCCCGCCGGGGGCAGGAGGGCACCGAAGCCCTCAAGGATTTGTATGAAAAAGCAGTGGGCGCCATCCTTGCGTTCATGGTGCCGTGCATTATCTTCGTGCTGATTTTTGCCGATTGGCTGATTTACCTGACAGCTGGTGCGGCGTATGCAGAATCAGCGCATTTGCTGCGCATCACCATACTATTCGGCTTGTTCCTCCCTTATGCTGTACAGTTTGGTACTGTACTGGATTCAACTGGAAAGCCGCAGGTAAATTTTGCTTATACCCTGTTCAGCTTGTTGCTGACGGGTGTTCTCAATCTCCTGTTTATCCCTAAAATGGGTGTGACTGGAGCGGCACTGGGTACTTTAATAGCTTATGGAATTACCTTCGTCATCATGCAACTATATTTGCACAAGACATTAAAGGTTAATCCATTAAATCCGTTTCGTTATATGCTGCCTTTTTATGGGAAATTATTTCAGTTTGCGAAGCATAAAGTCAGTAATCGCAACGCTTCCCAAACCACAGTTGGGATATTGGACCGTGAAATGGAGGAAGCAAACATTAAATAAAAGAAGCCAATGGCTAATTGCAAAGCATGAGCATAAACATCATTAACCATTCCATTGAAACCACTATATAGCTTATGATGACTCAAGCAATGTACGAAGAAGGTTTGGCTTATGCCGAATCAAATTTTAAGGATGAAAATGCTGCGCACCTGCATGTTGATAAGCGGCTCATCCGGGAAAAATTCAACATGGACGGCAAGAAGGTCCTTGATTTTGGCTGTGGCATGGGTGGCATGAGCCTCTGGTATGCCACCAATTTCAAGTGCCAAGTTCATGGCATAGACATTGACCGCCACCATATCAAAATAGCCAATGACCTAAAGGCTAAGCACAAGGTCGAAAACGTGCAGTTTGAGGTTCGTAATGTGCTTGACAAACCCATTGAGGGAAAATACGACTTCATCGTGATGAACGACGTTGCGGAGCATATCCAACTGCCCATATTAAAAGCCATTTTTCATGAGTTGGGCAAAAACCTGGCGGAAAATGGTAGCATTTATGTTTCATACCCGCCTTGGCGCAGTCCTTATGCATCGCATGTACAGCATATTGTCGGCATTCCGTGGTGCCAGTTTTTGCCTGAGGGCGTTTTATTGAAAATGATTGAAAAGAACAACAGGCCCATCGTTGGAGAGGAGGAGAGCGACCTGTTGCAGGCCTATAAAGGACTGAACCACCTGACCCATGAGCGGCTGATGTCTGCTTTGAATGGTTCGGGATTGCAACCTGTTTACCGTAAAAGCCATAGTTTTGTCAATAAATACGGCCCACTGCAGAATACAAACTTTCGGGTTTTTCCGCTCGATTTTTTGGTAACCAAAGAGTTCTTATTGCTTCAAAAACAAGCGTAATTGATGCAAATTTACAAACTCAACTCCCCAGTGATAATCAAAACTATATGCACTACGATTTAGACATCATTTACTTTACGCTTTTCCCGTGGGACAATGCCTATTCATCGGTATCCTTGTCCTTCACGAGAGAGTTTGCCAGGCACAACCGGGTGTTTTACATCAACCATCCCTATTCGGTCAAGGACTTCTTGAAGGGCTGGAAACAGCCAATGGTAAAGGCCCGTCGGCAGGATATGTTGCTAAATCGGATGCGATATGAAACCATTCCCGATTTGCCAGAAGTAATTGCTGTGCAGCCGCCGCTTACCATACCCATCAATTGGATGCAGCCCGGCAATCAATATGACAAATGGTTTGCGCTCAATAACCGCATAATCCTGAATACTATACGGCAGGTTATTAAGGACTATAATATCAAGAACTATATCTACCTCAATTGTTTCAATCCATACTATGCAGGGGCGCTGCCAAAGGAATTTGGCGCAAAACTGAGCATGTATCAGTGCATTGACGACATGACCGAGGAAGCATATACCGCCAAACACGGTGCGAGATTAGAGGAGGAAGCTATACGCAATTCCGATATCGCCTTTGTGACTTCCCGCAACTTGCTGCGACTGAAAAAACACCTTAACCCCAATACGCACGTGCTTCACAATGCGGTGGACATCAAAATTTTTGAAAAAGTGCATGAAGGTCCGTTGCCCCGGCCAAAGGAACTGGAAGGGGTTAAGGGAAAAATCATCGGTTTCACTGGGAACATCAATGAATACAGGTTGAACTATCCGCTTTTCAAGCAAATTGCGGAGCAACACCCTGACAAAACACTGGTGATGGTAGGCCCGCTGAACTCGGATTGCTACAAGACGTACGGCCTCGACAAAATGCCAAACGTAATCTTGACGGGGGGCAAGCATATCCGTGAACTGCCCGCTTTTTTACAGCATTTTGACGTAACGATTATACCTTTTCTGAAAAACAAATTGACCGCAAGTATATACCCTTTGAAAGTAAACGAATACCTTGCGGCAGGAAAGCCAGTCATTGCTACCAACTTTTCAGAAGATATTCGTAGCTTTGCCGATGTTGTTTACATTGCGGACAGTGAGAAAGACTTTGTGCAGGCCATTAATCGGGCTATTGCAGAGAATTCTTCGGAACTCATCGAACAAAGGGTGTTGACCGCAAAGCAGAACACATGGACGGAGCGTGTCAAGCAGTTTTGGGAAATTGTTGACCAACATTTGGTTCCGGCAGAAAAGGTTTATTGAGTCTTGATTTATCATCGTAAAAAGCTGATTTATAAATTCATGTGAACAAAAAGAATGATGAAAACCATTCTAGTTTGAACATTACTCCCTTGAATTAACTTACAACATTATGACCCAGACACTCAATGTCTTTACCGATAAATTTTACGTGCCTAACACGAAGGATTTTCTGAACGAACAGTACCAGAACCTGCAAGCCGTTGCAGCTGAGTTCAAGGCAAAATACGCCAACGGCGACCCATTTCCGAATATTTATTTTGAGGATTTTTTCAATCCTGACATGCTTGATGCCATACTTGACGAGTTTCCCGACCTAGAAGGAAAAGACGACATAAAGTTCATGACACCCAACGAAATCAAGTTGGCTTCCCGTGGCGAGCGCCGTTTTGGCCCAGTTTCTAAGGCTTTTGCGCATTTCCTCAATTCGGAGCCATTCCTGAATTTCTTGCAGGAGCTGACGAGCATTGAAGAAACGCTGACACCCGACCCATACTTTGAGGGCGGTGGCTTCCACCAAACCAAACCAGGTGGTTTTCTGAAAATTCATGCTGACTTCAACAAGCACCGCCAGACTGGCCTCGACCGCCGTTTGAATGTGCTTGTTTACCTCAATAAAGACTGGAAAGACGAGTACGGTGGCCATTTTGAGCTATGGAACCGTGACATGACTCGCTGTGTGAGCAAGATTCCACCCCGGTTCAACACGATGGCCATGTTCACCACCACGGACTTCTCGTACCACGGCCTTCCGAACCCACTTACCTGCCCGCCTGACCGCAGCAGGAAGTCAATGGCACTGTATTATTATACCAACGGTCGCCCTGCCTCTGAAATCAACGAGGGCTTGGAGGACCATACTACCCTGTTCCGGGAAAGGAAAGGTACCACCGTAGATGCCGACATGCGCAAATTTAATGCTGCACAATCGGCAAAAGATTTTGTAAAAGATTTGATACCACCTATCTTTGTGAAGCTGGGCAAAAAAATCGTGAAATAAGTTCATGAAGAAGTCAATCCAACAGCATTTTGAAGAGCCAGAATTTATCCTTACGAAAAAGGAAAAAGTGCTGGAATTTGTGGCAACGGCCATGTGTTTCCTACTTTTGCTGGCCTGTTTTTTAAAGGTGATATTCTTCTGAATCCAAGATATATTTGAATGGGTTAGGAATCGGGAGCTTGGCAAAGCCCGCAAGGGTGGAACCAGTTCCCATTCTTTTTACCCCAAATCTCCCCACATCCAGTCAGGCTTTTTCCCACTATTAGGCTACATGAAAACCGTTTGGCCATTCAAATTGGCTAACTCCCTTGATTTGGTATGAATTTCCCCCTTTCGACTATGAGAAAATGAACTACACCATATCCATATTTTCTGGAATAAAAGACTGGACGGTAAGGCAGGTCATTTACCAAAAGATGAACAATCCGCTGGGTTACCTGCTTTTTGGATTGTTTGCTATTGCGATAGCATTTGTGTTGTCCATGCTGCCTATGAAGCTCGCCATGTTGGGGGTGGTAGCGATTTTGGCCATTCCCGTTGTAGTTGCCTGCTTTGTCAACCTCCAATTTGGTATAATTGTCATGCTTTGCGCAGGCTTTTTTTTGGGCCTTGTGGCAAAATTCACCGATGCCCCTATTGGCACTGCACTGGATGGTTTGCTTGTGCTGATGCTGGTTGGCATGTTGGCCCGGCTGATTAAAGAGAAGGATTTCAGTTTCGCCAAAAGCCCTATCAGCGTCTTTATTTTTGCCTGGATTTACTATAACCTACTGGAAGTGCTTAATCCTTGGGCGCAGTCGAGGTTGGCTTGGGTCTATACCGTGCGCACGGTGGCGTTGTTGCTTTCTCTTTACTTTATCGGTTGCTATGTGTTTAGTTCTTACCGCCGTATCATCAATACCTTAAAAGTGATTTTGTTCTTGGGTTTCATTTCGGCCCTATATTCATTAAAGCAAGAGTGGATTGGTTTTAGCGATGCCGAAACTACCTGGCTGCACGCCGATGAAGAGCGCTTCATGCTCATCTTTCAATGGGACAGGATGCGGGTATTCTCTTTCTTTTCCGACCCTACCACTTTTGGCATCCTAATGGGCTATATGAGCATGTTTTGCTTGGTATTGGCCGCTGGCCCTTATAAGATTTGGCGCAAAATATCGCTGCTCTTGGCAGCAGGAAGCATGTTGCTCGGCATGGCTTATGCAGGTTCTAGAACGCCTTTTGTGATGTTGCCAATGGGCGTCATCCTTTTCCTGGTTCTTACCTTTAAACGGCAGACCATTTTGGCGGGCTTGTTCTTTTTTATGATAGGTGGGGTGTTCATTATGAAATCCACCAGCAATGCAGTGGTATGGCGTATTCAGTCAGCCTTTAGGGGCGAAAGCAATGATACTATTGAGGTAAGGATGAAAAACCAGGCCCGTATTCAGCCCTATATTCTTTCGCACCCAGTTGGGGCGGGCCTTGGCAGTACGGGCTATTGGGGCAAGCGCTTCTCCCCGAACAGTTGGCTGGCCAGTTTTGCGCACGACAGCCTCTATGTTCGCCTCGCTGTAGAGACCGGTTGGATTGGCTTATTGATTTATATGGCCCTTCTTTTCACGGCCATGCGAACCAGTATTCGCTACTATTTCAGGGTGAAAGACCCTACGATTAAAAACCTTTATCTCGCATTTACCATAACGGTATTCCTGCTTGCCTTGGCGAGCTACCCACAGGAGGCCATTACGCTCCTGCCTACCTCGGTCGTATTCTATCTTTTATTGGCGATGATTGCGAGGTTGAAGGATTTCGACCCGGCCTTTGCGAAGCAAACTATAAAGAATGATGAATGATAAATGGTGGAATGATGAATGGCGTTTAGGCTCGATTCATCATTCCACCATTAATCATTCATCATTTCATTTCATCCCTTCAAACAGCCATTCAGCAATTATCTGGCGGTTGGCAGCCAAGAATAGCCGCTTTTGGTCGGTAGGATGCTTGATGTTTCCCAACTCAATATAAGCTGATGGGACTTTTGTTTCACGCAGCATGTGCAGGTCACGGGCAGTCACGGTGCCGTCATAGCCCCTTTTTTTATTGACTTTCTTATAGCCTGCCTCCATTTTTTCGTGCATGCTGTTGGCCAATGCCTTACCCTTTTTGTCATCAGGGTGGTAGTAAAAAAACAAGTCGGTCTGTTCACGCTTTCCACGTGAGTCAACATGGATGACGATGAGCTTTTGGTTCTCGTCCTTCACGCCTTGTTTCCGGTGCTTTTCATACAGTTCGTTGATGACGTCCGAGCGTTGAAATAGGCGGGGCTTTTGGCCTCGGAAAATGGACTCATTGCCCCAAACCACCTCGTCTTTGTCGCAAACAAGATACTGGGCATCACGAATGCCATCGTTGCGGTCACGGGTAATCATGTAAGCAGTGGCACCGTGTTCCGTGAGTTTCCTGACGACCCGCAGCGCAACATCGTAAGCATATTCATCCTCGCAAACGACATGTGAGCCAACCTTTGCAACTGCCCCTGGGTCGGGGCCGCCGTGGCCGCTTTCGATGTAAAAAACTTTGCCCGCCAAAGAACTGTTTTTCAATGGCACGTGCTCATATTTTTTGCCAAAAATTGGGAAACGACGATTACCTGATGCCTCCACTGCCAGGTTGACTTCACCATTTGAGGCGGTTTCGTCCAGCGTAGGTTTCTTGATATCCGAGTCTGGGCATTTGAGCAGGTGATAAGGCACCCAAAGGAGCTTGTCCTTTTTGAAGGAATCATTGCGATAGCCATCCTTCAGCATGGACTCATTGTAGGCTTCAATCAATTTGGCCGTTTCCCAATCCTTGATGCCCACGGAGCTGCGAATGGATTTTCCATCAAAATAATAGATGAAAATGGGAAGCTGGTAGGTGTTTCCCACCTTCAGGCTCGTTCCTTTTTTAAGGTCGTTCAGCGCATAAAACTTGGAGATGTTGCAGGAATTGCGGTCGAGGTTGTAGCGGCGCAACATGGAAAAAACGCCATCGCCCGGTAGCGCTTTTGTCTTATAAAAATCCGGCTCCACAGGGGGGCGGTGGGCACCCGCCAATAGCACCAGGATGAAAAGAGATAATAGCCGGGTCATGCAGTTTTCGATTTGAAGTATTGAAACATGGGGTAAAATTATTGATTCGAAACCAAAAACTCCAAATCCGAGCCAAACTTGCCATGATTGAGGCGATGCCTGTTGTTTGAATCAACAAGCATCGCCCTTGTTATTATCGCTTTACTACCAGCTTTTTCACTTCAATTTGCTGCGCTGACTTCAATCGGCAGTAATAAATGCCGGAAGGGATTTCCTGCACGGGCAGGGTTACCTGATGCTCACCTGCCAGTTGGGTTTCCCATAAAACCGTCTTGAACAAGCCGCCTGTATTGTCCAATAATTCCACCGTAATCAATTGTTTGTCAGTCAGTTCATAGCGCAGCGTGGCTTTGTTGGAAGCTGGATTAGGGAAGATGTTCATCATGAATTTTTCATTGAAAGCAACCTCGGTTTTGCTCACGTAGGGTGCTTCTAATAGGTCACGTTGATAAATGCCATTGCCATGTGTGGCAGCCCGCAGCTTGCGGTTGGCCGATGAAATTTTCAAGTCAAAGACAACCACGGCCTCCGGCAAACCTTCGAGGTAGGTTTGCCAAGTGGCACCGAAATCCACGGAGGAAAAGATGCCAAGGTCGTTGCCTACATAGATATTATTTGGGAACAAGGGGTCAACCGCAATGGCGTTGGTTGGCAGGTCGGGCAGGCCAGCACTCATGTCCTCCCAAGTTGCTCCAAAGTCCTCCGTTCGGAAAACATGCCCTGAGCCGTAACCGCCTATTGCAACAAAAGCAACGGCATGGTTGGTGGGGTCAACTTCCAGGTCGAGGTAATAGCGGTCGGGGAGGCCAGTGGTGATTTGCTGCCAAGTGTCGCCCCCGTTTTGGGTGACAAAGACATTGCCGGGATTGCCATTGTAGGGGGCAGTCGCTACATAAACCACGTTTGGGTTTTGGGTCGAAACCGACATACTTATCACGGGATTGCCATCAAGCATCTGGCTGTTGTTGGTAATGGTCCAATTATCACCGCCGTTAGTTGACTTTGCAACCACAGCTGAACCCGCATAAATAACCTTGCCATCAGAAGGCGCTAAGACGAATGGAGCAATAAAAGCTACAGGGTTTTGAACGGGAACGTTACCGGACAAGGAGCCATAAATGTTCAGGTATTGCGAAGATAAATAGGTGAATTGGTCATCTTGTTGGTTTATCCCAGTCCAACTTCCATCCCCTCCGCCGAGGCGCTGCCAAAGCACTGTATTGCCCGTTACAGGGTCTATATCATCAGTTAGGCGGATGGTTCCATTGTCCTGCAATCCACCCATACAGAATATTTCGTCGGTGGCAGAGTTGCTAAAACCATTGTAAAACTGGGCGGTTTGCATTCTGCCACTGGCGCTTTTGAACGTTTGCCCCCCGTCGTCGGAGCGGTGAACGCCGCCATCGTCCGTAACATAGAAAACATTGGGAAGCGTAGGGTGCCAGATAGCATCATGCACGTCGGAATGAACGAATTCTGGGCCACCATCTGGGCCTTCGATGGGTGGGTACGGAAATCCGATGCCACCATTCGTGCTTTGGCTTTTTTGGGTAATGGTGGAACCTCCGTTGCTTGAGCGCCAAACATCAATGCCTACTACGACCAACTCATTCGGATTGGTTGGATGAACGGCCACGTCGTGCGCAAACCAGCCCTGCCACTTGGAGTAGTCCACGGTGGTTTGAACGGTCCAAGTAGTGCCAAAATCATTGGAACGGCAAAGCCAACTTGCCCCCTGAGCGCTGCTCAAACCATTGCCAATACTTGCATACAGTATGTCGGGCGAGCTTTTGGCATAATCCAATTGAATTTTGCCGTTTGCATTATTTGCCCCAGCCACGGAAACCTGCGTCCAACTTGCACCGCCATCGGTTGTCCGATAAATGCCATGACCAGGAGAGCTTTGATTGCCGCAGCCAACCACCACTTTGTTTGGGTCGTTGGGATGAACGGCAAGGTCATTGGCCAAGACGACGCTATGCATTAAGGCCCACGAATCGCCTCCATCGTTGCTTTTATAAACGCCATCCGTGGTGGCTGCGTAAACGATGGAAGGATCACTTGGAGCAACTTCCACATCCCAAACGCCTTTGTTTTGGTCTAAGGTAAAATCGAGGCTTTTGCTCCAGGTAGCTCCACCATCTTTGCTCCGCAAAATGCCAATGCCGTAAGTGCCCCTGTTTGGGCGATAGATGCTACCCGTGCCAGCGGTCAGATGGTTATACACCTCGCCCGTTCCGATAAAAATGGTCATGGAATCGTTGGGCGGAAAGGCGATAGTGCCAACCGCCGAAACCGGGAATCCAGTGGGTACACGCTGCCAGGCTGTGTTTCCCTGCCCGCCTGTATAGCTGCGCCAAAGGCCGCCACTGGCTGAGCCAACATACATGGTATTCGGGTTCAATGGGTTGAAGACGAGCCTGAGCGTACGCCCTGCCCGATTGTGGGGGCCGAGGGTTTCCCATGGGGCTGTGCTTCGCACGGCAGCCTCGGCAGCCTCCATTTCCCCGATAAAACGCCAAGCTTGGTTGAAGGCTGTTGGCGGAAGTTGTTCAAAAGGATAAACCCTTGCCATGCTCATTTCGCCAAGCGCCTCGTAGGCACCTGATACGATGTTTTTCTCGTCCGCTTTGTGGTTGGAGTTTGTTTTTTTGCAGGAAAAGACCAATAATAGAAGGGTCGCCAAGACAATGGCAGGTCGGGTGATTTTGAATATCATAGCGTTTATTGAATTGTTGAAGTTTATTTCGGTCGGGCAAATGTACGCCGCAGGTACCAAGCTTCGACAAAGCGTTTTGCCACGCAGCTAACATTTGCGTGAATTAGGGCCTTTCTTTTGTCATTGAATAGTTTGCCCAACGATGTTGACCTAAACAGCACTGCTCTCCATAATAATTTCAAAAGAAAGTAGGCGCAATGAAAGATTCGGCTAAATTCGCCACGATAAAAATGGTCACTTGCTGAGAGAATAATCCTTCATCTGAAAAACACTATCACATGATTACGCTTCTTGCCATTGTTTTCATATTTGGTTATGCTGCCATTGTTTTTGAACACCCCCTGAAACTGGACAAAACCGTCCCTGCCATTTTAACGGGAACTATACTATGGTCCATCATTTCGATGAGTGGGCTGGAAGTGGTTGGAGAGGGGCACGATTTGGGGACTGTGGAGAGCGTTCTGCTTTACCACCTTGGCAAAATTGCGGAGATACTTTTCTTCCTCTTGGGGGCGATGGTCATCGTGGAACTCGTTGACTTGCACCAAGGCTTCTCGGTCATCACCAACCGCATTCGCACCACCAATAAGGTAAAATTGCTTTGGCTAATAAGCACCATCACCTTTTTCCTCTCCTCCGTGTTGGACAACCTCACGACTACGATTATCATGATTTCGTTGCTGCGCAAATTGGCACCCGACCGCTTGGAAAGAATCTGGTATGTCAGCTTTGTAATCATCGCCGCCAACGCAGGCGGTGCATGGTCGCCCATTGGAGACGTTACCACGACCATGCTTTGGATTGGCAATAAAATCTCAACCATAGGGCTAATAACCGACGTTTTCATCCCTTCTATTGTTTGCATCTACCTGCCTGTTTTCATCGCCACTTTATTGCCCCATTTTAAAGGAAACATGAAGCCGGGACAAGGCGATGTTGAAGGCACAACAGAACGCCAAGAACTTCTTAGCAGCAAGGTCATGTTGATGCTGGGCATAGGTGGGCTCATTTTCGTCCCAATTTTCAAGCAAATCACGCATTTGCCTCCATACATGGGCATGATGGTTTCATTGGCCGTTGTCTGGTTAGTTTCAGAATTCATCCGCCCAGAAGTAAACTTTGATGAACAGCGGCGGCACCTTTATTCCGCACGTCATGCTTTATCGAAGGTGGAAATGTCGAGCATTTTGTTCTTCCTTGGTATACTACTGGCGATAGGCGCACTGGAATCGGCAGTAGCATCGTACCATGCTGATGGACACCCGGTAGGGTTCCTTATGGCTGCCGCCGAGAACTTGCAAAGCGCCGTTCCGAATACGGATATTGTTATGATTTTGCTTGGCTTCCTATCGGCTATCATTGACAATGTACCGCTCGTGGCAGCCGTGATGGGCATGTACCCGATGGACCAGTTCCCGATGGACGATAAACTCTGGCAGTTGATTGCTTTCACCGCTGGCACTGGGGGCAGTATGCTGATAATCGGCTCGGCTGCGGGAGTTGCAGCTATGGGCATGGAACGGATTGACTTTATTTGGTACCTGAAAAATATTGCTTGGCTGGCTATGCTTGGCTTTTTGGCTGGCTCTTTTGCATTTTTGGGGCTTTATCCATTTTTTCATTGAAATACTGCATCATGAAGCATGCGATGATTATCCTGTGCAGCTTGTTTTTTCTTGTTGCTTGTAAAGACATTGGAAAGCAAAAGCTTTTGGGCAAATGGCAGGCAGCTGCGATTTTGGAAGACGGAATGCCAATGCCCGTGCCAGTAAATGTGGTAGGATTTGAGTTTTTCCCAAATGGTTTTTACCATTTCAGGAGCACCCTCGAATACAAGGAAGCTGGCACCTTTGATGTGAAAGGCAGTTATTTGTTCACATTGGATACCATTAACGAGGCCTCCACGCAGAAGTCGGTTCAAATTCTGCAGGTGACAGAGGATTCGCTTTTTTTGAAAATGAACGCAGAAGGCAAAGAGCAGGTCATCAAATTGTTCAAAATCAAAGCACTTAAATAGTGTCCTATCATCCTTCAAGCCAATTTCTTTCACATGAAAACAATCGCCTTAATTCTAACTGGACTTGTAGCCGTTGAGCATATTTATATCCTCTGGCTCGAAATGTTCGCTTGGGAAACCCGTGGCCGGAAAGTCTTCAGGGGTTCTCTTAGGGACGAATTGTTCAAACCTACCAAAGTACTGGCTGCCAACCAAGGGCTTTACAATGGCTTTCTGGCTGCTGGGCTTATCTGGACTTTCTTCATTTCAGATGAAATTTGGTCTAAGAACATAGCCCTGTTTTTTCTTGCCTGTGTGGCCATTGCCGGCCTTTATGGCGCTGCGACTGCCTCAAAGCAAATTCTCTATGTGCAGGCATTGCCAGCAATTATAGCTATTGTAACTTGGCTGATGGCGTACTGACGGTTAAGATTTTTCTTGTTTTCAGAAATCTCGTAACGGCTTCCCGTTCCATCCAAAGCAAGCCAGCGGCACAAAGCGTCACCACCACTGCCAAGATGAACAATTGGCCACCATCGCCCTGCACCTCAATGCCGAGTTTGGTCAAATGAGAAACGATTGCCCCCAGCATGGTGCCAAGCGCCAAGCCTGCGCCTAACCAAGTAGTCCGTGGGATGAAAAGCAGGATGCTTGCAATGAGTTCGACGATGCCTGAACCAATGCGGCCCCAAGGCTCGATGCCCAATTGGGTGAAGATATAGACTGACTCCGGTGCTCCCGTGAACTTAAAATAAAGCGTTTGCAAAAGGATAACGGCGGCGATGATTTTCAGCGCCCATTTTAAGATGTTGGTATTCATTTTCGTCGTTTTAAACGCATAATATTGGACGTTTTAATCGCCTTTATTATACGATATTATTTAAAAATTGATTTCCAGTTTTTATCTGCTTTGGCTTTTAATGCAGCTTCGTTTTTGTTCCAATCCGTTAAAGTGTTATTGAAAAAAGCATTGTAGAAAAGGTATAATTTGCCGTTCACTATTTTAAAAGTTTCAGGGTTTACTTCCACTTTTTCGCCATTGGCTCCCATCGCATAAGCACACCAGCCGCCGTATTGTGGAAGGTAAATCTCAGGGTTTTGTAGGAATAAATCCTTGTGTTTTGTCGTTGAAAAATAATAAACTACTCCGCCAAAAGTGGCTTGAATACTGGATTTTCCCTTTGTTGGCTTGCTGCCAGCAAAATAAGAAACAGCATCATAGCCTTCTATCGCCACTGTTTTATTTTGGTTGAAATGCTTTATATTTAAAGCGCTGGAGTTGTTTTGTGCTGATAAAATGGTAATGGAAAAAAATAGGAAAATACCGATTAATGATTTCATGATTTAAAGTTTTTGGGAAATAGACGAGGCTGTTTAAATAACCTTACAAGTCCGGCAATTTTTTTTTCCATTTTTTTTGCCAATCCAAAAATGGCTATTTCAACTGTTCCTTCATCTTTCCTTTGAAATCATCGGAAGCCAAGAATGGCGGTTTTTCCTGCATGTCTTCCAAATAATTCTTCAGTGATTTATCTATCAACTTGGACTGCTTGACGAAATTGGAACAGCAGCGGCAATAGTATAGGTGGATGTTCATTTCCAGTCGTTTCCGAAAGGACAAAGGCTGCTCTGCCGACTTCAACGCCAGCAGCGAAACTTCATCGCAATTGTTCAATATTTTGTGCAAGTACTTCATCGAATTCACAGGATGCCTTCCTTTTCAAGACAAGCCCTGAGCAGTATTTTTGAACGGTGAATGACTACCCAATAATTGGACGAAGTTATCCCATGTTCCTTACAAATTTGGTCGCTTTCTTCGTCTTGGATGTATTTTGCCATAAAAACCGTGCGGAGCTTCACTGGCATTTTGAAGATGCAATCATCCAAAATCTTGCGAAACTCCTCGCCCAGCAAGTAGTCCTCGCCACTTTTCGAGAAGTAGTTCGGTCGTATCAGCGTTTTGAAGCGCCCGAAATTTCCTTCATCAAATACAGCCTCTTGAAAAGCGCTGGTAGTTGCCTGGATATAATCCGTGAGTGGATGTTCCGTATTTTTTTTACGGTAGTAGTCTATCAATTTGTGCTTCAAAATGCTGGTAAGCCAAGTCTTTTCAGAGCTGTCTCCCCGAAAACCATCCTTGCCCTTGAACGCAGATAGAAAGGTCTCTTGCACCAGGTCTTGGGCATCTTCCTTTTTTCCTGTCTTCAAAAAGGCCAATGAGTACAGGTAGTCCGTATAATTATCTACCCAAGATTCGGGTTTAAGCTCGTTCATGCTTAGCACGTTTTAGTTCCAAAAGTAACACGGGCTGCCAGTCAATGATTTCACAACTCCCAAGTTAAGAAAACCCAAGTTTCAAAATAAAGGTGCATCAAACCGAGCTACACCTCCTCCAGCGCCTGCGCCAAGTCCTCCATCAGCCAACCCGGGTCTTCCAAACCAATGTAAAGCCTTACCAGTGTAAAAGGGTAGGGCGGGTTGTCCCTTCCCGGCACGTTGTAGAACGCCGCCATTGGCACCAGCAGTGACTCATGGCCGCCCCAAGATACAGCGAAAAGAAAGCGCTTTAACCGGTTGAAAAACGCCTCGACCCGTTCCATTGAATCCGTTTTCAGGAAGATGGTGATGAGACCCCCGCAACCCGTCATCTGTGTTTGCGCAAGCTCAAACTGTGGGAACGACGGCAAGAACGGGAACAATGTCCGCTCCACTTTTGGGTGCGATTCGAGCCAATTGGCTATCTTCGTTGCGCTTTCATAACTGCGCTTCACTCGAAGCTCCAAAGTGCGCAACCCTCTGATAACCAGCCAGGCATCGTGCGGACTGATGATGTTTCCGAGGGTCATTATCTCTGTTTGAAAAATCTTTCGAATCATCTCCTTACTGCCGCAAATCACACCGCATACCACGTCGCTGTGACCGTTCAAGTACTTCGTGCCCGTGTGCATCACGATGTCAATGCCGAATTCAATGGGTCGTTGGTAGAGCGGCGAGCAGTTGCTGTTGTCAATCATCGTGACGATGCCGTTGCGCTTCGCAAGGGCAGCGCAGACCGCCAAATCCTGCAACTCAAAAGTCATCGTGTTCGGACTTTCCAAGTACAAAAAGGTCGTGTTCGGCTGAATGGCCGCTTCGATGTTCGCCACATCCGTTCCATCCACGAAGGTATGGCTGACGCCAAAACGGGGCAGGAAGTTCATCAGCAAGTTCTTCGTCCACGAGTACGGGTTTTTGACGCAAATCACATGGTCGCCTGCTTTCAAATTAGCCAGCATGGCCATCGCAGTGGCGCCTGCCCCGCTCGATACCATGAGGGCATCTTCGGCACCTTCCAGCGCCGCCAGTTTTTTTCGTAAAATCTCTACCGTCGGGTTGTTGCCACGGGTGTAGATGTGGTTGGCCAGTTCGTCTGAAACGTCCTTACGGAACTGCTCCAAATTTGGAAAGGCAAAATTGCTGCTCTGGATAATGGGCGGCGAAACGGCATTGAAGTAGTTTTCACGGTCTTCGCCGAGGTGGGTGAGGATTTCGGAAAGGTGCAATTTTTTTAATGATAAATGATGAATGGTAGAATGATGAATCGGGGTCGAAGGTATTTAAATGGATTTATAAACCCTACATTCCCCAGCCTCCAATCCCTCCAAATGCAAGTTCAGCCCATTGAAAACCAGTCCACCATCCATTTTTTCTTTCGTTGAAAAAAGCAGTTGCCAGGCCGATTGGCCCTCACTTGGGTTTGGGATTTTCACGTTTTTCACTTCGCTACCCACGTCCAAATTGGTCACGAAAACCACTTCTGGCTTTTCCAATAGCGTCCAGGCGATGACTTTTTTATGCCCCGTTGCATCCGGTGGAAGCAGCCAGTGGGTTGTACACTTAGCTATTTTAGGTGAAAATTCTTCCGAAAATTCCCTGATTTTCAGCAAGTTGTGAAACAGCGCCTCGTTCTTTCCCCACTGGTACGGCCCATGCGTCGCCTTCGGCCCCGTCCCAATTTTGAAAACGTACAGCTTCGTGTAATGCTCGTTTGGCGCTGGCGCAATATGTACGTCACGGCACTCAAAACCCAGCCCCATGTAGCTTGGCATATCGGGCATGAAAAGGCCGATGAAGAACCTCGCCTCGTTTCCTCCGACATAGAATTTGTCGAAGCGGGGGTCGTCCTTGTCGCCAGTCATCATGGTGAAGCAGGGCGTCACCCGGCGGTTCTCCTTAATGTCCAAGTACAAACGGAAATTCTGCAAGAACTCCGGCGAACCAACCACCATGCTCTGCAAATCGCCGAGCGTCATCTCCGCCCCGGCAGCCTCCAAATGGTCAACCTCATCGCCATAGGCCAACACATTGGCGGGGGCGAGGAAGCTTTCGGCGAAGTAGTAAAACTTGAGATCGTCCTGCTGGATGCGGCGCTTAACGGCTCTGAGCGGGTCGTAAAATTCATCTGGCAGAGCGGGTGTCCCTTCTGCTCGCATTTGCACATGGCTCATATCGCCCCGCATGAAATCGAATCCATACTTACGGGCCACTTCTGCATATTTTTCTGTAAAATATTGCCAGACATCCAGCTTGGGGTTATAAAAATTCAGTTCCCAGTACTCGTTATCGTCCAAGCATTCATAAAACTTGTAGCGGGTCAGCGGCCCGAAGACCCTCGACTCTGATGTGGGCTGCATGATGGTATAGTCCCGCCATTCGCGGCCT
>JANPLH010000625.1:0-13430 GCA_031426435.1 Saprospiraceae bacterium | reverse complement strand
CCATAATTTTTACCTCTACAAAACGCCTGATGGGCTAATGACACCATTGATTTGGGACTTAAACATCTCCTTTGGGGGCTTTCGATTGGATGGCGAAAAACAAGGTGAGTTGACAAATGAAGAATTACAGCAGTTCAGTTTGTTTTCCCATTTCAAAAACAAGAACCCCAAGCGCCCGCTCATCACCAACATTTTGGCAAACCCACTTTGGCGCAAAGTATATATTGGCCATTGCCGAACTATTTTAATGGAGAATTTTGCCAATGGCGAATACCTTAAAATGGCCGAAAGGATGCAAGCCAGCATTCGGGAAGCAGTAAAAGAAGACCCCAACAAGCTCTACTCCTTTGAAGATTTTGAAAAAAACCTTCACCACACTGTGGACATTGGAACCACAAACATCATTGGTGTTGAAGAGTTGATGAAAACCCGGACAGCGTCTTTGCTAAAGCACCCACTGTTCAATGGTAAAAACCCGGTGATTAACGAAGTGATACATACCGTTTCTGACAATGAAGTCTCCATAGCTGCAAAGGTTAAAGATGGCCAAAAAGTGTGGTTAATGCATCGTCAAGGGCCAGCTGAACCATTCAAACAAGTGCAAATGACATTGGGAGCTGAAGGATATTACGCCATTACAATTGACAAACCGGGCGCCTTTCAATACTACCTCATAGCCGAGGGCGACCGTTTGGCCGTTTGTTCGCCAGAGCGTGCCTCATATGTTTTTTACGAAGTAAAATAACCCCTAAACTGGAACAAACAGCAAGGGGAAGTAACGGAGCGACCGTTACTTCCCCTAATAATTTCTCGCTTTGCCATTAATTCCACACTCCACTTATCGGCGTTCCAAATGCTTTGTAAATGGGCATATTGAAACCATTGCACCTGTGGTGATTCGAAAGGTACAAGGCATACACTACGAACGTGAACGTATCACCCTGTCTGACGGCGATTTTTTGGATATTGATTGGTTGGACAAGGGAAGCCAAAAGTTGATACTGCTCACCCACGGCCTCGAAGGAGACACCAGCCGGCAATACATGCTTGGAATGGCGAAGATTTTCTATGAAAATGGCTGGGACGTGCTTGCTTGGAATTGCCGCTCATGCAGTGGAGAAATGAACCGTGCCAAACGAATGTACCACCATGGTGATATTGCAGACATAGGCGAAGTGGTAGCCCACGCATTGCAAAGAAAACCGTATCAAACTTTGGTCATGTGTGGCTTTAGCATGGGTGCCAACATCACTATGAAATACCTTGGTGTGCAGGGGAAGTCAGTTCCAACCCCAATCAAAGCTGCTGTTGTTTTCTCTGCCCCTACAGATTTAAGGGCGGGAGCTGAGACACTAGATAGCCTAAAGAACGTCATTTACAGAAAGAGATTCCTATTTTACTTGAAGCAAAAAATGATGGTTAAGGCAGGACAATTCCCTGGAGCAATTGACCTTGAAAACTTCAAAAGGATAAGGGTTTGGCGGGATTTCGATGAGTTCTTTTCAGCTCCGCTCAATGATTTCAAAGATGCCGACGAATTTTACGAGAAAGCCTCCGCCAAAAACTTCATGCCTGGCATTGTCTTGCCAACCCTACTCGTTCAAGCTAAAAATGACCCAATACTTCCAGCCGTTTGTTTTCCAACCGAGCTTTGTAGGACGCATCCATTCATCCACCTTGAAATGCCGAGTCACGGCGGTCATGTCGGTTTTTGGAAATTAGGAAAGGAGCGTGCCTGGTCGGAAGAGAGGGCAGTGGATTTTGTAATGCAGCTTGGATACTGATTCCCTAAGAACATGCGCACCTCAGGCTATTTCCGTTTCAATTCGGGAACTACCTTCATCACCATTTGCACCGTATTCTTGGAACGTTCCTCCACCAAAATGATTTTGCCGTTTCGCAACATCTCCAAGGTTGGCTGGGTGTAGTGTCGCACCGTCGTAAGTTCCAATGCATCACTGTCAATCACCACCTTGAAGTCTTTCTCAATGCTGTCCGCAAATTTTTGAACTCGGTCTTCCACATTGTTCACACACACAGCAAAGCTGATGGCAGTGTTTTGCATCAAATTAACTTGTAGGCGGTATTCGGCAATTTTGGTGAACAAATAGCTCATGTGGTGCTCTGCAACAAAAGAAAAGTCCCTTGTTGAGATGTTCAGTAGAGCTTGGTTCTTCTCGATGGCTACCATTGGTGGATATAGGTCGTCAACATCTGGACCGATGAAAGTGCCAGGGGCTGTTGGATCAATAAACGATTTGACAAAAAGTGGAATGCTCTTGTTTTGTAGTGGCTTAATTGTTTTTGGGTGGATGACTTTGGCCCCATAATAGGTCATTTCAATAGCCTCCTTGTAGCTCAAACGGTCCAGTTTTGCTATATTATCGAAGATGCGAGGGTCAGCTGTCAGCACACCTGGCACATCTTTCCAGATAGTCATGCTCTCGGCGTCGAGGCAATAGGAGAAGATGGCGGCAGTGTAATCGGAGCCTTCCCTTCCAAGGGTCGTCGTGAAGTTCTCTTTTGTGCTACCAATAAAGCCTTGCGTCAGCACGAAACCACCAGCCTCCACCATTGGGCGGGCAATTTTATTCGCATTTTCAAAGGTTTCGTCCCATTGAACCCAACCTTCCCTATAGATTTCATCTGTCAATATCACATCACGGGCATCGAGCCACTGTGTAGGTAAGCCCGCATGGTTGAGATAGGCTGACAATATTTTCGTTGAAACAAGTTCACCAACCGATACGATTTGGTCGTACATAAAATCGTAATTATGGTGCGGCTCTTCGTCCAAAACCCAATCAATGGAAACAAAAGTGTCGTTAACCTCATCGTAAGCCGTATGTTTTTTGCCAAACAAATCGGCCATGATGGCATAATGAGATTGTTTAAGGTTTTCGAGCAATGTTGCAGCCTCTCCAGTTTTTTGCGCATGTGCAACTACTATTTTTTCAAGTGCATCAGTCGTTTTACCCATGGCTGATACCACGATGAGTATCGGATCGTTCTTAAAAGTACTGAGAATGCTGGTTACATTTTTTATCCCTGCGGCATCTATCACTGATGCACCGCCAAACTTGAAGACCTTTAGTTTCTTTTTCATCTAAAATTGATTTTGAAAAACGGCGGCAAAGATAATTTTTGCCCCAAAGCTTTTGATGTTTTACAAAAAGAAAGCGGCGGCATTTTGTCAAATGCCACCGCTTGGAAGTTTTACTTGAAAAAGACTTGTTTAGTTCAAGCTAAAATAGAGGCCGTGGCGCTGTACTTTTGATTGTAAGCTTTTCAGGCCCTTGTATTTTATCTGGCGGATGCGTTCTTTGCCCACGCCAAGTATTTCGCTGATTTCGTCAAGGCTGTATGCCCTATCACGGCCTATGCCGTAGAACATGGCCAGCACTTGTGCTTCGTTTTCGGGAAGGCTATTGAGCAGCAATTCCACCTCTTTTTGCATGGATTCATGCTGAACCACCTTGGTGTCGGGGCTTGGAATAGCGTCGTCCTGAATGAAATAAGTAAGATCTACGTCCTCGTCGTCGCCAATGGGAGCATCCAAAGAACTACAACGGCCATTGGAAGAAAGGCATTTTTCAACAGAGTCGAGCGTCATTTCTACGACTGCGGCTATTTCCTCCATGGTAGGCTCCCGCTCATACACCTGCATTAGGTCATCACGGGTGCGCATGACTCGCATGAGGTTGGATTGGTGGTTGAATGGTACTCTGATTTCCCTTGACTTTTCGCCGATGGCTTGAAGGATGCTTTGGCGAATCCACCAAACGGCATAGGAAATAAACTTGAAACCTTTGGTTTCATCAAATCGCTCCGCAGCCTTCAAGAGGCCGAGGTTACCTTCGTTGATAAGGTCGCCTAGTGTGAGACCGCAATTCTGGTATTGTTTAGCAACCGAAATCACAAATTTCAAGTTGCAATTCACAATGCGTTGAAAAGCCTCAAGGCTTCCCTCCTTGTATTTTCTGAAAAAATCAACTTCCTGCTCCGGCGTCAGAACATCGTAGCGGGAAACCTCTGTCATGTACTTTTCAAGCGATTTTGCATCCCTTCTTGTAATCGACTGGGTTATGACTAAAGCTCTCATTGATTTGAAATAGATTTACCCTGATACCTTCAGGGATTGTTTTGGAAAGTGGCTTAACGCTTTAACGAGTCTCAAAAACAATTTTTTATGACTGTTTAACGGCAAACTGCATTTCAATATTAGAATTTTCGTGAAATATTTGGGCAATTTTCCGAAATATTAACTGAATCAACAAAAACTTTTTCAAATAGTTCGGTCGAAATGTGACGATTTTTGGTATTGTTTTTGTTTTAAACGATGTTCCTTCTCACGATTCTTTTCCTGGTCTCTAACCCATTCAATTTTTTTTTTCGGAGCCAATGCTTCGTGCATACTGATTTGTCTTTTACTATAAGCCTTCAGTTTGACTTATGTTCAAGAGGGCTTCATGGATTTAATTGAATAACGACCATCCCCTTTTTTGTGAAAATATGTTGCAATCACAGAACACTAAACAAAACCTATCAACATGCATCTGCATTTCTCTGCTATTTGCATTACCTACCTTAAATTGGAACTGCCAAGTTGAAACTGCTTCTAAGCAGCCTGAATTGGTTTTTGATTTTGACCAAGATGGCGTTCCAGATACCAAAGATTTGGATGATGACAACGATGGTATCCCTGATGAAATTGAAACTACCGCAGATATTGACAACGACCTTGTTCCCAACCACCAGGACAGGGACAGTGACGGTGATGGAATCAACGACCTGATTGAAGCTACGGGGGTTGACAAGGACGGTGACGGAATATTAGACCCTTGGGATGAATGGACAGACGATAACAACAATGGATTTCACGATGAGTATGAAGCAAAGCCTTTGGTGACGTTAACTGAAAAAAGTAATGCCAAATTTTGGAGCAGCCGCTCAGATTTTGACATGATACTGCTTGACCAAGACAAAGACGGCGTTCCCAATTTTTGGGACTCAGACAGCGACAATGATGGCATCAGTGACCAAATGGAGTGGGGCAACAAACTTGGTAAATCCCTATTT
The DNA here is from genome assembly GCA_031426435.1 of Saprospiraceae bacterium. GTDB lineage: Bacteria > Bacteroidota > Bacteroidia > Chitinophagales > Saprospiraceae > UBA6168. The sequence goes on along the minus strand of JANPLH010000625.1, from coordinate 8,351 downwards.
GTTGACACAAATGCCGATGGATTTGACGACCGATTGGTCGGGCACATATATACTCAAGGAGATAAAAAGGAGCGAAGTGGACATCCTGAATTGGGGAATGAAGCACTAAGCCTGTACCTATCTATTTACGCTGACGGTACAGCAGGTGTTCTGAATGGAAAGCCTGATATTGACGACAATGGAAATGGTATCCCTGATTTCTTGGACAAAACCACCAATTAACGATTCAACATCAAACTCAATAGACCTGTGAGAAGGTCAACATCAGTATCAAAATTTCGGAAAGAACCGAGCAAGACACAAGGATTCATCCTGCTGCTTGGTTAGCAAAAATCACGTATCGCAATTACTTCTTAAACACAATAACATCATGAATCACTTTAACTGGAACAGCACTTGCAAAGCCCTCCTTTGCTTTAACTTAAAGCCCCATCCACCTTAGAAGTTTCTGTTGTTTGCGAAGACAGCATAGATGTAATGGTCATCATTGCTTTAGCGCAATTGGCTCTGGCAGAATTGGCGTTTTCAAATAAGCTGCTACAACACTTGACTCAATACAAAAATTGTTCAAGAATACCCTACGAAAAAGGGGGTCTGACTCGATGGTCAGACCCCCTTTTTATATCAACCACAATTTTAGCGTTGTTCTTCATAAACAATCTTCCAAATTTTACCTTCAACCGAATCGCTTACATAAAGCGCCCCATCTGGCCCTATGGCCAAACCGCATGGCCTATGTTTGGCATCGGCAGGCGAAGGCACAGGTTTTATACCAGCGAATCCATCAGCAAATGCCTCCCATTGTCCGGATACCTTGCCATCCTTGAACGGAACGAAGACCACATAAAACCCTTTTTGCTCCTTGGGTGACCGGTTCCAGGAGCCATGGAAAGCGATGAAAGCGCCGTTTTGGTACTGCTCAGGAAATGTTTTGCCATCGTAAAACAATACATCATTGGGTGCCATGTGCGCTGGAAAAGCCACGATTGGGTCTTTGGCGTCTTTGCAGCGGCCCGTTTGCTTGCCATCACCACCGTATTCTGGGTTAAGTAGTTTTTTGTTTTGCGAGGGGTCGTAGTAACAATAGGGCCAACCCAGAAAATCACCTTCGCTGATTTGAAAAAATTCCTCAGCAGGCAGTTCAGCGTTCTGCTCATTCGTGTAAAGTTTGGGCCAAAACTCGGACAATTGGTCACGGCCATGTTGCACCGCAAAAAGGCCATTGGTTGCTGTGTTCCATGTTATTGCAACCGCATTGCGAATACCAGAGGCGTAGCGCTTGCCATCCTTTGCTTGCTGCGCAATTTTGTTGAGATCAAAGCGCCAAATACCTGCATGGCCTTCCAACAGCGGACAGGGATCTTGCCCTGGAGAACCAGCTGCACGGTTATCTATTTGGCAGCAATTGCTCGGTGCTCCGATATTGACATAAATCCCACCAGAGTCGTCCAAGGTGAATGATTTGGAGGCATGCTCATTTTGTTTTGGGAACCCGCCAACCAACAAAACCCTTGAATTTTCATCGGGTACCAGTGAGTCCGTTTTCAATTCATAGCGGTAAACTTCATCGTCAGAAGAACAATAGAGGTAATTGCCTTGAATATCCATGCCGGTACCAGCATTGGAGCCGAAATATTCGGTCCTATCAGCTTGCCCATCGCCATTCGTGTCACGGAGGGCTGCGATACCTTTTCCACCAAAAAGTGTATGCATTTGAACATAAACATCCCCTTTTGCATTCACGGCGAGGTGGCGGGCACCCTCACCTAATTTTTCGGCGAATACAATGGCCTTAAACCCTTTGGGCAAGGTTATGCTATTGTCAACAACAGCCGATGCGGTTTCTTCAGTTGTTTGATTGGTTGATGTTGTATCGCTTTTGCAAGCAAGGAAACTCAAAAAAGGAAGGAGCAGGTAAAGGCATTTTTTCATAGGTCGTTTTTTTTAAAAATGAGTGAATATTAGGCAGTTTCAAGTTGCTGTTTTTCCTTTATGGTATTCCAGTTGAACTGTTTGTTGAGCTTGTAATTGTCCAATCGGTTGTGGTAGAAGAACAAGAGCTTGAAGTCTTCGCTGGAAAGGTTCCCATCCTCTATTACCAGCGGTTTTTCGATATGATACACGCCAAGGTTTCGGACCCCGTCCTTTAGCAGTTTTTCCGGTTCGAAATAGACTTGGTTCGACAGCTTAATCCTGCCTTGCTTGTTCATTTCAATAAGTATTTCCTTGCACTGTGAAACGATTTCGAGCATTATGTCCATTGGGAAAACAAAATCTTCAGGTGGCAACCTCAAAACCCCGAACAAATCAAGGTGCGAGTGTAACCTGCGAAGAATGTTGAAGGCGGCGTATGCTACGATATGGCTCGTGAGCACGATGTTCTCTTTGTGATAGCGTTCCACCAATCGCTCCGCAAGCATCATGGTGTATTCCTGCTCTCGCTGCAAGTTTTCAGTTACATTTCCATCGGCTTGGAAATATTCATTCAGGTTTAGTTGGCGGCCGAAACGGTCAAAGCTATTGCCTTCGTCATCCACGAAATTGCCCATCACATCCAATGGTTTGCCAAAGGAAAGGGTAATTTCGGAAGGTTGAGAAAAGAATGTCCAACCAAATTTTAGGATTTTGCGCAAGCTATAAAACTCGTCTTTGGAGCGCACATAATGCTCCTTACCTATATAACTAAGGTGTTGTTCTATCAGGTATTTGGCTTCCAAAACAAAGTGGTAGCTCAACACCAATGGTATGATGAAGACCTTTTCGTTTTTTCCTTTTTGGTAGTTGGTGCGCTGCGCTTCTACGGCAGTGCCAAGCAACCCCATTTTCAACTTATCCTCCAATGCCCCGGAACGGCTACGGGTACCACCAGGGAAGAACAAGTTGTTTGTGCCTCGCTGAATGGAAAGGTTCGACATCGCCTTTAGGGTTTCGAGGTAGATGGTGTTTTTCTTGCGACGGTCAACCCGATAGGCGCCAAGGCGATTCATGAAATAGGCTGTATAACCTGTATTATAAAGGTTCAGGCCTGCACCATAACAAAAGGAGGGGATTCCGACGATGGTATCCAGGGCATAGCCAATCAGCATGGAGTCAAGGTTAGAGGAATGGGTAGGTACAATGACGACAGTGCCTTTGGTCATCAATGTCCTTAATTTTTCTACCTCCCCCTTGGTCAACAACCGCTCGTACACCTTGTATTTTGTGCCAAATATCCGCTTCATGTTCCGCCCTGCGGCGGTGTTCAGTAGGCGGTTGAAAAGCACGGTGAGAAACTTCCGGGCAAATTGAAAAGTTGGAATTCGGAAAGTGCCTACTATCTCATCGCTGTAACGATGGATTATCCTGCGGAGCAATCCTTCTTCTCTGGCCCTTTTCTCTTCATCAGTGATTTGTTCGTCCGGCTTACCAAACAGTTTTTTGCTGATTTTTCGCCAAAAAGCATTGTCTTGTGGTGGGTCAACTTTCCAAGGCTCCTCCTTCATTCGGATGCGCTCCATGTAAGCGGTCTTGGCAATCACGTCGTCGAGGTCGTCACCGTGAAGTTTCAGAATGCGATGGAAAGTATAATCGTCTATTTCCTCAATTAGATTTTTTCGGTCAGCCAATAGCTTGTAAATCGGCCATTGTTCCATGTCCGGTATTACGTGCGGATATACTTTTGAGCCCTCGGTCATTGATAGGGAAATTGGAAATTGGGAAATGGAGAATTGGGGGATTCCTGTTTCAATTTCCCAATTTCCAATTCCCAATTTCTATTTAGTTAATAGCTTCTACGTTTTGGATGGATGGAATCTTGTTCTTGATAGCCACTTCGATGCCTGCACGCATGGTCATTAACGTCATGTTGCAGTTTTCGCAGTTGCCAAGCCATTTGACCATTACGGTCATGTCGTCTGTTACGTCCACCACTTCAATGCCGCCGCCATCGCTTTTAAGATGGGGGCGAACATCATCCAAGGCGAGATTGATTTTGGCAATAAGGTCTGATTTTTCTTGAGTCAACATTGCGGTATTATTTTTCTAAATTCTTGAACATCATGTGGTTATGATGTGTTTCAAAGCCAATCCGCTGATAAAAGTTGATGGCCTTTTCATTGTCTGGCGTTGTTTCAAGCATGAAAGCTACGAAATCATTTTCGGGGTTGGTCTCGATGAAACGAAAAAACGCCTCTCCAATGCCACTTCCCCTGAATGCTGGCAAAACGAACAATTCGTCCACATAAAAGATATTGCCTGAAAACTCATTGCTCCAGAATTGGTTCAGGATGCAATAGCCAACGGTGATATCCTCTTTTTCAAAAATGAAGAGCCTGCCCAGATTGTTTTCAACCGTAAGTTGATTCAGTGTAAGCGCAACTTTGGCTTCGTTCATTGAGGTCTGCTTGGAGCCGTCCTTTGAGTAAAGTTCAAGCACCATTTCCACAAGTGCCTCAAAATCACTGGTACGATAATCCCTGAAAATCAAAGCCATGACTCAATTGGATACGTTTACGACTTTCGTAGGTTCCTTAAACTCATTGCGCACAGCAACTTGCCTTATGGTATTTTCTGCTATTTTCATAAATGCCTCAGCCACAAGCGATTGTGGGTTTGTCACCACGGGCTTGCCACCGTCGCCACCTTCCCGTATGCCCTGAACGATGGGTACTTGCCCCAGCAGTACCGACTCGCTCATTTGTGCCAACCGTTGGCCACCACCTTGCCCAAAAATGAAATATTTCTTTTCAGGCAAATCTTCAGGCGTGAACCAGGACATGTTTTCCACCACGCCCAAAATCGGTACATCAACCGATGGCATCAGGAACATGTTCATGGCTTTGATGGCGTCAGCAATGGCAACGTCTTGTGGGGTTGTCACCATCACGGCACCAGTGACAGGCACGGTTTGCACCAGTGTCAGTTGTATATCGCCAGTGCCGGGCGGCAGGTCTACCACGAGGTAATCGAGGTCGGGCCAAACCACGTCATTGAAAAATTGTTTGATAATGGCGCCCAGCCTTGGCCCTCGAAGTACCACCGCCTGCTCTGGTTCAATGATGAATCCAATGGACATCACTGGAATGTCGAAGGCCATCAATGGGATGATTTTAGGTTGTCCATGCATCTCCTGGATGCGGGGCCGCTGCCCTTGCAGGCCGAGCATGGTCGGGATGGAGGGGCCATATAGGTCAGCGTCAATCAACCCGACCTTGGCCCCCAACCGTTTCAACCCCAAAGCCAGGTTGACGGAGACCGTTGATTTGCCGACCCCCCCTTTGCCGGAGGCGACCGCAATGATATTTTTGATTTGAGGCACGCTGCTGCTGCTTTCTTTTGAGCTGGGCGTTTTGGCCACCACGTGGACATTCACGTTTGCATCAGAATAAACCTCCTTTATCGTTGCTACGCAATCAAAAATCAAGTTCGCTTTGTGGGGGCTGTTCAAGGAAGGCAGTACCAGGTTGAAATTGACGTTTCGCCCCTCCGTTTGCAGGTTTTCGACCATGCGGGCAGCGATAAGGTCTTTGCCAGTGGCAGGGTCTTTAACCCGGTACAATGCATCAACGATTTGTTGTTTGTCAATTTCCATCACTTTCCTTTTTTTTGGAGCGCAAATGTAACATGATTTCGCATTGCAGTTTTAACTACCTCGAACGACGGTTTCAAATTGGTTTCGGTGAAAGTTGGGACCGAATGCGCATTTTTGGAACCAAAAGGTCGCAAGACAGCATGCTTGCCAGCGGATACTTTTCTGCATTTTGGGCGACTCCAAGACCGAAATCAGAATTACCTCGACCTTGGTCGGGGCGAAATCCGAAAACCTGTTACTTTTGCCTCCATGAAATTGCACAGGGACCTCAACAACCTGCCTCAGTTCAGGAATGCAGTGATCACTATCGGTTCTTTCGATGGTGTGCATAGTGGTCATCACAAGATTATCAAGAAGGTCAAGGATTTGGCCCTTGCCACTGGCGGTGAAAGTATCATCATCACTTTTCACCCGCACCCCCGTCAAATTATTTATCCAAAAGACGATACCCTCAAGCTCCTTACCAGCACCGAGGAAAAAATTGCCCTACTGGAAAAAACGGGCATTGACCACCTCGTCATCGTTCCATTCACCTTTGAGTTCTCTCAACTGAGTGCCGACGAGTATATCCAGCGCTTCCTCGTGGGGAGGTTCGAGCCAAAGCATATTGTCATTGGCTACGACCACCGCTTTGGCATGAACCGCCAAGGCGACATCAACTTCCTGCGTTGGTACGAGCGCAGCTTTGGCTACAAGGTGGTGGAAATTGAAAAGGCAGAGGTGGACGAATTGGCGGTGAGTTCTACCCGTATCCGGGAGGCCGTGGAGTCGGCAGATGTGGCAGGCGCAGCGAGGTTGCTCGGTGGCTATTTTACCCTAACGGGCAAAGTGGTCAAAGGCCAACAGATAGGAACCACCATTGGCTACCCGACTGCTAACCTTGAAATCAAGGAATCAAACAAGCTCATCCCCCCCGACGGGGTCTATGCTTGCTTCGCAAACTATGACGGCCTTCGCCTGCCAGGCATGTTGTACATCGGCAAACGGCCTACGCTCAAAAAATACCAAAACCGCACCGTTGAGGTCAATATTTTTGACTTCAAAAAGGCCATTTACGAAGACGAATTGACCATAGAATTGGTTGAGTTCATACGGCCCGATGCCGAGCTGAAGGACTTGGAAGCGCTAAAGGCTCAGATTGCCCACGACCAAACAGTTGCGGAGCGCATTTTACAAAGCGCTGAGGAACAAGTGGTTGCGTGGCAAAACTTGGAATTGCCTTCGGTGGGCGTGGTCATTTTAAATTACAATGGCCGCAGTTTTCTCGAAAAGCACCTGCCATCAGTCGTTGCCACATCCTATCCGAATTGCCGGATTTATGTCGCTGACAATGCTAGCAAGGACGACTCGGTGGCCTTCCTCAAAAAGCATTTCCCACAGGTCAAAATCATACAGCTTCGTGAAAATTTTGGCTTCTCAAAGGGCTATAACCTTGCCTTGCAGGACCTAGACGAAGACTATTTTGTGCTGCTAAATTCAGATGTGGAGGTATCCCCCAAATGGCTGGAACCATTGGTGGAAGCAATGGAAAAAGACAGCACCATAGCAGCGCTCCAGCCGAAAATAAGGGCATTGGGCAAGCCTGAATACTTTGAGTACGCCGGTGCCGCAGGTGGCTGGATTGATTCGTTGGGCTACCCTTTTGCTCGTGGCCGCATTTTCGACACCGTTGAAAAAGACAATGGCCAATACGACAATGCCGTTGAAATCTTCTGGGCATCAGGCTGCTGCATGATGGTAAGGACCCCTTTGTATCACGGTTTTGGTGGCTTCGACAACGACTTTTTTGCTCACTTGGAAGAAATAGACCTTTGCTGGCGGTTCAAAAGGGCGGGTTATAAAGTCATGTATACGCCAAGGTCAACCGTATTCCACCATGGGGGCGGCACCTTGGGGTACCATTCGCCCTACAAGACTTACCTGAACTTCCGCAACAGCTACTACACCTTATTGAAGAATGAAGGCGTCATCAAACTGGCCTTCCTGCTGCCGCTTCGATTGATGATGGACACTTTGGCAGCCTTCAATTTTTTGATGCAAGCAAAATGGCTCCATGCCCAAGCAGTTATAGGTGCGTTTTTCTCATTTTTCCTGGCGCTCGTACTATTCATCAAGAAACGGCTGGAACTGGAGCTGCTGCTTGACCGCATCCGAATATCACCGCAGCCTAACCGCAATGGCATCCTGCCGGGCAGCATCGTCTTGAAATATTTCGTTTTTGGTAAAAAGCTTTTTAGCAAACTGTGAACTGTGCCTAGATTCACAGTTCACAGTTCACAGTTCACAGTTCAAACCAACCATTATGAAATACCTCCCTACTTTAATCTTCGTGCTTGTTGGCACATTGTTCTTGTCCAGCACCTGCAAGCAGGCGCAAAGTCCAAGCGACGGAAAGCAAACTACGGTTTGTGTTGACAAAAAAAAGACCGACCCTCAACGGGCTTGCACGGAGGAGTACCAACCAGTTTGCGGCTGCGATGGCACTACCTACGGCAATCAATGCGAGGCAGAAAGGGCCGGTGTCCAATATTTCACCGCTGGAATATGCGGGGAATGTATTGACCCCAAGAAAATCAACCCAGCGGGGATGTGCACGATGCAATACGACCCAGTATGTGGCTGCAATGGCATCACCTACGGCAATGCTTGCACAGCCGCCCATGCAGGTGTGATGAAAACCACCCCCGGTGAGTGCAATGACTGCATTGACCCCAACAAAATTGACCCCAATAAGGCATGCACCCGTGAATATCGCCCAGTTTGCGGCTGCGATGGCAAGCAA
>JANPLH010000624.1:0-13997 GCA_031426435.1 Saprospiraceae bacterium | reverse complement strand
ACCCGACTAACCTTACTAGTGAAGGCACTCGCACCTACGCATTCACCTACACTGATTGCGAAGGCAATACGGCTACTTGGAGCTTCGTCTATACCATTGAGCGCCTACCCTTCACCGTGCCCGCCAATGGCGCTGCAACGGTCAATTGCCCAGCAAACGCTACACAACCAATACCGCCTGTTGTACTCAGCAACTGCGGTGAGACGCTGACGCCAACAGGCCCGGTCGTGACAAACAACCCGAACCCGCTCACTTGCGAAGGTACCCGCACCTACGCCTGGACTTACACGGATTGCGAAGGCAACACGGCAACTTGGAGCTTCGTCTATACCATTGAACGCCAGCCATTTACCATTGCTACACCCAACGGCGGCACAACAGTTGCTTGCCCAGACCAAACAGACGTGGTGCCAACACCACCGGTCGTATTGAGCAACTGTGGCGAGGTGCTGACGCCAGTCATCACTTCCACGCCAAAGAATGCTTGCGAGGGCGACCGTGTGTATTATTTCACCTACACGGATTGCGAAGGAAACACAGCTACTTGGCAGTTCAATTACCATACGGAATACCTCGACTTTTTAGTACCTGCAAGCGAGGTGGTTTCAGTGCAGTGCCCTATCAATGCTTTATTGCCTACACCTCCCATTGTATTTGACAACTGTGGCAGACTGCTCAACCCGGCTGGACCGTTCCCTGCAAGCTCCACCAACGCAAGTGGTTGCGAAGGCAGCCGCTCCTATACTTGGACCTATACAGACTGCGAGGGTAATACCCACAATTGGAGCAAGACCTACCTTTTTCTTTACAGCGCTGACTTCTTTGCGCCAGCAGACGAAGTGAATATTGTAAGCTGCTTGGCCTATGCTGTGGCTCCGTTCCCGCAGGTGTTGTTCGACAATTGCGGCCAGCAAATCCAGGTTTCCAACCCGGTGATGACACAGAGCATTTCAAGCAATGGCTGCACTGGTACCCGCACTTATAGCTATGTTTACCGTGATTGTGGGGGCCATGCCCGCCCGTGGAAGTTCACCTATATCATCGAAGACAACCAAGCGCCAGTGGGCAATTGCGAAGGTGGCAACAGCCCTATATCGGTTGACGTGAGAAATCTCCAGTGCATCGAGGATGTGCCTTGCCCAGATGATTATGATTTCGATGCCAAGGTTGAGGAGCTCCTTGAGGCTGGCAACTACTTCGATGTTTGCTTTGGCGACCAGCTTTTCGTGACATTGGACAGTTACACCGACCTCTGGGAGTGCTCAGACCCTGATGGCGACGGTGACTTTACGTTTGGCCGTACCTTCTACTTCCGCATTGCCGACCGTTGCGGCAACGCATATCCATCGCTTTGCGAAGTAACCTATTCAGGTGCTTGCCAGCCATTGGCCACCTTCTCTATGGCCGACTGGGGCATTGAAGGCGGCGCACCAGGCAATACGGTGCCTGCGGCAACTTCTGACCTCTCGGTTATCATGACCCTGCTCAACAGCGGCCCAGTGCTGATTGGTGGCTCCAACCGTTCCATCACCCTCACCGATGCGCAGTGCGTGATGAACATGATGCCAGGTACGGGCGGCCCTTCTGTTTTAGCCAATTGCCAGCAGACCAACTGCACGGGCTGTAACCCAATGGGTGTGGGTGGCCTCAAAAATGCACTGGCCGCAAACGCCATCGCATTGGAGCTGAACATCCGCTACAATCAGCAGTACAACGGTCTTACGAGGACCAATATCCGCAACCAAGACTTGGGCTGCATTGATCTGCATCCTTGCATTGTTTATTGTCCCATTGGTGGTGTTTGCCGTCTTCATTTCTTTGATGCCGCTGGCGTGGAGCACTTTGCGCCTTTTACCATCGGTGGTTTGCAGGACTTGGTGAACACTTACCTGAATTATGCGCAAACCCTTACTATTGGGCAAAGGGTAATTTACGGAACTGCGCTGAACCAGTCGCTCCTTAGCTTGAATAGCTATTTCGGCGACCAAACGGCAATCGCTTGCGACAATGTGGTGCCTGATTTCTCGGAGATTGAAAAGCTCATCAACGAGTATGGATTGGACTTCGCCAACGGCGCAGGTGTTGCTGAAAAGCCCAACTTTGAAATCGTGCCGAACCCGGCCAGTCACGACTTCAACTTCAAACTTTCTGATGTAGCCGAAGGCCAAGAGATTTCGCTTGAAATCATCAACGCATTGGGTCAAAAAGTCATGATGAGGAAATACGATGCCTTGGGTTATGTCAACGACCGGATTGACATCAGCGGCCTCGGCAACGGACTTTACTTCGTCAACGTGAAAGTTGGCGAGAACCGCTTCGAGCAGAAGCTGGTGATTAGCAAGGATTAAATTTTAGAAAACTTCTTCCTAAAAGCGACAGCGACTACCTGCAAAGGTGGTCGCTGTCGCTGTTTTAGGCCAAATGTGATTCCAACATTATTGGTCAATTGATGGGGAAATTGGACGCCTATTTTCCTTCGAACAAGACCTTTCCCCCCACCATCGTCATTACCACTTTCGTTCCCAAAATCTCGCCATCCGTGCAGTTGAGTAGGTCATTTGACAGAACGACGATGTCAGCAACCTTGCCGGGCGTCAGCGTGCCCTTCCATTCTTCTTCGAAAGCAGCGTATGCATTGGCCTGGGTATAGCTCTTGATGGCCTGTGCTCGGGTCATTTTTTGTTCGGGGAAAAATTCGAGACCCGTGTTGCTGGCTTGGTGCCGCTTCCGGGTCACGCTGGCGTAAAAGGATTCAATGGGCGACACATCCTCCACAGGAACGTCTGTCCCATTGCCGACGATGGCCCCTGCTTTGAGGAGGCTTTGCCAAGGGTAGGCACCTGTCCTTGCCCTTTCTTCTCCCAATCTTTTTACCACAAACGGCGCATCGCTCGTGCAATGCACGCCCTGCATGGCAGCGATGACGCCGAGCTGCGCAAAGCGTGGAATGTCCGCAGGGTCAATATGCTGGGCGTGTTCGCTGCGCCACCGGAGGTCGTTGAGCGGCTTTCCACCAGACTTTGTGATTTCCTCCATGATGTTCAACAGTTCCCGGTTGGCCCGGTCGCCGATAGTATGCACGCAGAGCTGCATTTTTTTGTCAAAAGCCAGCTTTGCAATGGCCTTCACTTCCTCGATGGTTGTTGTGTTTTGGCCTTCGAAGCCGGGCTTGTCATTGTATGGTGCGAGCAACCAAGCACCATAGCTGCCAAGCGCCCCGTCAAGGTCGGTCTTGATGGCACGGCAAGTGAAGTGACGGTCGCCTACATTTATGATAGGGTAGTTGCTGTTGAGCCCTTTAGACAATTCCTCGGAGGATTGCCGCACCATCGCCCACAGGCGGAGGCGCAACTTGCCTTCATCGGCCATTTTTTTGTACCTTTCAATTTCATCGAAATGCGAACCAGCATCTTGAAAACTTGTGATGCCGTGCTTTAGGCATTCCTGCTGCGCAATCTCGATGCCATTGTTCCAGCGTTCGAGTTGCGCCTCCGGCGAAAGGGTGGCTAAGTATTCCTCATGCACCTTGGCAATGGCCGACATCGCCCGCTCCTCGAACACGCCAATGGCCTCGCCGTCCGGGCTGCGCACGATATGCCCGCCAGAAGGGTCAGGGGTTTCCTTTGAAATGCCTGCGGCATCCATAGCGGCCTTATTGGCCATGAGCGCATGGCCGCTGGCATGGCGCAGCACCACGGGGTTGTTCGGTGAAACCTCACTCAGGTGGTCGTGGTATGGGTAGCCCTGCACGTGTTGTTCGAGCGCCTTGTCCCATTTTTCCTGGTGCCAACCACGACCTACAATCCATTCGCCGGGCTTGGCTTTTTTGGCGGCTTCGCCTACGGCCTGCACGATATCGTCCCAGTTTTTTGACTTCAAAAAATTCAGGTCAATGAGGCTGTAGCCCATGCCGCTGAAATGGCCGTGGCCCTCGATGAATCCGGGCATGGCGAATTGGCCTTTTAGGTCAATCACTTGCGTTTTCTCGCCCTTCAGCATTTCAATGTCGGCATTTCTTCCCAATTGGAGTATTAAGCCGTCTTTAATGGCCAATGCTTCGGCGGAGGGATGGGCTTCGTCCACCGTATATATATTGCCATTTAGCAGGATGGTGTCGGCGACCTGTTTGTCGTTTTTGCAAGAGATAAACAAGGTGAGGAGTAGGAAAAACACTGATTTTTGCATGGTGCTGTTTTGATGAGATGAATGTTTTTTGGTGTCAAACCTACTGCGAACTTCGAAAGGCCAAAAAGATTTTTTTTATTGCGTAGCCGCAATTTGAAACCAAATCAAAGCGGGCGAGCAAGAGGTTTCTGATTCGGAAAATTTTAGCCAAATGATCGTTTGCTGAAAACGGTGAGCATTGCATAAATTCTGTACGAGTCAAGACAAAATTATTTTTGGTGTACGATACCAAGGAATAGCTAAAAAGCGCTACATTTGCGCTCGCTTTTTTAAAACCCTCCTTTTGAGTGGGAGTAAATCAGTCAAAGATGCCTTGAGCTGTGTGTTTTTCACTGATTGAAGCAAGAAAAAGCGGGAAAATTATCAGCATTATATGCCAACCATCAATCAATTAGTCCGTAAAGGAAGAGAGAAAGTTGTGGTCGCTAGCAAGTCACGTGCATTGGGCGCATGCCCTCAGCGGCGTGGCGTTTGCACCCGTGTGTACACGACCACACCAAAGAAGCCGAACTCGGCGCTTCGCAAAGTAGCGAAGGTTCGTTTGACCAACCAGATAGAAATCATTGCCTACATCCCTGGTGAAGGCCACAACCTCCAAGAGCACTCCATCGTGCTGGTACGTGGCGGCAGGGTAAAAGACCTTCCCGGTGTACGCTACACCATCGTGCGTGGCGCACTTGACACAGCTGGCGTGAACAACCGGAAGAAGAGCCGGAGCCAATACGGCACCAAGCGTCCGAAGCCAGGTCAAGCAGCAGCAGCACCAACCAAGGGCGGCAAGAAGAAATAAGCGGTTGGCAGTTGGCAGTTTGCAGTCGGGTTGTAGCTTGATTCGCAGAGGGCCAAGCCGAAGCATCAAAATCAAAAAGGTTTTCTTAATAATATAATTTTCTCAAGATGAGGAAGCATAAACCGAAGCCAAGAATTCTGTTGCCGGATCCCCGGTTCAGCGATATAGTGGTTACGCAGTTCGTGAACAACATGATGTTGTCCGGCAAGAAGTCCACTGCCTTCACCCTTTTCTACGATGCCATGGACATGGTGGCCGACCGCTTGAAGCAGGACGAGCACCAGGTTTTCAAGAAAGCATTGAACAACGCGATGCCACAAGTGGAGGTAAAGGCCCGCCGGGTAGGGGGTGCCACTTTCCAGATTCCACAGGAAATCCGTGCAAAGCGCAAAGTTTCCATTGGCATGAAATGGCTTATCCGTTTCGCACGTGAGCGCAGCGGCAAAGGCTTCGCCGAAAAACTCGCTGCTGAAATCATTGCAGCAAGCAAGGGCGAAGGTGCAGCCGTCAAGCGTAAGGAGGACATGCACCGCATGGCCGAAGCAAACCGCGCATTTGCACACTTCCGTACTTGATTTTTATGACCTATAGATAGCTCCTTCGCAAGATTTCGTCCTGTGAAATATTGAATTCCAAGCACTGATTTATCAGTGCCAAGTGGGATTCTTTTGCAAGGCTTTTTGCGATTCATTTTCAAAACCCTTATAGGGATTTAGTCATGGTAAGAGATCTTAAATTTACCCGAAACATCGGGATTGCAGCTCATATTGATGCCGGTAAGACAACCACTACCGAGCGGGTTCTCTATTACACCGGCATGACCCACAAAATTGGAGAAGTTCACGACGGCGCTGCCACCATGGACTGGATGGAGCAGGAGCAGGAGCGTGGTATCACCATTACTTCTGCCGCTACCAAGACCGAATGGAAGTGGGCAGGCGATACCTATACTGTTAATATCATTGACACACCAGGCCACGTTGACTTTACCGTGGAAGTAGAGCGCTCGCTGCGCGTACTCGACGGTGCAGTTGCGCTTTTTTGCGCAGTGTCTGGTGTAGAGCCGCAATCGGAAACGGTTTGGCGTCAAATGGACCGCTACAAAGTGCCACGTATTGGTTTCGTGAACAAAATGGACCGCAGCGGTGCCGATTTCTTCAACGTTGTGAACGACGTGAAGACCAAGCTTGGCGCACGTGCAGTTCCTCTCCAAGTTCCGATTGGAGCAGAAGAGACGTTCAAGGGCGTTGTTGACCTTATCACAAACGAAGGTTGGATATGGAACGAGGAAGACCAAGGCATGACCTACAAGGTTGTTCCGATTCCAGATGACATCAAGGATGTTGTGGCTGAATATCGTTTGAAGATGTTGGAGGCTGCTGCCGAGTACGACGATGCTATCATGGAGAAGTATTTCGAAGACCCGGATACTATCACACCTGATGAAATCCGTGCGGCGCTTCGCAAAGCGGTAGTTAATATGAGCATCACGCCGATTCTTTGCGGCTCTGCTTTCAAGAACAAAGGTGTACAGGCAATGCTTGACTCCGTTTGTACCTACCTGCCATCACCTGCTGACGTTGATGCTATCATCGGCATTAACCCAGATACGGAGGCGGAGGAAAGCCGCCAGCCAGTATCGTCTGAGCCTTTCACGGCACTTGCGTTCAAAATTGCTACCGACCCTTATGTAGGTCGCCTTTGTTTCATCCGTGTCTATTCGGGTGCTTTGAATGCTGGTGATTCCGTGCTGAACACTCGTTCTGATAAGAAGGAGCGTATTTCAAGGTTGTATCAGATGCACGCCAACAAGCAAAACCCAATTGATAGGGTAGAGGCTGGCGACATCGCTGCCGCCGTAGGTTTCAAAGACCTTCGCACAGGTGATACGCTTTGCGACGAGAAGCATCCAATCGTGTTGGAGAGCATGAAGTTCCCCGACCCGGTAATTGGTATCGCCGTTGAACCAAAGTCCCAGAAGGATATGGACAAACTTGGCCTTGCGCTCAACAAGCTGGCTGAGGAAGACCCAACCTTCAAGGTTAAATTCGACAAGGACACCAACCAAACCATCATCAGTGGTATGGGCGAACTTCACTTGGAAATCATTGTTGACCGTCTCCGCAGGGAGTTCAAGGTTGAGTGCAACCAAGGCCAGCCACAGGTGAACTACAAAGAATGCCTGACCAAGACTGTTCAACACCGTGAGCGTTTGAAAAAGCAAACGGGTGGTTCTGGCCTCTTTGCCGACATGGAATTCACGCTCGGCCCTTCCGACGCAGAATTTTTGGAATCAGAAGATTTTAAGAGTGGCAAAACGAGGCTTCAGTTCGATTGGGGCATCGTTGGTGGTGCAATTGACAAGAACTACCAGAAGCCAATCAAAGACGGTTTCAATGCCATGATGGACAACGGGATTTTGGCAGGTTACAATATCGAAAGCATGAAAGTGAGGGTGACTGACGGCTCCATGCACGCCGTGGACTCGAAGCCAATCGCTTTTGAACTTTGTGCCAAGGAAGGATTCCGAGAAGCTGCGCCAAAGTGCCAGCCAGTAATTCAGGAGCCTATCATGAAACTGGAGGTTATCACGCCAGAAGAGTACACTGGTCCAGTTATCGGCGACTTGAACCGTCGCCGTGGTTTGCCGAAAGGTCAGGAGCAGCGCACAGGTGGTGCCATTGCAATTCAAGCAGAAGTACCGCTTTCCGAGATGTTCGGATACGTCACACAACTGCGTACTATCACCTCTGGCCGTGCAAGTTCGACCATGGAATTCTCGCATTACCAAGATGCGCCAAAAAATATTGCACAAGATGTAATAGAAAAAGCAAAAGGCTTGGTGAAAGCATAAAAGTTCTTATCTTTGCCCGCTCTTAGGAAAAAGCCCTTTAGAGCGGGCAAATTTTTCACTTAGAGATTATCAATTTTAATTAGGCATGAATCAAAAAATTAGAATCAAGCTCCGTTCCTACGACCACAATTTGGTGGACAAATCAACGGAGAAGATCGTTAAAACAGTACGCTCAAGCGGTGCTGTCGTGACTGGTCCGATTCCGCTGCCCACGAAGAAAGAGATTTTTACCGTCCTGCGCTCGCCGCACGTCAACAAGAAATCTCGTGAGCAGTTCCAGCTACGCACCCACAAGCGACTGATTGAGATTTATACTCCTACCCAGAAGACAGTCGATGCGTTATCCAAACTGGAACTTCCGAGTGGTGTGGATATTCAGGTAAAGTTGACGTAATTCCGCCTAAAATAAGCATGGGCCAAACCGCATGGTTTGCCCGACTAACGTCTTCGGCCTAATTGATTTCCAATGGTGTACTCCGCCATGGTTTCAATATGTCGGACAATATTTGTCAATAACTTGTTTGTTGTTGGTTTTGTGCTGATTCTCAAAGACTTTGCTCAAAACAAGCAGCCAGCAAACCATAAAAAATTCTGCCCGATGAATGGCATAATCGGAAAGAAAGTAGGCATGACCAGCATTTTTGATGCAACTGGTAAAAACATCGCCTGCACAGTAATCGAAGCTGGACCTTGTGTGGTAACACAGGTTAAGAACGAAGGTACCGACGGTTATACTGCATTGCAGTTGGGCTTTGGCGATGCCAAGGTCAAGAACACGACGAAACCGATGATGGGGCACTTTGAAAAAGCAAAGACTGCTCCCAAGCAAAAATTGGTGGAGTTCCGTGACTTCAACGCAGTATCGAAAAGCATTGGCGACCTCGTTAGGGTTGAAGAGCTTTTCAACGAAGGTGACACAGTGAACGCATCTGGTGTAACCAAAGGTAAGGGCTTCCAAGGTGTAGTTCGCCGCCACGGTTTCGGTGGTGTTGGCGGCAGTACCCACGGTCAGCATAACAGGCTTCGTGCACCTGGTTCTATTGGCGCTTCGTCCTTCCCATCAAGGGTATTCAAGGGCATGCGGATGGCAGGCCGAATGGGAACCGATAATGTGAAGGTAAAGAACCTGAAAGTGGTAAAGGTTTTCGCAGAGCGTAACCTTATCCTTATCAAAGGTGCAATTCCTGGTCATAACGGCTCGTTTGTCGTAATCGAAAAGAAGCAGCAGTAATCTCAACCTTCAAAGGTTAATTTTTCAAGCAATTAATGACTTCATAGTTATGAAACTCGAAGTTTTGAATATCAAAGGCGAAAAGACTGGCAAGTCGGTAGAACTTCCAGATGCAGTATTTGGCGCTACGCCGAATGAGCATGCCGTTTGGCTCGCCGTTAAGGCCTATTTGGCCAACCAGCGCCAGGGAACGCACAAGTCGAAGGAGCGGAGCGAAATCTCTGGTTCAACTCGCAAATTGCACAAGCAAAAAGGCACTGGTGGCTCCCGTAAAGGTGACATCAACAGCCCGCTGTTCAAAGGTGGTGGCCGTGTTTTCGGACCGAAACCAAGGGATTACAGCGAGAAAGTGAACAAGAAGGTCAAGCGCCTTGCTCGTCTGTCTGCACTTTCTTCCAAAGCTGCTAATGGTCAAATCATCATAATGGAAGACTTTTCCTTTGATTCACCAAAAACCAAGACTTATTTGGGTATGCTCAAGTCATTGAACTTGCTCGACCAGAAATCACTCTTGGTGACCAACGACTACGAGAAGAACGTCTATCTGTCGAGCCGCAACCTGCCAAAGGCTGCCGTTTCGAGGGCACAAGACCTGAATACGTACGAAATCCTTCACAGCAATACCTTGATATTGTCGGAAGGTTCCATCGCAAAAATTGTAGAAAGCCTTTGATTCGATAACGCCGGCGCAATTCGGCAATATCATCAAGATAGAATCCAATAGAAATGGCAAAGCGAATTTTAATTAAGCCCATCATCACGGAAAAAGCAGACTTCCTTTCTGAGAAGAAAGGCCGCTACACTTTTGTGGTGAACAAGGATGCCAACAAGATTGAAATCAAGAAGGCGGTCGCTGAAACGTACAACGTTGAGGTGGAGGCAGTGAACACCCTGATTATGCCTTCCAAGGCAAAAAGCAGGAACTCCCGTCGAAATGCAATCAAGGGTCGGGTATCCAGCTTCAAAAAAGCAGTTGTGACCTTGGCTGAAGGTGAAACCATCAACTTCTACGGCGAAGCATAAAATAGCAACCTAAAATGGCACTGAAAAAATACAATCCGATAACGCCCGGCACCAGGTTCAAGGTAGGTGTTTCAAGGGACGAAATCACGACGGATACGCCGGAGCGCAGCCTCTTGTCTTCCATTAGCAAGACGGGTGGCCGCAATAGCTCTGGTAAGATGACCATGCGCCAAATAGGCGGCGGTCACAAGCGTCGCTACCGTATCATTGACTTCAAGCGTGACAAGGACAATATCCCCGGCACGGTGAAGACCATCGAGTACGACCCGAACCGCTCGGCTTTCATTGCATTGATTTCCTATGCCGATGGTGAGAAGCGCTATATCCTTGCACCACATGGCTTGAAGGTAGGCACGCAGGTAATGTCAGGCACTAAAGCTGCCCCAAATACGGGCAACTGCCTTTTCTTGAAGGATATTCCCCTTGGTACTTCAATACACGCCATTGAGTTGACGCCAGGCAGAGGCGCTGCACTGGTAAGGTCCGCTGGTACTTCTGCTACCATGATGGGCCGTGAGGAGCGCTACGCAGTTATCAAATTGCCTTCTGGCGAAGCTCGCCGGGTGCTTTTGACTTGCCGTGCCACGATGGGAACATGTTCAAACCCTGACCACGGTCTCGTGACCTTGGGTAAAGCTGGCGCAAAGCGCTGGTCTGGCAAGCGCTCAAGGGTAAGGGGTGTTGCAATGAACCCAGTTGACCACCCGATGGGCGGTGGTGAAGGTCGTGCATCAGGCGGACACCCACGCTCACGCACGGGTAAATTCGCTAAGGGCGCCAAGACTCGCAACAAGAAGAAACCATCAACGCAACTCATCATTTCTCGCAGAAAAACAACTAACTAAGGATGTTGAGGCTTGAGGTTTTTCGGAACCTCTTGAAAATCAATACCTTAAAATCATAAAGCAATGCCTCGTTCGATTAAAAAAGGGCCTTATGTTCACTTCAAGTTGTTGAAGAAAGTAGAAGCGGCGAAGAGCGCATCCCGCAAGCAGGTCATCAAGACCTGGTCACGTTCTTCGATGATTATTCCAGACATGGTGGGTGAAACGATTGCTGTGCACAATGGCAAGAACTTCATCCCGGTGTTCGTCACTGAGCCAATGGTGGGACATAAATTGGGCGAATTTTCACCAACCCGCAACTTCCGTGGCCACGCTGGTCACCGCAAGGGATAAAGACCGTAAGGTTTGAATTTTTTGCCAATCATTTTTTGAGACTGAAACAGTACAACAAATAGAAAATGGAAGCAGTAGCCAAAATAAAGAATTGCCCGATGTCGCCCCGCAAGATGCGGTTGGTGGTAAACAATATCCGTGGCAAGAAAGTAGGCGATGCGTTGAGCATCCTTCGCTACACCAAGAACGAGGCTGGCACTTGGCTCGAAAAGCTCCTGCTGTCGGCCATTGCCAACTGGGAATACAAATTAGATGGTGCTGAGAGCGCTGATGACTACAACCTCATCGTCAAGACGATATTCTGCGACGAGGCTGCCATGTTGAAGCGATTCCGCCCAGCTACCCACGGTCGTGCCGCCCGCATTCACAAGCGCCGCAACCACGTAACGCTGATAGTGGAAAACAAAACTCCATTAGAGCGTGACCTTGCGACCAACGAGGCAGAAGCCGAAGGTTAATCCAAATTTCAAGCAATCATTAATAGCTAAAATAATGGGTCAGAAGACTAATCCGATTGGAAATCGCTTAGGTATCATCAGAGGTTGGGACTCCAACTGGTATGCCGACAAGGACTACGGTGACAAAGTAGTTGAGGACGAAAGAATCCGCATCTACCTCAAAGCTCGTATCGCCAAAGGCGGCATCGCAAGGGTTATCATTGAGCGTGCACTAAAGCGCATCACGGTTACTATCCATACTTCCCGTCCTGGTATCGTCATCGGTAAGGGTGGCCAAGAGGTGGACAAGATTCGTGAGGAGCTTCGCAAGCTGACCAACAAAGAGGTTCAGATAAACATCGTAGAGATACGCAAGCCAGAATTGGATGCTTCTATTGTGGGCGAGTCTATCGCCAAGCAGATAGAGGCACGTATCAACTACCGTCGTGCCATTAAAATGGCGATACAATCAACGGTTCGTGCAGGTGCCGAAGGCATCAAAGTCCGTATTTCTGGCCGCTTGGCTGGTTCTGAGATGGCACGTACTGAAGAGTACAAAGATGGCCGTACACCATTGCACACTTTCCGTACCGATATTGACTACTTCTTGAGCGAAGCTCAAACGGTTTATGGCAAAATTGGTATAAAGGTCTGGATTTGTAAAGGCGAAGTTTACGGCAAGCGTGACCTTTCACCCAACGCTGGCCTTCAAAAGAAGGAGCGCGTAGGCGAAGGTGGCGAAGGTGGCGGTGGCCGCAACGAAGGCCGTCGTGATGGCGGTGGTCGCCGTGACGGTGGTGGCCGCAGGGATGGCGGCGGCGGCGGTGGTCGCCGCGATGGTGGTGGCGCTGGCGGCGGTGGTCGTCGTGAAGGCGGTGGTGGCGCTGGCCGAGGCGCAGGTGGCGCAGGTGGAGCTGGCGGCGGCGGAGGCCGTCGCAAATAATTTTCAATCAGATAGCAAGTAATATTTCAAATAATTCGTAGTACCTTCGCCGCCGATTTTTTCGGAGGGGTCTCAGTGGGTGATTTGAGATATTCCGATCCAGATTTTTAACCCGGCTTGCAATTATAAGCTGGATTTCATAAAAGAAGAAAGATGTTACAGCCTAAACGCACGAAATATCGCAAACAGCAGAAGCCCGTCCGTAAGAAAATGGACGTAAGGGGAAGTGTCGTTTCCTTCGGTATTTACGGCCTGAAAGCAATCACAGGTGGCCGAATCACCAACCGTCAGATTGAGTCCGCTCGTATCGCAATGACCCGTTACATGAAAAGGGAGGGTCAAGTTTGGATTCGCATCTTCCCAGATAAGCCTATCACCCGCAAACCGCAGGAGGTGAGGATGGGTAAGGGTAAGGGTTCTTTGGATCATTACGTAGCAATGGTTGCTCCGGGCCGCATCATGTTTGAAATTGACGGCGTCAGCCAAGAAATTGCACAAGAAGCACTCCGTTTGGCTGCACAAAAGCTCCCAGTTTTGACGAGGCTGACCGTGCGCCCTGATATGGTGACATTCTGATGATTTGGTAAGCTTTAATATCATTTCGTCCTCACAATATTAACTTAGAAAAATGGCAAGCAAGAAATATCTGGAACTTCAGGAACTGACCGATGCCGAACTGGTAGCGGAACTGGAAGGTGCCGAGGCAGACTACAACAAGGCGAGGTTCGACCACTCTGTGAAGGGGCTGGACAACCCATTGGAGCTTAGGGACATGCGCCGCGATATTGCCCGCATCAACACCGAAGCCCGCCGCCGTGAACTGGCGCAGATGACGCCGGATGAATTGGCCAAGCGTTCCAAAATCAGGGAAAGAAGGAGAAGAAAGTAAGTAGATGATGGTTGATGTTGAGCGGTAATAATCTGTCAACTTTCAACTACAAACCATATAAAAATGGAAATTAGAAAATTAAGAAAATCCAGAGTTGGAGTTGTCGTGAGCAACAAAATGATGAAGTCCATAAGTGTGAAGGTGGAGCGTCGTCTTCGGCACCCGCTATATGGCAAGTCCGTGAAGCTTTCCAAGAAGTTCATGGCGCACGATGAAAACAACGATGCCAAGATAGGTGACCTTGTTCGTATCACGGAAACCCGCCCGTTGAGCAAGAACAAGCGCTGGCGCTTGGTAGAAATAGTTGAGAGAGCGAAATAACCAGTTGTTGCTTTTAGCGCTTGTTATTCTGGCGCTGAACAACCACTAACTTAAAAATAGGCAGATATGATTCAGCAGGAATCGAGGCTCAAAGTAGCGGACAATAGCGGTGCAAAGGAAGTACTTTGCATTCGTGTTCTTGGTGG
>JANPLH010000623.1:0-4874 GCA_031426435.1 Saprospiraceae bacterium | reverse complement strand
TTAATGACTTTCAAATCACATTTTTAAGGGTATTTCATTTTGCAAAAATCTTTTTTCCTTACCCACTCGACAAGTTCGTAAATCGCTTATAAATCCGCTTTGGAAATAGGCCATATTTCCAACACTCAAGGGCGAGCTTCCAAGCCTCGGTGTCTTCCAAGCGTTTATCTGTAGCCTTGTTCAAAGTATATTATGATTAACAAAACCACTTCCCGAATTGCTCCCCTGAAACCTGAAACCCCTGAAACGTTAAACCGCTAGTACGCTCCAAAATACCGCCGTATGAACCACTCTCCAGAAAGCAAGGCGAGGATGAGGAAGAAAATCCACTTCAAATTTATGACCGAGCGGGTGCGGGTCGTATTGTAAATGACAGGCTTAATATCCCTTGCCAGCAATGAATCACCCAGCGCCGCCAATTGATTTTGGTAAAAAACGGCACCGCCAAACTCACTGCTCAATCGGCGCAGCATGGCATGGTCGGCTGTGGTTTCATACAATTCAAGTTGGATGGGCTGCACACTGAACTGGCCGTCGAAGCTGAGGTTCTGGCCATTAAAAGTAGTGCTGCCCCGGAAGCGGTAATTCCCAACGGGAAATACGCCAGCATTCAAATTATAGCCCTTTGCCGTTTTGTTGAAGGTGTAATTGAACTCCTTTCGATCGGCGTTGGTGATGCTCAAGCGCACGTCCGGCTCGTTGATAAGCTCAAAGCTTTCGTTGTAAAGCTCGGCATCAAAAATGACCGGCTCATTTTCATTGAAAATATTTTTGCTCGTCGAAATGCGGAAGCGCCGCTTGTCCGCCTTCACCGCCACGTACTGGAAGTTTTTCCCAATCAGCTCACTAAACACATCATGGTTTTGGTGCTGAAGGTAGTCGAAAAGCCGCCAGCGCCAAAGGCCCTCAGCGGTCAGGATGGCCAATTTCACACCGTTGTCTTCGCCAAAAAGCAAGAGCGGATATTTGGTGTCCACCTTTCCAATGCGTTGATATAAAAGTACTTGCGCATCGCCCCTTGTCTGAAATTCACCGAACGGCGCAGACAATGGGTTGAAATTCGGCAAGCTGCGCTTCAGGTTTTCGTCAATGGTGAATAGGCTGAAATTCGGATTGAAGACCCCTTGCACTAAGTTCGCATTTTGTGGGTCGCCCTGTATGGTGATGAGCGGCTGAACCTGGTTGAATCGGGCGAGGTTCGTCTGCGAACCCACGATGAACATTCGGGGCGTTTTTTTGGCGTTGAGTGTGTTCAGCACCGAAGCGGCATCGTTGCGGTTGCTCGGCAGGTTGTGCAGCACCACAAAGTCGAAATCGGTCACGTTAACTTTAAGGTCATTGATATACCCAACGGTCACTTGGTAGTTTTTGCTGACTTCCAGCGTCTGTTTCAGCGCCGAAATATCAGGGTGGGGGGAATTCGCCAGCAGGAGCAGTTTCTGCCGGGCATCCAGCACATCCACGAAGAACTCCCGACTGTTGTTCGCCACCGATTTTTCACCGCTCACCTGCGAAAGCGAAATACGGTAGCGCTGCACTCCGGCCTCGTTGGCATCGAGCACCAGTTCACGGGTGGTGAAAAAGTCGTTGCCAGCAATGTTTAAAGGGATGGTTTGAAGGTTGCGAACCTCGTTACCGCTCAGTTTTGAGATGGTGATGTTCGTATTTGCGCCAGCGCAATTCCGGGCCGAGATGTCAAACTGTACGCTGAACTTGTCGCCCAAATAGGCGATTTTATTATGAAAAACCCGCTTCAGCACCAAGTCCTTTTTTTGGGTAGTATCGCCCAAAGCCACTGCAAATACTGGGGCGTTCAGCTTGTTGCCAGCATAAAGCGGGTTGCTGCCTTCATTGTAAATGCCGTCCGTGGCCAGCACCAACGCACCGAGGTTTTGCCCTGCATAAAGGTCGGTCGTTTGGGCCATTAGCTTGGAGATGTTCGAGATTTTGTCCTTCATCTCAAAGGCCACGCCTTCCCGCACTTCACTGCCAAAACTGTATTCTTTCACCTCATATTTGGCGCTCAAATCGTTTTTCAGCTTGACCCAACTTGCCTTGTACGCTTCTAATCCTTCAGCGGAAAGCACTGAGCCTACCGACTCGGATTCATCTTGCGCCAGCACCACCACTGGTTTTTTCGTCTCGGTAATCAGTGATTTGAGCAATGGTTCCAACAGCAAAAAAGCCAAAAGCGACACGGCCAAGAAGCGCAGCACACCAAATAGTTTGTGCAGTTGTGGGTGTTGCTCCGCAAAAGTCTTGTCCTTGAAATACAGCGTGAAAGCATAGCCAAGGCCAAGGGCAATGCACAGCAGCAAGTACCAAGTGGGATATTGAAAGGTCAGGTTTTGCATATTTTTACGGTAAATGGCTTACGGCCTACGGTGGACGACTTATTGCCAACTGGAATTCGGGCGGCAAATTTCACAAATCTGGTGGATATTTGAAATTTACCAAGCACCACCAATAAAAAGGGTTTGTGAAGGTTTCAGGTTTCTGGTTTCAGGGAAGTACCTGTTTAAAAAAATTTTGCATAGGTAGATTTGCAATAGAACCCATTCTAAAAATGCTGTTCATTTCAATCGAGCACGAAACCTCCGTGAAACCAGAAACCAGAAACCTTTAGAACCACTGAATAGGGTAGTGCAGCTTCAAAACAGGATAGAACGCTTTAAGGTTATGGTCGTTGCTTTTTTTGCAAAGTATTTACGGGTATTATTTTGTCCATCGCAACCTTCGGCAAGCAATTCGCATTTAATTGTTTTCGTTTTAGTAGCCGCCAATTTCATTTGGCGGGCTTTTTCAAAAACTAATCAGCCTGCCAAATGAATTTGGCGGCTACAATGCTTACATGAAAAAATTACTTTTTTCCCTTGCTTTTGTGGGTTTGTTTGCTTCGCAAATGAGCGCTTCTTTCATGCTCCTGCCCATGGATGCCGAGCAACAAAACCACCTAAAAGCCTACGGTATCACCTATTGGGTCATCAACAACAATGTGGAGGCTTGGTGGCTGCTCAATTACCGAGGCGGCAGTTTTGCTTTTCCTCATACCACCATTTTTGAAAAAGAATGCAAGCTGCGGGGTGTCAGCTTTGAGGTGATTCCCGATGGAACTTTCAATCGGATTTTGGATGAAATCAACCAGCCCGAAATCAATCAGGAAGCTGTCAAGCTGGAAAAGGCCCCGAAAATCGCCGTTTATACGCCAACAGATGCCTTCAAAAGCCAACGGGGCGACAATATCCAGCCATGGGACGATGCAGTGACGCTTGTTTTGACCTATGCCGAAATCCCTTTCGACAAAATTTATGACAACGAAGTTTTGGCCGATAAGCTCACGGAATACGATTGGCTTCACCTTCACCACGAAGATTTCACAGGGCAATACGGCAAGTTTTATGCTGGCTACCACACACAGGAATGGTACCGGGAGAACCAGCGCCTTTCGGAAGAGTTGGCGGCCAAACATGGCTTCCAAAAAGTTTCTCAGTTGAAATTAGCCGTTGCGAAGCGAATAAAAGAATATGTGGCGGGCGGTGGCTTTATGTTCGCAATGTGTTCTGCAACAGATACTTACGACATCGCCTTGGCTGCCGAAGGCCTCGATATTTGCGACAAATACTACGATGGCGATGGCCCCGACCCGAACCCGAATCCAAAGCTTGATTTCAGCAAAACCTTTGCCTTCAAGGATTTTGAACTGGTGATGAACCCCATGGAATACGAGCACTCGACCATTGACAGCCACTACGGCCGCACCATTGACCCAGAGCAGGACTACTTCACGCTGTTCGATTTTTCGGCGAAATGGGACCCGGTGCCTACCATGCTCACGCAATGCCAGACCCGCACGGTGAAAGGCTTCATGGGCCAGTCCACTGCTTTTCAGAAAAACTACTTGAAATCGAACATTCTTGTACTCGGCGAAACTAAGCCGATGAAGGAGGCACGTTACATACATAGTCCCTATGGTCAGGGCTTTTTCACCTTCTATGGCGGCCACGACCCCGAAGACTACCGCCACTACGTGCAAGACCCCGACACCGACCTGAACCTGCATCCGAACTCGCCTGGTTACCGGCTCATTTTGAACAATGTGCTGTTCCCGGCGGCAAGGAAGAAGGAGCGGAAGACCTAAATTTTAGAAATTGGAAAAATAGAAATTGGAAATTGGCGACCCCAATTTCCAATTTCTATTTTTGGCAGATTTTGAACCTAAAACACTTGCAAACCATGAAAAAAACACCGTTGCTTTTGCTCTTTTTTTTCGGCCTTACTGCAATGGCTGCTGCGCAAAATGACTACCACAAGGCAGACTCTTTTGCCACCAATTTCAAGCAGAAATACCAGGATATTGATGACCTTGCCAAGCAACTAACAGCACCATTTTCAACTGAACCGGAGAAGGCAAGGGTGCTGTTCACTTGGGTGGCCTCCAACATCCGCTATGATGTTGACAAATTTATGAACCCACCGCCAAGGCCCCGATTTGAAGGGCGAACCAAAGCCGAAATGGAAGCAAATGCCAAGGAATGGCAGGAAAAACAATTGGTCAAAACCTTCAAAGCCAAGAAGGGTGTTTGTGCCGATTACAGCAAAATCTACCAATCATTATGCGATGCGGCTGGGCTTCAATGCGAATTTATAACAGGCGATGCAAGGGATTTTTATCGCCCATACCGCAATGTCCACAACAACCCACATGCCTGGAATGCCGTGAAATGGGACAGCACTTGGCACTTGATGGATGTGACCTGGGGTGCTGGTTATGTCAACGACGGCAAGTTCGAGCGGAACGACAATCCCGGCTATTTTGATACCCCACCCGCCGTTTTTTCCCAAAACCATTTGCCCGATATCGAGAAATGGCAATT
>JANPLH010000622.1:0-2785 GCA_031426435.1 Saprospiraceae bacterium | reverse complement strand
GTGGGGCGGCGGCCGTGGCGTGTTCAGCTACCACCTCGTGGACGGGCTGTTCGGCCTCGCCGACCGCAACGGCGACGGCACGGTCACCGTCAGCGAACTCGACCGCTACTTAGAGGACAAGGTGACCGCCGAAGCTGCCCCCCAGAGCCAGGTACCCATGCTGCTGGGCAACAAGACCGAGCGGCTGGCAACCGTGAACGCCGCCGTGCTGGCGGGTTTGCAAAAGAACAAGGCGGGCGGGATGCCAACCTTCGCCGCCACCGAGAGCCGGGGCTTCGAGGACGAGGTGCTGGCGAAGGTGGACACGACCGTGCGGGAGATGTACCGGGCGTTCAAATTGGCGGTGCAGGAGAAGCGGTTTTTCCCTGCCCCTTCGGGGACGCCAGCCGGAAACTCGGCGGAAGATTATTTTGGCCAGCTCACACAGGTGGAAGCGCTGGCGCCGCTGCGGGGCATCATGAAAAGAAACTACGCCGCCGCCCTGCAGGACGATGCCCAGCAGACCCTGAACAAGTGGCTGAAAACAAGCCAGGACGCATCCTTCGAAGCCGTTGCCAGTAAGCGTTTGCCGCAAAAGGTGTACACTGAAAAGATCAGGTCGTACCCACGCTGCCTCGACCGGGCGGCGGAACTGCTGGGCAGCAAGCACTATATGTACGCTGCCTTAATGGCCCGGAAGTATTTTTTTGAGGGTTACATATTGTTTGATTCCAACCGGAACCCGAACATGGAGCTGGGCGGGCAAGCCCTGGCACTGTTCCGCCAGTCGTTGGAATGGCAACCTGAGCAGCCGCAGGTGTATTTTATAATGAGCTTGGTATTCGGCTATAACCTCTCACAACCCGATTCGCTTGAACACTACTCCCGCCTGTCAACAAAGGTGCACCCCAACTGGGTAGCACCCCTCACCCATGCAGCATTCTTATTTTATTACAAATACAACCAACTGGATCGGGCTAGGTTGTTTTTGGAGGAGGCAAGCCGGATAGACCCCAACTCAGCAGAGGTATTGACCAGGTGGGCAGGTTTAAATGCAAAAGAAAAAAACTTCGAGGAAGCGGAACGGCAACTAAAAAAAGTCATTGCCCTCGATACGACGGTTGCTGCTTCCTGGAAAAGCCTCGGGTATATGTATTACAGCATACGCCGCTTTGCTGAAGCAGAGCCGGTCCTGAAAAAAGCCTTAGCCCTCGATTCGACAATTGCAGGTGTATGGAACAACCTCGGATCAGTGTACTTCGAAACCCGCCGTTTTACTGAAGCAGAGCCAGCATTTAGAAAAGCCCTTGGGCTCGATTCGACGCTTGCCGGTCCCTGGAACAACCTCGGGCAGATTTATTACAACACAGGCCGCTTTGCTGAAGCAGAGAAGGTCCTGAAAAAAGCTCTAGCCCTCGATTCGACGATTGCCGTTGTCTGGAACAACCTCGGGTATTTGTACGACTTGACCCACCGCTTCGCCGAAGCAGAGCTGGCTTATAAAAAATCCATTAAGGTGGATTCGACCTTCTTCAATGCCTGGAATAACCTTGGTGTGGTCCTTATCAATACTCAACAGTATGCAGAAGCGGAGCAAGCGTTGAAAAAAGCAATTTCGCTATATCCAACTATTGCCAATCCCCGAAAGCACCTCGGCAAAGTCTATGTCAAGACCAACCGCCTTGAAGAAGCCCGACAGAACTTCCTCAAAGCACTTGAACTCAACCCCAATTATGCAGGGGCGATGCTCGGCATCGCCTACGTCCTCGCTGCCGAAGGAAAAACGGAGGAAGCTCCCGAAAAATCGGGACAGGCAATCGGGTATGTCGAGCAGGCCATAGGGAAGGGCAGCACCTTCGAGCAACTGGAAAAGGACGAAGACCTTGCCCCGCTGCGGGATATGCCGGAATGGAAAGCGCTAATAAAAAAATACTTCCCCGACCAAGCCAAAGACTAAAACCAAACCCAGCCACCGGGTGACTCAAATCACCCGGTAGCCATGATGCTTTTTTAAAAAAACGATAATGAAATACCTTCTTGTCCTCATCGCCCTATTCACGGCCTTTTGTCATCCTGAAAAGGCTACCGCTCAGTCCATTGACATGGGCTCCACCACCTACGCCGTCGTCGTCGGCATCTCCGACTACCAGGACAAGGACATCCCCGACCTGCGCTTCGCCGACCGGGACGCCGAGGCATTCGCCAATTTCCTGCGCTCGCCGGCGGGCGGGGCACTGGATGGCGACCAACTGAAGGTGCTCACCAACCAAAACGCCACAGCAGGCCGAATCGCCGAGGCGCTCGACGGCCTCATCGAGCAGGCGAAGGAAGGCGACCAGGTCATCATCTACTTCAGCGGCCACGGGGACGTGGAGGGCAAGAAACTCTCGCAACCAGGATTCCTACTCTGCTGGGACTCGCCCTCCCGGGTGTACATGGGTGGCGGCACCTACTCGCTGTCGTTCTTGCAGGAGGTCGTCTCCACGCTGTCGGTGCAGAACAAGGCGAAGGTCACCGTCATCACCGATGCCTGCCACGCCGGGAAGCTCTCCGGCAGCCAAATCGGCGGGGCGCAACTCACCAGCGCCAACCTTGCGAAGCAGTACGCCAACGAGGTGAAAATCCTGAGTTGCCAGCCCAATGAATTCTCGCTCGAAGGCGAGCAGTGGGGCGGCGGCCGTGGCGTGTTCAGCTACCACCTCGTGGACGGGCTGTTCGGCCTCGCCGACCGCAACGGCGACGGCACGGTCACCGTCAGCGAACTCGACCGCTACTTAGAGGACAAGGTGACCGCCGAAGCTGCCCC
>JANPLH010000621.1:0-1231 GCA_031426435.1 Saprospiraceae bacterium | reverse complement strand
CGAATTTCCTGATATGTTCTTACCTGCAAGTGTATTTGTTGCAAGGTGTCTTTATGTTGCTCATCAGTTTGCCCATTTTGATTGTGGGCTCTTCCGCCACTGGAAGTTTCAATGCTTTCACCGTCATCGGCCTGATAATGTGGCTGATAGGTTTTGCTTTTGAGGCCATCGGCGATTATCAATTGTCCATTTTTATAAAGAATAGGAAAACCAAGGCCGATATCATGCAAACGGGTTTGTGGCGGTACACGCGCCATCCCAATTATTTTGGCGAGGTATTGCTTTGGTGGGGTATTTTTATCATCACCTTGCCCTTTCAATATGGGTTTTGGGGCATCATCAGCCCATTGACCATTACTTTTTTGCTACTCTATGTGTCTGGTATCCCAATGCTGGAAGCAAAATACAAGGACGATGTGCAGTTTCAAGATTATAAGCGCCGGACCAGCGCATTTTTCCCCCAAATACCGAAGTAAAATGAACGACAATAAGAAACAAATCATCATCGGTGCAGGCTTTGCGGGCCTTAAAATTGGCACGGACGCTCAATAATCATCCTGATTCCTTTCTCACCTTAATTGATAAAAACAACTTTCATCAGTTTCAGCCTTTGTTTTATACTGTGTGCGAATAGGTTTTCCCGACCCAGTTGTTGCAAGTATATTTTAGCAGCCCTAAAGCCCCGTCGTTCTTGCAAGTTTGCAGGTAGGGCGAGGGGTGCATTCCCCCGCTGGCCCACCCACCTATCCTTACATTCAAAAAACGGCAATGCTCGTTGATAGCTGTGCTATCCTACGGGCTTGGGTAGCGGCTGGCCGCCTCCCGACTGAATCGGGAGCGTAATGTATGTTCACGCCACCGCCTTCATCCTGAGCATCGCTTCCAATTCCCCCAAAGTTTCGAAGATGCTATCCCGTTGAGCCTGGGTGAGTTTGTTGCCTTCCAGTTCCTTGCCAAGCGATTGCAGGGGTTCCATCGTAAATTCCGTCAAGGCTTCCAATGGGAGCGACAGCATATAGTTTTTCAGCATGGTGAGTTGCTGGTAACGGTCGGTTTCTGCAAAGTATTTATCCAGGAATGGCTGATGGTTGGAAGTCATGGTTGCTTATTTTTTAAATCAAAGACGGTCTTTCTTGGCGTTGAGGAAATTGATTTCGTCCAATCGGCTATCAATGAATGCTTGGTAGCCTTTTACCCCCAGTTTTTCCTTGAACTCTTTTTCAAACAAGAC
>JANPLH010000620.1:0-3277 GCA_031426435.1 Saprospiraceae bacterium | reverse complement strand
CAAGAATTGTGAGGGATAGACATGGACACCGGGCTTCAAGCCTTGTGCAGCACTGACCATCGCCTTGGCAACTACGTCGGCCTCAATGGGGCGGTACTTGGTAAGCAGGCCACCCGTCAGTCGGTCGAAGATGCTTCCGATTCGGCCCGCCAGCTGCTCCCCAAAACGGTTTTCGTTGCGTTCGCCGAGCAGTACCGAGGGCTGAAAAATATGCAGCCCCCAATAGCCAAGCGCCCGAACGGCAGCTTCTAATTCGCCTTTCACTTTGCTGTAAAAAAAGCGGGAATTAGGGTCGGCACCCACCGAGGATACCAGCAAATACTGACCGACCCCGTTTTGGATGCCCATTTGCGCAGCATGAAAAGCATAAGTGAAATCCACTTTGTAAAATGCCTCCTTGCTGCCCGCCTTGGCCATGGTGGTGCCGAGGCAACAAAAGAGGTCGTCGCCTATGACCAGGTGCCTAAAGGTATCTGGTTGGTCGAAGTTCACGACGTGCTGCACCAGCTTTGGGTGTTCCAATTCCAGCGGCCTCCGCACGAAAACGACGACCGTGGCATAAGCCGGGTGGAGCAAAAGGAAGTTGACCACGTGGCCACCGATTAGCCCTGTTGCACCGAAAACGAGGGCGGTTTTGTTGTCTTTGGCGATTTCCATTGGTGAGGTTTAGGAAGGTTTAGCGGGTTTAGGAGGTTTGGATAGCATCAGATTTCTAAACCTTCTAAACTTGACTTACTGTTTGATATAATATTCACCCGTTAGTTGGCGGTATTCCGTCGTCCAATCGTTTGCTTCATCGCTATTGTGTATGACCAATTCGGTCTTTTCCGTTGACTTGCCGTGCAGCTCGAATTGGAGCAGCAACCGCTCTACGGGCTTGCCCAATTTGGGCACCACCTCCATCATTTTCGTGCAGTAAATGCCGTAATTATTGGCCATTTCCCGAAAACGGAGGCCCTCCATTTGCGGCAGTATCATGCAAAACCTACCATCGGTCGTCAGCAGTGAGCGCACGGCGGAGAGCAGGTCGCCATGCGGCAACTTGATGGTGTGCCTAACGGAATTCTTGTCTTGGCTGTTGGAAAATGTGCCGCCGCTGAAGAAGGGCGGATTGCTCACGATGAGGTCGTAGCGCTGTTTGGTTTGCTTCGCAAAATCTTGGATGGAGGCATGAATGCAGGTCAGTCGGTCGGCCCAAGGGGATGCGGCCATGTTCTCGTTGGCTTGGGCACAGGCTTCTTCGTCAATTTCGACAGCTTGGATGGCGGCTTCGGTAGCCCGTTGCGCCAGCATAATGGCAATAAGCCCCGTGCCGGTACCGATGTCAAGGATGTTAGCGGCTCCCGTGGCGTCGGACCAAGCGCCTAAGAGCACTCCGTCCGTACCCACTTTCATGGTGCATCGGTCTTGCGCTATGGCGAACTGTCTGAATTGAAAGGGTCTCACTGCGGATATGGTCTGCATCATTCATTTGTTTCAAGTTGGGCAACCTGGGTAACAGGCTTCCCATGTAAATACCTGCATAGTTACACACCATGTCCATTATTTCAAAATTTCTGGACGGGATGAATGCTTGGCTGAATTCTTCGACACTGATGCCGATGGCTAAAAGCAGGCTGCTGAACAACAAATTGATGCCAAGGATGTTTACCTGCCGCTGTTTCAAGGCGTGATAAAGCAAGAAGGAAAGCAGTATCATCAAACTGAAATGGATGATTTTGTCGCAATAAGGAATGGAAGCGATGGTGTTCTTGATGAGCAACCCCAGCGGGGTCTCAAAGCCAACAATGGCGATAACGAACAGGAATAGGCCAATGGCTGAAGTCGTGAGAATCTTGAAGTACATGAACTCGATTGTTGCGGAGGTTGCCAATCAGGTTCAAAATGCCTACCAAAAAAGAGGTTTGACAAGATTGCGAAGAATCTTTTTTTATAAATTGATGGTAATCAGATTATTGCCTACAAAATAAGTTATGCTTTTTTGAGCAATTACTTGTTAATCCGTTTTCTGAAATCATGTAGCATGGAATCTGGACTATTGAAATAAATCTCATTGATTTCCGGCTTGACGCCCTGTGTGAAAATATAATTTTTGCTGGGCATGAAATGAAAATCATCGTATTTATTGGGCTTTCCGATATTGAAAGCGAAAGCGGCGGGGAACAAAAGGAGATTGTCTCTGGAGTCCTTTACCACAATTTTATCGAAATAAACACTCGTGTTTTCCTGAAGATTTTGGAAAACGCCCCGCAGGTTCAGGTCGCCGATTCGGTAGGTCTGGTAGCTCCTGGCAGTTCGGTTTTTTCCGGCGATGATGAGTTCAAAAGACACCAGTTCCAAGGTATCTTCTCCGACGAGCAGCCGTGGCTCGTTCGTCAATGAGAGGAGGAAACTGTCCAAGCTGTAATTTTTGCTGGAGGTGGCAGCCGTCATTCCGCCCCAAACCATGCGGACTTCCTTGCCTTGGTAGGTTTGGTATTCGGGCAGGTAAAAAGCGTCCCGTTCCATAAAAGTCAGGTCGGTATTGGCGGCTGCCACTTTTGAGGCCAGCGTTTCGGCCTCGGTCAGGTAGTGGCGGTTGGTGCGGAAGCCGGGCAAATAGACGATTTCGTATTGCCGTGAGTCACCGTAAAGTTGGAGGATGCGAGCGGCGTTTGGGTGGTCGGAGTCAATTTTCACCAACGCCCTCTTGCCTCGCCTTGCTACTATTTGATAGTGCATGTGCGCCTCCAAGCTGCTGACTTCGGGCACAAAAATCAGCGGCACATAACCAGCTTCAGGGTCCTTGATGCGGATTTCGACCCTGGAAAGGTATATGACCTCTGAATCTCCGAACAGCACCAGTTAGTCGCCGAGGCCGAGGCAGTCATTCAAGATGAAGCCGGTTTGGCGTTCGAGCAACTTCACTTTTTTCGGGTCAATGCCGTTGATATAGGCCTGTTTACCTCGTTGGTTCGACTTGTAGATAACGCTCAAAGTGCCTGGCTTCATAGGCTTCCCGTCCCTGAACAAGCGGAGTTCTTTTTTGATAATATTCTGAAAATCAGTGAGTTCTACTTCCATCTCAGCGCTGTAGCCGTTTGGGTTGGCGAATTTTTTAAGCGGCAGCTTCAAGTCACCCCATTCCACGGTGTATTCGTGCGGCTTTTCGATGACGTTTTCGAGTATAGTTTTGTCAAAAAAATTGGCTGCCAGTTGGCCGAGCCGATGCGATGGGGAACTGCTGGCAGGCAGCAAGGCAAACAAAATGGCCAAACCGCCAGCCAGCGCACCAAAT
>JANPLH010000619.1:0-14777 GCA_031426435.1 Saprospiraceae bacterium | reverse complement strand
GGGGCACGGGCGAGCCAAACCAGTCAAAATTGAAGTTGGGAGTTGGTGTACCGCCAGTGGTGAAAGCCGAAACGGCAATTCCGCCACTGCATGCGTTGCTACAACCAATACTGGTGTAAACGACATTGAAATCCAATATCTTGATGGCAGAAAGGAATACGTTTTGGCTAATCATGCAGCCATTATTGTCCTCAATCTCTAAAGGATAAAAATCGGATTCCAAACCATTGACAGATGCGGAGGTACTAACTTGCGTAAAGCCTCCGGCAATGGATGGGAAGGTTATGGTATAGTCCTGGTTGCTATTGGGCGTGCCACCACTTACGGTTACACTGATAGCGCCATTGCCAATGCCCGTGCAAGCCGCCGGGGTGGTGCTGATATTGGCAACGAGTGGGGTTGGCTCGTCCAGGAATATGGTTGCGGAAATGGTGCAGGTGGGGTTGTTGTTGTTCGTGACCGTCACCGAATAGTTGCCAGTGGCAAGGCTTCCAATGCTTTGCACATTACCCGAACCAGCAACGCTCCATACAAAGCTGTAATTGTTCAATGGATTGCCGACGGGGTTGCCGCCGGAGATAAGATTGGCCGTGAGGCCACCATTATCGTCGCCATTGCATAGTGGTTCGATACTGCTGAACGTGATGGCAAGCGGCGGCGGTCCTGTCACGGAAACTTGTTCTACGCCAACAAGCGGCTGCCCCTGAGCATCTGTCACAGTCACGTTATAAGTGCCAGCGGCGAGGTTGTTGGCGGTAAAGCTGCCGCCATTGATATTGATGGTACCAGGACCGCCAACAGGGCCGCCCATTGTGCTTTGCCAACTTACCTGATAAGGGGCAGTGCCGCCGCTCACGGTTACCATAAAACTGCCGTTGGTGCCGCTCGGACAGGTAACTGGAGTCTGCTGGAAGTTCATAACAAGGGCTGAGTTGGAAACGCAGACATTGCCGTCAACACCATTGAAGCCAAGTTGAGAGCCAGCCGAAGTGACAATGTCAATCCCATTGCTGGAAGGGCTGACAAAGGCAATATCCGTGCAATCGCCGTTTCCGCCAATTACATTGAAACAGACTTGGTATAGCACAGTGCCTGTTGGTATATTCACACCGTTGCCAGAAGGGCTAAACCAACCTATAATCAGGGTATCACCCAAGGTATTGCTAAAAGAAGTAGCCGTAGAAAAATTAGGCAACAACGGCGTCAGGTTGGTGACGCCCGTGTATTGCAGCACGGTCTCATCCCAAGTAAGGCCGTAGCCCATGCCGGCAATATCCATAAAACCACCTTCATTGGTCACATCCAAACAGATATTGTCGCCAGGGGCAGCCGAAAGCGATTGTACGCTTTGGGAGACACTAACACAGCCGCTCATGTTGGCAAAAAGCGTGGTGCCACAGCTTTTCCCATCTTCGACAGCTATGGTATAAACGCCGGGGACAGGTACCTGAAAGGTCACCGTGGAGCCGTGGGTATAAGGCCCACCTACTACTGTCCCTTTCACGGAAGCATTACCTATCAGCGTAATGTCAAAAGTATAGTTGCTGCCATCGAACTCCGGGAGGCCGCCGCTGATGGTGAAGGTCCCCTCGCAGCCACTAAGCCCGTTTGCCTGCGGCGTGGTGCTTGTGATTTCATTGAGGTAAACCACGGCAAACGCCTCGGCAATGCTCATGTTCACACAGGGGCCTACAGGGCCACCCGCTTGCGATTCGTAGGTATTGGGGAACTGGTCAATGGTGATGGGGGCAAACCAAAGCAGCACAGGGTCGCCGCCGTTGAAGATGTTTTGAGAAACGCCTGTATTGCTGAAAGTGATATTGCCGTTTTGCTGCCCGCCGCCCGTAATCCAAAGGTCGTTAATGGGCATGGGGTTGTCAATGATACAGGGGTCGGTCAGGATGCTGGCGAGGTCTGGGCCACTGATGGTTGGTGGGCAATCCAAATAGGCATAGGTGATACCGGGCACGGTCAACGGGTTGGGGTCTCCTGTGAGGTTGGCCGTACCGGGGTTGTGGGTTATGGCAATTTCATCGCCGAAGCAGAAATAGATGGTGTCGAGGTCAATATCATTGCTTTGCCCGACGAAGTTGTTGAAGGAAATAGTACCTGCATTTTGGTCAGCACAGGCCATTATTTTTTCCCCACCAAAAGGGCTGCCACTGTTTTGCAATTGGATGGGCATCGGCGTTTGGGCCATTGCCTCCACGGCAAAAAGCAGCATGAGCAATGGGATAATTCTAGTTAACATGTCGGATTGATTGTAAGTGAGTAAACCTCAATTGAGGCGCAAATTTACCAAGTTTAATGGTACGGGTTAAATAACAACATGGTTTCAAGGCAAATGGCCCAAACCAGCAAAGGGCAAGCCAGCGTTTGGCCTCGACTTAACGAAACTGGCTTTTGTCAAATTCTTTACTGGAAAAAATTCTTTCGAATGGTTTCGTTGCTCACAAAAAAATTGGATTTGCCATGTCACAAAACTCCAGTTGGTACTTCGCTTTAATGTTATGTCAAATACCAAGCCCTTGTTGACCATTTTACCCTATTTTTCCATGTCACAGAAACACACTTTCCGCTATTGTGGCTCGGATGCCCAGTCCTGCTTGGTTTTTGGCACTTGAAAACGCTCGAAAAAACAAACGGCCAATAATTTAGCATAAAAAAAATGTTAATCAACAAAAAAGCCGAAACAACAGCAAATACAAGTGCGAACGCATCAAGTTTGAAAAAATATTTGGGCATCGCTTGCTCCCGAATGTTTGTCACAGGTTTTGGCCCTTATCTTTGTAGGGCAAGTTTCTCCACTCATAGCAACACTAAGATTTTCTTTCCTCCCATCGTTTATTCCCTCTTTTTAGATTCTGACAACTTACGTTATTAACCAAAACAAACGCAACACTCGATGAAAAACACTATCCTGTCCTTGCTGCTCGTATTCTTTTTTGTTGCAACCGCTACGGCCAAGGTCATTTACGTCAAACAAGACGGTACTGGCGATGGAACCAGTTGGGAAAAAGCTTTTGGAGATGTTCAACAAGCACTCACCTCCACCACTTTTGGCAGCGAAATTTGGGTAGCCGAAGGCACCTACTACCCTACGCAATGCGAAATCTGCAGCCCTGCACAAAGGGGCATTTCTTTTCAGGTACCTGGCGGTGTTAAGCTCTACGGTGGTTTCAGCGGCACCGAAACCAGTTTAGGCCAGCGCAAATGGTTCGCCCACCCTACCAAACTCAGCGGCAAAATCGGCACCGAATCTGAATCCGACAACTCCTACACCGTCGTCTATTTCAAAAACGCCGATGCAGGCACCCTGCTCGACGGCTTCGTGGTCACAGGCGGCCATTCCGATGCATGGGGCACCATGGGCAGCGCCCACCGGGCTGGCGGCGGCATCTTCAATGACGGCTCCGGCAAGGGAGGCCGCTCTACCGTTTACTTAAAAAATTGCGTTTTCCTGGAGAATTACGCCGAAGAAGGCGGTGCCATTTTCAACAACGGCCACATGGGAGAGGCAGTAATGGAGCTCGACAACTGCACCTTCGTCAACAATCGTGCAGGCAAGGGCGGTGGTGGCCTTTTCAGCAATAACGACCTCGGCCTTGGCAAGATTGAAATGAAAAAGTGCAAGTTCGTGAAGAACCAAGCGCCATTTGGCGGGGCCGTCTTCATCACGCAAAAAGGCGGCGCAGGCAAGAACCAAATTGTCTCCACCAATTTCGTCGCAAACAAGGCCACAGCGGGAAGCGCCCTGTTTTCCCTGTCCCTGGAAGAGGTTTTCCAACCTGATTTTTTCCTTTGCGACTATATCAACAACGAAAGCAAGGAGGGCGAAGAGCTTTTTTTCTGCCCTGACAGCTCAGTGCCGCAGCGCCTGCTGAATACACTGGCTGTCAATGTTTCCGAGCGGCTTTGAAATTGGGGAATTGGGGAATTGGTTGAATTGGTTGGGAGCCTATCAAATTCAACCATTTTAACCAATTCCCCCAATTCAACCAATTCAACCAATTTTATTTCTCCTCCCAAACCAACTCCCACTTCCCAGCTTCATAAGCTTTCATGCAATCCAATGGCTTGCGCATCCCACCTGTTTTACAGGCTTCCTTGCAGCTGGCATCGTAAATCAATTCAATGCCATCGTATGCCGCAGCGCCACTTTGCAACCAATAGTGGTCAACGCCATTCACGTTCATCTTGTGGACGTTCATTTTTCCCTCCACCTTATCGGCAGCCACCAAGGCCATGATGCAATCGGGTAGTTTTTCGTTTGCTAAAAAGCGGAATTCCATCCGGCTCACAACTGGGATGGCAGCAACCATGTCTGGGCTGTCGGAACTGAAAACACCCTCACCAGATACCTTTCCGGAAGCTTCTGCATTCTTTGCCTCGAATCGCAATCCCATTGAAGTATTGAATTTTCCGCCCTTCCAGTCGGTCACAAAGCCGCCATAGTCCCAACCAAAACCGGACAAATCGAAAGCTTTGCCATTCAGTTTTTGCACCTCCGTAATGGACGTACCAATGGTGATTCCATCTGCCGTTTTCCAGTCCGAAGCGCCCGTACTGTCGCCATCTATGCGGATATAAGCGGGGCGCTTGGGGTCAAAATCCTTTTCCCAATAAATCTCTACCCTACGTTTTGGGTTGTCAGGAAACAGGACGACTCCCTCGCCAAACATCCCTTCTGACAAGTAAACGGAATCCACTTTGGCATCCTTGCCATAAGCAGCCAATATGCCCTCCTGGGTGAGGTTGGCGGGGGTAATGAGACCTACTTTTTCGCCAATTACGATGCTCAAATCAGGTTCCGAAGCAGTTGGCGTTTCGGTAGGAGGTGCAGGTTTTTCGCCGCAGGCGGCAAAAAATAGTGCAAATAATAAGGGTAAAATGGCTGAATTTTTCATGCTTTGTTAAATATAAGGTTGAAAACCAACAAGCAACAACTTCTTGATTTTCAACCCTTTAGTGAAATATTTGTACGCAAAATACAACTAAACATTTGCTGCTTTTGCTATTTTTTCTTGTAAACCAGCGTATTGCCAGTGCCGCCAATCATGGACAGTTCCAGCGTTTTGCCATCGGCTTTCACTACCACGTAGCAAACATCATCCTGGCCAGTGACTTTGATGCAGGGCGTATCCGCAACGGGCGCACAAGCTTCTGGGCAAGACTTGTGGTAGCTGAACGGATTTTTGTCCACCGTTTTGCCTTCATAAATATCAAGGTACTCCCCACCCAGCAGTTGAATCTCCGACTTAGGGTCTTGGGTGGAAACCCAGTTCCCAATGATTTCCTTGGGAGCTTCGTCGCCGCCCTCCCCACGAAACGGGTCCAAATCGTCCACCAATTTATAGGTGCCATCGGCCCTGACATTGTTGCCAAAGCCACAACCGCCGCCTTCATCCGCTTTCGTTTCTGCCACCAATTGGTCATCAGCAAACGTGAGCGTTATGGTGCATTGGCCGCCAAACTCAGTGGTGGAGATGGTGGCCACGTTGCCAACATAAGTAGCAGTGCCTTCCATGGTGCCCTGGTTGTAAGCAGGTGCCCTTCCAACGATTTCAAGTGCAAACCGCAACGTTTTGTCGTCTATCGCCAAAATCTTGATTTGCCCACTGCCGACTTCTTCGCCGAGGTCATAGGTATATGTGCCCGTGAACCCTTGGTCGCTGCCAGCCGCTTCACCCTCCACCGGGGCGCTGATGGTATTGATGATGGACGTGGCCCATTCGCCGTATTTTGGGTCAGCCTCATATTCTTTTGACTTCGCAATGATGGCTTGCTGCATGGCAGTCCGCACTGCTTCGGTTTCATAATTGGGGTTGAAAATCACACTGTCCCGCAGGATGTATGACCAACCTACAAAATGGTCTTCGCCCCGCTCATTGGTAAGGATAAACTCCTCAAAAAGCGGCTTGGGGTCGGCTAAAAAGGCGTCCTTGACTGCAAGTACTTCGGCCACGCAGGCGTTGGTGGAGCAGGCCATGAACTTTTGCCAGGCATCAACTTCTTTTGGCTGGCAGGAAAAAACAAGGATGGAAAGGCCGAGGCAAAGCCCGGCGAGTTGCATAGAATTGACTTTCATTGGATCTGATTTTGTTGTTTAAAACTCCGCAAAGAAGCGAAGAAGACCGGAATTGGCGAGGTTAACTTGCCATTAAAAATTTAATTGCTTCGAAAAAAGGTAGTGCTACCATAACCGTTTGCACCTTCATAAGCATGTTTGAGATTTGTCTCCAGCAGCAAATTCTAAACATGCATTAGCTCCCGAATAAAAGCGGAAGGCACAAAAAAGCTGAACGCTTTTACCTGTTCAGCTTCTGCTAATTGCGCTAATCGGCACCAAGACCGGGTGCCTTTATTCCTTTAGAAACCTCATGGTTTGGAACTGTTTTTCAGTCTTGATTTTAATAAAATATGCACCAGCCGAGTACCTGGCTATATCCATCGAAATGACGCCCGGCTCGCCCACCTCCAGGGCTTCCATGAACTTCCCAGTGCCATCAAAAACCTGCAACTGGGCTGCTTCTGATAGCTCGATATTGAGCGAAGCAAAGGCTGGGTTGGGATACAGTTTGAATCTTGGCTCATCAGCACCAAAATCTACGGACACCATATTGTAGAACGCCTCCTTGCCGTCCATGTCCACTTGCCGCAAGCGGTAATAGCTGGTGCCAAGCAAGGGATTTTCATCCAAGTAATCGTATTCCTGCCGTTCGGTGGTAGTGCCTGCACCTGCCACAAAGCCCAATGGCTCCCAGTCACGGGCATCGCTGCTGCGCTCAACCTCGAAGCCGAGGTTGTTGCGTTCGGAAGCGGTTTGCCATTGCAAAATGATGGTTTTATCGGTCGGAAAAGCATTGAACGATGCCAATTCAACAGGAAGTGGCGATCCACTTTGAGTAGCTATCACCACTGAATTGCTGTTGTAAATAACCGTAAAAATAATGCCGGGATAGGTAGGTAGGTTCTCGATAGCAAACTCTCCTGAAACTCCGCCAGCGGCGGTCAAGATTACAAAGCTCTGCCCAGCAACTATGGTACTTCCAATAAAGCTGACATTGAGTGTCCCATCAAGAATAGCTGACCCTGAAACTACTACTACATCTAGACTGGTTGGGCTTATGAATTGAACATCCAAGATACTGCCACCATTGTTGTAAGAAGAGAAATCCAAAGATTGAATGGGGTTACCTGCTTTGCCAGGCGCTACTATGCCATCATTCACGAAATTACCAGTCACCGCCCCACTTCCTGACAAGATACCAGACCCATTAAGATTAAGTTCTCCATTGATAGCCAAAGTACCATTTACTTCTAAGAAACTATTGGAGCCAACGTTGACAACCCCATTTGCGTTTATGGTGAAAGTGTGCGGATTTTGAAGCTCCATTACCAGCCCTGGCGCGATATTTACGGTACCACTGATATTGATATTATTGGAAATCCCGTCAACATTGTGGTTGACATTGACAACGTCGCCGAAAGGCAACGAGGAAGGAGGAACATCTCCACTAACCCAAGTAGAGCTCGAGTTCCAATTGCCATTTTTTTTTGTAGTATAAGTAGTGCTAAACGCTGTGAAACCCATCAAAAAACTGCACAAGACCAACGTCAGGGCAAAGCGCTTATGACAAGGTACGAATAGGGTAAGAACTGTTTTCATTTCATTTTAAGTTTTATAGTGTTAAAAAAATTAGGGTAACTTCAATGCAATACAGTGGCTAATACATCAGCGCAATGCGTTGTGCAGGGCAGGAAATGAGGGCAAATACCACGACAGGTGGGAAATTGCTTTCATTTCATTCGGATTTAAAGGTCTCGACAGCCCGTACAATTGCTTGCGATGACCACGCTTAGGGTATGTTCCAAAGCCATCTTTATTGGATGGCCGCAAAACGCAATGAACAACGGTTCCGCTAGCACAAGGCTGGCGGAACTTTCAGGTTTATTGTCTTTACTTGAATGAGGACGTAATTACGAAGGCAAGAGCAGCAAGTGATAGTGTGTAGAAGCCTCTTTAATCCAAGAACACGAATGGCGTCAATTTAGGTTGACCCTCGTGCCAGTTTTTTTTTAAAATGTCTGTTTTCTGCTCAATGCTTGACAAAGCTAAACGTTTCAACCGAATTTCCAATCACTACCCTCAACAAAAAAATACCGGAAGGATAATGGCTGACATTCAACTCGGTAAGCGGCTGGTTTTCTTGTGCATAAATCCGCTCCAAAATCCGCCCATTGCCGTCCATGACTTCTACAGTGCCGGACTGGTCCAAGGCCACGTGCAGTAGGTCTGCCACTGGGTTGGGGTACACCGATACCGATGGGGCATCTCCCTTAAATTCCACGGCTACCACGGGCGAGAACTCCTCCTTGCCGCCAAAATCCAATTGCCGCAAGCGGTAGTAGCTAGTGCCTACCATTGGCTTTTCATCTATAAAATGGTAATGCTGCTCCAGGGTAGTAGTTCCGGCACCTTCCACGAATCCGAGTGTCTTCCAGGCATGACCGTCTGCACTGCGCTCGATGTCGAAGCCAGCGTTGTCCTTTTCGCTGGCGGTGCTCCAGTCGAGTTGCACGTTGTTGCGCAAGGGGGTGGCGGTGAAGGACTTGAGTTCGATGGGGAGGGGGGCGGAGGCTTGGGTATTGATTACAACTGAATTTACATTGTACTGTACTGTAAATGAAACTCCAGGATAAACAGGTAAAATAGTGGAAGAAAATGTGCCTGTCACCGCTCCCGTAGATGACATAATAGTAAATGAGTTTCCAATAACGGGGATGAACCCAGGAACAAGCGATACGTTGAGCGTTCCACTTAAGGTGATTGGGTCGTTCACAATCACTTTGTCATGCCCTGAACACGCAGTTGTACCATTTAATTGGATTTGCAAGGTATTTCCACTATTATTATATG
This sequence comes from Saprospiraceae bacterium, assembly GCA_031426435.1. GTDB lineage: Bacteria > Bacteroidota > Bacteroidia > Chitinophagales > Saprospiraceae > UBA6168. The sequence continues at coordinate 5,857 of JANPLH010000619.1, read as the reverse complement.
GGTCATTAAAAGTAAGACATTTTATTTGGCCGCCAACAATGCCAGGTGCGACGATGCCATTGTTGGTAAACGTCCCATTTACCGTTCCGTCTCCAGAAAGCACCCCAGTTCCAAATCCATTTCCATTGTTTAGGTAAAGTGCCCCATTTATATTTAGAACCCCCTCTACTTGAAGATTGCTATTCGCTTGTAAGAAAACTGTGCCCCCTGAATTGATAGTTAATGAGTGGGCTTGGTGTATCTCAAGCCTTTTACCAGGGTCTATTGAAATAGTACTACCAGATCCGACAGTAATGTTTACTGAAATGATTCTGATGTTGTGCTTTATTCTAACTATATCACCAGATTCCAATGGATTCCGAGGTGTGCCGTTGGAGTCCCATGTACCATTGCTGTTCCAATTACCATCTTTATCTGAGGTGTAGGTAATTGCAAGAAGAGAATTTGCTAAAAAGCAAAGGCAGAAAATTGATGCAACTAAACATTTCCTTCCACCCACAAATTTCAATTCACAAGTCTTTTTCATTTTGGTCAAGTGTTTTTAGTTAGCAGAAACGCTCTTCACCACTGCGCCAAACGGATACGCAGCACTGTTGCGGAGCAAATCAGCAGTCGGATGAACTAATCTTGTGTGAGATTCCAGTAGGGGCCGGTGAGTTCCAGTCAAGTGGGGGGCTGGCGGCGAGTATTCCAGGGAATAGCCACCAAGTGGGGGGACGCTTGTTTTCATGGGAATCGGTTTTTGCAAAGCTGGTTCAGCCCATTTTTTCCTGAGACGCAGCTTATTTTTGTTGATTAGTGGTAGAAGCCTTTTCCAATAGGTCGCTATCGAAATTACTCAAAAGTAGCGAAAATGTTTCAAGTGGGTGAGATTCGGGGATTTACAAATATTGCTGTAGCAACATGTCAATTTGTGAAGCGATTTGAATGCAAGATAAAAATAAATCCGCTTACTCCGTATTTCATTTGTTCATTTTTTTGTCCAACCCACCTATCATGTCCTAAAGCCATCCAATGTTCGCTGCCCAATCGGCATTTATCCTACCTTCGCTGCGCACTGAAAGTAGTTGGGGAATTCATTTCCCAACTACTAAGCCAATTACCTCCATGCGATACATCTCAACCTTGCTGCCCATCTTCTTTTTTTGCTCCGCAATGCTGGCGCAATCCGGCACCTACAACACCCCTTTTGAACAGAACAACCAGCATACCGCCACCTACGCCGAGGCGATGGATTTTTACAAAAAACTCGATGCCGGCTACAAGCAGATGCGCCTCATTGAAGCGGGGCCAACTGACAGCGGACACCCGCTGCACCTCGCCGTAGTGTCCAAGTCAGGCGAGTTCGACCCCGCCAAATTGCGGGAGCAAGGCAAGCTCATCCTGCTCGTCAACAACGCCATACACCCCGGGGAACCAGAAGGCGTGGATGCCTCGATGGTGCTCTGCCGTGACCTCCTCCAGAAACAGGAATATCAGCAAATGCTGGATAATCTCGTGGTCGCCTTCATCCCAATGTACAATATTGACGGGGCACTGAACCGGGGCTGTTGCAGCCGTGCCAACCAAAACGGCCCGCAGGAATATGGCTTTCGGGGCAATGCCCGCAACCTCGACCTCAACCGGGACTTCATCAAATGCGACACCCGCAACGCCCGCTCCTTCGTGAAGCTGTTCAACGAATGGCAGCCCGACGTACTGGTGGACAACCACACCTCCAACGGTGCCGATTACCAGTACACCATGACCCTGCTCCCCACCCAGACCGACAAGTTGGGCACCCTGCTCGGCAGCTATATGCGACGGGTGATGCTGCCCCACCTCTACAGCCGGATGGCCTCCATGGGACAAGAGATTTGCCCCTACGTCAATGAGTTCAAGGACACCCCCGCCGATGGCATCTATGCCTTTTACGACCCTCCGAGATTCAGTAGCGGCTTTGCGGCACTGCACCATTGCATCGCACTCGTGCCGGAGACGCACATGCTCAAGCCCTTTCCACAGCGGGTGCAGGCGACCTACCAGCTCATGGGCGCCGTGGTGCAGGAACTGGCCGTGGAATACCAGCGCATCAAGCAAGTGCGCAAGGAAGCCATTGCCGAGGCCATCGCCCAGGACTACGCCAATCTCGACTGGAAGGCCGACGATAAGCGCATTGACACCATCCTCTTCAAAGGCTACGAGGGCAAGTACAAGCCCAGCGAAGTCACGGGTCTCGACCGCCTCTGGTACGACCGCTCGGCCCCTTACCAGCGCCCCATCCAATACTTTAGCCGCATGCAACCCACCGTGCAGGTGCTGAAACCTGCGGCCTATATCATCCCACAAGCGTACACGGAGGTCATCGAATTGCTACAAATGAACGGCGTTCAGTTACGCCGCCTTGCCGCCCATGCCGAGCCGGAGGTGGAACTTTACCGCATCAAGCAATACGACACCCATGACGCCTACGAGGGCCACTACCTGCACTATGATGTGCAAGTGGAAAAAGAGAAAAAGCCGTGGCGCTACCAAAAGGGGGATTATGTGGCACTGACCGACCAGCCCGCCGTACGATTTCTAATGGAAACCATTGAGCCGCAAGGCGTGGACAGCTATTTTGCCTGGAACTATTTCGACGGCATTTTGGGGCAAAAGGAATACTTCTCGCCTTATGTTTTCGAGGAAATTGCTTCGCAATTTTTAAAGGAAAATCCCTCCATAAAAACTGAATTGGAAACCAAACGCCTTGCCGAGCCTGATTTCGCCAAGAGCCAATGGGCGCAGTTGTTTTGGGTGTATCAAAAAACGCCCTACTACGAGCCGACGGTGAATTTGTACCCGGTGGGGAGAATCCTCAAAGTGGAGGGGCTTACATTTGAATAAGGATTGAAGGATTGAAGGGCTGAAGGATTGAAGCTGGGTGCCAGCTTCAATCCTTCAGTCCTTCAGTCCTTCAATCCTTCAATCCTTCAGTCCTTCAGTCCTTTTGAAAAAAATCCACATCATGGGCGCTCCCGGCGCTGGCACCACCTCCCTCGGCAAGGCACTCGCCGAGCACCTCGGTTGCCCCCATTTTGACACCGACGACGTCTATTGGTTCACCGACGACGAGCTGCCGTACCGCCGCAAGCGCAACCCCGACCATCGCCGCCAAATCCTCACGGAGCGGCTGGCGTCTTCTGATAGATGGGTGCTTTCCGGCTCGCTCTGCGGCTGGGGCGATGTCTTTGCTCCGCAATTCGACCTCGTGGTTTGGCTATGGCTGCCTGCTGCCGTGCGCATCCCCCGCATCGAGCAGCGGGAGCGGCAGCGCTACGGTGATGCCCGCCTAGACTCCGGCGGGGATTTGCACCTTGTTTTTGAAAAGTTTAAGACTTGGGCGGCTGCCTGCGACGAAGCTGGGGGTGGATTGCGAAGCAAGGAAAACGAACTGGCGTGGCTGGGAAAACTGGACTGCCCTGTTATCAGATTTGAGGAGAATTTAGAAATCGGACAACTGATGGATAGGGTGTTTTTTGAATCAAAGCATCTTTGAATCAAATCCTTTTTACAATGCTAAAGAAAATCGGTTGGTTCGTTTTTGCACTGCTCTGCATCCTAATCGGCTTGTACCCAGGCTTTTATTTTGTGTACGGCGATAATTTCGCACTGCTCACCTCCAAGACGCCGGAGGAATTGGCCAATATGATATGGAAGGCCTTTTTTTACACACATATCACATTTGGCGGCATTGCCTTGCTGGTCGGGTGGGCACAGTTCAGCAAAAAATGGCGGGCAGCCAAACCTAATTTGCACCGTTTTTTGGGAAAAATATATGTGTTCTCGGCATTGCCAAGCGCCTTGGCTGGGGTCTATATCGGGCTAAACGCCGTGGGCGGGCCAGTAGGCAGGACAGGCTTTGCCATTGGGGGCTGCATTTGGTTTTACACCACGCTGCAAGCTTTTTTGAAAATTAAAAATAGGGAGGTACTTCGCCACCAAAAGTTCATGATATTCAGCTATGCAGCATGCTTCGGGGCCGTCACTTTGCGGTTTTATTTGCCTACGCTCACTGCCCTATTTCATGGTGAATTTGAGCCAGCCTACCGCATTGTAGCTTGGTTGGCTTGGGCACCGAACTTGGTGGTGGCTTGGTGGCTGGTGGGGCGATTGGAGCCAGCATAGTGGGGTACCTACTTCCCATACAACCAATTGCTTTCCAACTGTTATCAACAATGTAACCTCATTTTCAAAATCGGATAATCCTTTCCTTCCGAGTCTTTAGGCATCCGTTCATAGGTTTTAAAGCCCAACTTTTCATAGAATTTGACAGCGTTTAGGTTCTGTTCGTTCACGTCAACATAAACAGCATGGAGGCTCGTCATCGCAAAGTCCATCAACTGCTTTCCGATGCCTTTTCCGATGAAATCAGGGTCAAGGAAAAGCATTTCCACTTTTTGCTCCTCAACGCCGATGAAGCCCAAAAGCCGCCCATCTTTCACTGCACAAAAGACCTCAAAGGCATGAAAATCAATACTTTGTACGATGACTTTGAAATGCTCCATATCTTCCGGGGAAATGAAATCGTGGGTAGTCCGGACGGAGCGCTCCCAAACCGCCACGACTTGCGAATTGAAGCTGTCTTCGTATTTTTTAATCTCAAATGAAGGGGACGCCATGCGTATTTTATTTTTGAAAAGCTGATAGCGAGTGTCACGTGTGATGCACGGGGAGTTGATGGGGTTGATTGCCAAGGTCTGGTTAATCGTTCGCTGCCACCACCTGCCCATCCCAAGCCAGCCCCACGCCTTTTGGCAACTGCTTCGAGCGCTCCTCGTGCCGCCCCATCTGGTGACTGATATGGGTGAGCCAAGCCTCTTCTGGCCTTATTTCTTCAATAAATGCAAGAGCCTCTTCGAGGTTCAGGTGTGAATGGTGCTGTGAAATATGCAACGCATTGACCACCAATGTTTTGATGCCTGCCAGCTTGCTTTTTACCGAAGGGGAAATGGTCTTCATGTCGGTGATATAGGCAAAGTTGCCGATGCGAAAGCCCAGCACTGGCAGGTTTCCGTGCATCACCTCTATCGGCTGAAACAGGATGCCCGCCACCTCGAAAGGTTCGTCTTTTGAAATCACCACCTGGTCAATCATCGGCGCACCGGGATAGGGGTTTTCATGGAAAATATAAGAGAAACGCTCCCTCACCTCGGCCAGCACGGGGACAGTGCCATATAGCGGCATATCGCTTTTTTGCAGGAAGTTGAAGGGGCGCACGTCGTCCAGTCCGATGATATGGTCGTTGTGCTCATGGGTCAGCACCACGGCCTCCAAGCGTTGAACGCCCGTCCGGAGCATCTGCTGCCGAAAGTCGGGCCCAATGTCAATGACCACGTTGCGGTCTTCGTGCGTCACGAGCAAGGAGGTGCGCAGCCGTTGGTCACGAGGGTCAGTGGAGGTGCAGACCTCACAGTTGCAACCGATGATGGGTACGCCTTGGGAGGTGCCGGTGCCGAGGAAGGTGAAGGTCAATGATTAAAGGATTGAATGGTTGAAGGATTGAATGGTTGAAGGATTTGAATATGGGCAAAGGTAATGCCGAGGACGGAGATGCAAAAAATGGTGAGGTAGGAAAAAAATGAAGGCGGCCCCTTAAAGTCGTTTACATGACTAGTGAGAGTAAACGGGGCCGCCTCCATGTAAACGACTTTAAGGGGCCGCCTTCATTTTTTTCCTACCTGCCGTAATTCCTTTTCCTTGTTTTTTCTTCAACGATTAGCTTTGCCCCAACAATTTCCTAATTTCTCAATTTCCATTTTCCACATTGACCTTCACCTTCCTCGGCACCGGCACCTCCCAAGGCGTACCCATCATCGGTTGCAACTGTGAGGTCTGC
>JANPLH010000618.1:0-3692 GCA_031426435.1 Saprospiraceae bacterium | reverse complement strand
GTTGCAAACGTTTATCAGACCAGTAAAAACTGGGTTGACCAATACAAAGCCACTACTGCCGTTTTCCAATCTGTTGTAAATGCAGCCGATGGCCCCTTGGCTGGCAAGCAGGTAACCGTAGTGCTCAGCGAAGTGAATGATGATATTGTTGACATCAATTGGGATGGCTTCGACGATTCAGAACCGTACTCCAGCAACGATGGCCTTTTGTTGCGCTCAGTCAATATTTACGAGTTTACCCAAAACAACAACAACTCAACCGTAACGCTTGACCTTGTTGATTTCGACACAGAAGAACCTGGCGTAATATTGGCACCTGGCAAGCGCTATGTACTTACTACAGAGTACCAAGGTGATGGCAATACTGTCATTTTTCATGGTTTCAGCGAGAATATTTCCTATTTCCAGATTTCAACGCTGGTGTTCACTGACCAATGGTTTTTGGGAGGCTTTGGCCCAGAACCTGCTGCAGTGCTGCGCATGAACATTGACCTTTACAGCATTTCTGATGAAGTTGCCCTTCCGGACAATTCCCTCAACTTTTATCCGAACCCAGCCAGTTCGCAGCTCAACGTTGACATTGATTTGGACCAACCAACCCTTGCAAACGTTACTATAGCTGACCTGAATGGTCGGGTAATTCAGATTGACGAAATCGAGAATGCCTACAAGCAGACCCGCAATTACGATGTGAGCAGCCTTCCTAATGGCACTTACCTGGTGCGCATAGCTACCAATGCTGGTACCAAAACGAAGAAGTTCGTTGTCCAACATTAATTGCTGCCAACCATAATCGCTGCAAAAAACGCCCGGATGTGCAAACATCTGGGCGTTTTTCGTTCCGAATAAATGAAATTCAGTAGGTTTGACCATTCGAACACCAACCAATTAAAATCATGCACGACAGAAGAAACTTCCTTCGCAAAATGGCAGGTGCCGCTGGTCTGGCCAGCGTTTCCCCATTTATCAACTCGTTGCACGGCGAGAACCTCATAGCCCAATTGAATCGGACTTCTGCTTTTTCGGCAGAGGAGGCAGCCACCGACGAAGATTTTTGGCTGTCCATCCGGCAAGCCTATACCGTATCGCCGACAATTATCAACCTGAACAATGGGGGCGTTTGCCCACAGCCAAGGGTCGTTCAAGAGGCGGTTGAGCATTATAACCGCCTCTGCAATGATGGCCCTTCGTATTACATGTGGCGGGTGTTGGATGCAGGCAGGGAACCTTTACGCCAAAAAATGGCAGAGCTGGCGGGCTGTTCTTCCGAAGAAGTAGCGATTGTTCGCAACACAACCGAGGCACTTGCCAATGTCATTTTTGGCCTCCGGCTGAAAGCTGGCGACGAAGTCGTCATCACTAAACAAGACTACCCAAACATGCTAAATGCCTGGAAACAAAGGGCCCACCGTGATGGCATCGTTTTGAAATGGCTGAACTTTGACTTTCCATCAGAAGACAATGAGATGATGGTCAAGGAGTTCCAAAAGGCATTTACACCGAAAACCAAGCTGGTGCATATCACGCACATGGTGAATTGGAATGGTCAACTGCTGCCAGCACGGGACATCGCAAGGGCAGCGCATAGCCGGGGCATCGAAGTGCTGGTAGATGGTGCTCATAGCTTCGCTCAAATTGATTATAAAATCTCGGACCTGGAATGCGATTATTATGGCACCAGCTTCCACAAATGGCTCTGTGCCCCGTTTGGGAGTGGATTACTTTATGTGAAAAAGGACAAAATAAAAAACCTGTATCCTTTAAACGCAGCGGGCGACCCAGAAAGTCAAGAGATTAGCAAGTTTGAAAACCTTGGAACCCGTTCCTTTGCCATTGAACAAGCCATCGCCCATGCCATTGACTTCCATCAAATGATTGGGATAGAAAAAAAGCAAAAACGGCTTTTTTACCTAAAACAATATTGGACGGAAAAGGTGAAGCACCAGCCCGGCGTGACCATCGCAACACCGACCAGCGCTGCTTTTAGCGGTGCGATTGCATTGCTTCAAATTGCGGGAAAATCACCTTTGGAAATAGCTGAAACCCTTTTCAACAAATACAAAATCCATACGGTGGCCATTGATTGGGAAAATATTCATGGCGTGCGAATTACTCCCAACGTTTATACCTCCCTTCGTGAGCTTGACAAATTGGTAGTAGCGGTAACGGAAATAGCGAATTCGCCCGATTCAAAACGCTAAACTTTGGCTCAGTCGTTAACTTAGGGCTGAACGAGATTGATAGGACACAGATAAAACGGATTTAACAGCATTACGCAGATTAAATCAGTTAGAATCTGTTAAATCCGTCAAATCAGTGTACTATCCTTTTACCCCAAATGAATTCTTGGCCAATTGTTTTTTCCTACTTTTGCGCCGCAAATATTCGGATGCCGTTGGTTGAATTTCAGCTGTAATTCTTCGCTTTACATCCATCACTTTTCAATAAATAGCAATGGTTATCGAGAAAAACATGGTCGTCAGTCTGCACTATCGCCTGACCCACAACGACGTTTTGGGCGAATTGGTCGAGGAGACCTTTGGCAGCGAACCATTAGTTTTCCTTTATGGCGCAGGTCAGATGATACCTGAATTTGAGCGCCAACTGGCTGGAAAGACACAGGGCGACCTGTTTTCATTTGGCATAAAAGCAGATGAAGCTTATGGCGAGCATGACCCCGATGCAGTGGTTTTGCTCCCGATGGAAACTTTCGAAATGGACGGCCAAGTGGATGAGCGAATGCTGCAAATCGGCACCATCATCCCCATGTCCGACGACGAGGGCAACCAACTGAACGGCACGGTTCGGGAGGTTTCAGCCGAAGGCGTCTTAATAGATTTCAACCACCCAATGGCTGGTGTCAACCTCTATTTCACGGGTAACGTCGAGTCACTTCGGCCAGCCACTGATACAGAAATGGAACACGGACACGTGCATGGGCCGGGCGGCCACCATCATTGATTTCACTGTCAATACTATACTTTCAAGCGTTGGGTTTTGTCCAATTGCAATTTGCCATTGGCCTTTAGCCATTGGCCAATAGTATAAAGCGGCGACGGGCTTTCTCGTCGCCGTTTTCCATTTCAGTAGTTTTGCTTTTCTTTATGCGGGCAATGTTCGCCAACCGGTGGCCCTCCACCGTCCACCGTTAACCGAATTTCAAATGGATATTGAAAAAAATAAGAACGAAGATTCAATAAAGCTCCAAGTGTCGTTGATGAAGCACCGATTGGTGAAAATCCGGCTGGGCGGCGGCACCAAAAAGCTCGAAAAACTCCAATCGGAAGGAAAACTGTCGGCGAGGGAGCGCATCAACTATTTGGTGGACAAAGGTTCCGACTACCTTGAGATTGGTGCATTCGCAGGCTTTGAGATGTACGAAGAACACGGCGGTTGCCCAGCGGGTGGGGTAGTGGTGGCACTCGCCAAAGTCTGTGGACGCCTTTGCGTCATTGTGGCCAACGACTCGACGGTGAAGGCGGGGGCTTGGTTTCCCATCACTGGCAAAAAGAACCTACGGGCGCAGGAGATTGCGATGGAAAACCGCATCCCCATCATTTACCTCGTGGACAGTGCGGGCGTCTATCTGCCCATGCAGGACGAGATTTTTCCAGACAAAGAGCATTTCGGGCGCATGTTCAGGAACAACGCCAAGATGTCCGCCATGGGTATCCCCCAGATAGCCGCCATCA
>JANPLH010000617.1:0-9357 GCA_031426435.1 Saprospiraceae bacterium | reverse complement strand
CCCGCGGCCGAGTGCGGCGGCATCGACTTGAGGTCCGCGGCCTTGAACTGGAGGCCGTGTTGGCGGTCGTTGCTTGTAAGGAGTTGTGAAGGGAGGTGTTTTCGGCGCACCATCTTCGCCATCGGAATCTTCAACAGTGGGCCTGAAGGTATTTTTTACTTTTTCGCAAATTGCGTCTATGGTGCTATCAGGTTTGCTTGGCTCACAAGCAAAGCCAAGCATGTCAGCCACACCTTCATAGTAGCTTGTTAATTTGCGCTTGTTGGTGGACTTATCGGAAAGGTCGGTGATGGATTTGGCCAACTCGGCTTGCACCATTTTCATTTCTTCCGTTCTCTCTTTTACGTTTGTGTCAACATTGCCCTTGAAGGCCTTGACCTTCTCACACAAGATTTTGCTCTTTTCTGTTAAGCTGTCCACATTGGTAAAAGTCTGTATGCCAACCACTTCTACCGAATCCATGAATGTTGTATCAATCTTAGTGTTGACCTCATTCGCTGGTACGGTGAGTTTGGTTTTTATTTCTTGCTTGATATTGAACACGGGAGCGTTTGGGTCGGTACGGCGGGCAATGTCAGTAAGGTTTTTATTGATTATAGTAATCTGCTGTGCATTGCAAGAATCATTGACGCAAGTATCCAATCCGCAAGCAGCAGATTTTAGTTCAGCGATTTTTTCCTTGAGCGTTTTCAGTGTTTTTGCCGCCTGCTTAAGCGCAGCCGCCAATTCTACATCCTTTTTAACATAGTCCTCGACGCATTTTTTAATAGCATCTGATTTGGCAGAAGCCGTCAATCCGGACACATAATCTAAGCCCACGTATGTTTCAAGGGTACACTTTACTTTTTGGTAACACCTTTTCTTGTCGCCATAAGTGTCTAAGCCCTGTCCCCAATCTGTAAAAGCTGCATTGGCGGCTGCATAGGCGGCTTGTTTTTCGATGCAAAGGTATTTTTTGCACGCATCAAGCGCATCCTGCCCAGGTTGTTTTTTATTAAGGCAGTCTTCGTTGGGCATATTTCCTGTTTGTGCCATGACGTTTTTATTTTTTGATTGTAAAGTTTCTCTTGGTTCTTCGGGCAAAAACCTGTCACTGGGCAATTAGTCATTTTGAATAATACCACACAACAAAAGTTATTTCACGCTTTTAAACAGCATGTTGCCTGATAACAAGGAGAATCTCCGATGAATGAATTTGCGAAATCTGTAGGGACACAGACTACCCTTGAAGTTGCTCTTTATCTAATAAAACTGCAACTCCAATTGCAGACATGCTCCCGATAAATTATAGTTTTTACGATTCAGATAGCATCTTGTGGCTGAACTTCAGGATGATGAATTCTGCCGGGCGCACGACGGCCATGCCTATCTCCACTATCATTCTTCCCTCCCAAATATCCAGCTCTGTCATCGTTTCGTTGATGCCGACTTTCACATAGAAGGCCTGTTCTGGCGTGGTACCCATGAGCGCCCCGGCCCGCCATTGCAGCAGCAAGAAGTTCTCAATCATGCTCTTAACCCGTGTCCAAGTGTTCTTGTCGTTGGGTTCAAAGACGAACTGCATCGTACCGTTTTTCACGGACTCCTCCACCATGTTGAAGAAGCGGCGGACGGGCACGTAGCGCCATTCGTTGTCGTTGCCCGCAAGGGTACGAGCGCCCCAAACGATGCCCGCACCACGGCCAGGGAAGGAGCGTATGACGTTGATGGACTTGCCGGCGGTTTCGTCCACGTTCAGGCCAGCCTGCTGCTTGTCGGTGAGCTTGATGACAGGCTGTATCACAAAGTCGAGGCTGACGTTGGCAGGTGCTTTCCAGACGCCACGGGTATCGTCCACATTGGCATATATACCAGCTATGCCCGATGAGGGTGGCAATACCAGCGCTATGTCACGAATGGCTTGCAACGCCCTGTTGTACAAGGCATTGTTGACACCTTTCAGTCCTTCCAAATTGCCTGGGAATGCGCCAGTTATCTTCACGGCGGCATTGCTTGCAAACTGGTAGTCGAGGTTGGTCTCGATGGGCGGGAAGTAGGCCGCCGCATATTTAATCGTGTCAATATCCGCTGGCGTGTTGTTGCGAAGGTTATCCACATGCGTGTCAATGTCGGTGATAGGGAAGGCGGTGTCTATCCAGACATCCATAATCACGAAGCGGTCTTTCAGCAGTACACATTGGTCCATTGCTTCGCCATAGAGGTTGTAATAATTGGCGGCGTTGCTCAGGTTGACAGCATCGGGGAATAGGATGAGGGTAATCTCGTTCACCTGTTCGGCCTTGCCCAGGCCATCCAAAAGCTTTTGGGTGTCAACGGTGACCGTAGAATAGTCGCCCACTGATACGATATAGCACTCTCCGCCCCCATTAATGAAAAACCATTGGATGGAGTAGTACATGAGGTAGGGCGAGCGTTTAGTAATGTCAATGCTGCCATTGACCTCAAAGGTGCCATTGGAGTTTTGCTTTATATTGACCGTAATGGCATCTTGTGGTTCAGGTAGAGGCCCCCCGAAAAAATTTTCGTACTCTAGCATGGAGGTAATCTTGAGCGGGAAGTTGCGCTGTTCTTCCCCACGCCGATTAAAGGCGTTTTCGGTGTAACCGATAAAGACAGGGACTGCGGTTTCGACCTGTGCGATGGAGGGAGGGAGCTTTGGAATCTCCTCGATATAAACTCCCGGGGTCTTGTAAGTCGTCATGCCAGCAATTTTTATTGATGTAGGTATTAGAGTTTCGGGAGGTTAAGCCATTGCGGGCATCCGCAGCTGGCCTTACCTGCCGCTCCTCGGTCAGGAATTCAGTTTCCAATTTTTAGGGCGTTGGGTACCGTCGCTACGTACACCTCCGAGAACAGCCTACCCGGCGGCTCGCCCGGCAGCGTCGCGGTCTTCACCCGGAGCGGCGTAGGCTGCGGGTAGGGCAACGATTTCAGCACGATGCCCCCGGCATCCGTCACGTTGACGGGCACCCTGCTCAACTTCTGTGGCACTTTTGTCACCAGTTGCTTTGACAGCGTATTTTTCACGGCGGCATTGCCATCCTCATCGAAAAAAAGGCTTGCCGTGTCATCGTCCACAGTGGCTAACCGCTTGCTGTTCACCCTTGACTGGTAGCGCCAAAAAGTGCGGCGGCTGCGGAAGCGTATTTCAAAAACGGGGTGTGTCGGCGTAGTAATGAGTTCGCCATCTGCCCCCAAGACCCTGTAACTGGCATCTGTTTCACCAGCCCGGATGTTGATGATGCCAACGTCATTGGAATCAAAACCAGAGGCCAAATAAACCCGCTTGTTTTCAGTGGTCGAAGGCGTCTGTATTTCGAGGTCGTACACCCCATCAGGCGTTGGCACGGGGTCTGGGTATGTGGCGGGTTTGTATTGCTGCAAATCCACCCGGATGCCATCCCCTGGCCTGCTTGAAGTGATGGTCAATGTTTTCAGCACCTCACCACTCGTTTTTTTTAGTGTAAAAACAAAGTTGCCAGCGGGTGTGCTCGGTTCTGCGGTGTAAACAAATGCCTTTGGGAGCAGCACCCGGTCGTTCTCGTTTACATAACCGTCCTCCTCAATGCCCTGCCAATGGCTGCCATCTGTGGTGTTTGCGATGGCTTCCTGCAAGATGCCCCCTAACCTGATGACCTCACTCGGTCCGTACGTTTTACCCAAAACAAAACCCGGGGCAGGCTGCGAGAGGGACAAATAACCTGTACCCTGCACACTGGTGGGCGCATTGGAAAAAAGGTAGCTTCCAGGAAAGTCCTGCTTCATGGGCAAGGCCGTGAAGTTTTTGAACAAAGGGTTTTTCACCTTTATTGAAAAATTCAGTTCAAGGTCGGCGGGTATTGTAATCTCTGGTTTGAGCACTTCGCCACCGCCCGCAGCGGGCTTTAGCACACCAGAAGCAGCAACGATAAATCCCACTCCCCCAGTCATCGAGAATTTCAACCGATAATTGTCCAGTGCACTTTTGCAGCTTGGCATTGGCACGATTTCGAGGTCTTGGGCAAGTGGGTATTCCCTTGCCAGCACCCTTTCTTTTAGCACTTCCTTGCGTTGAGCGGCTGGCAGGTCGAAATACGTGAGCTTGTTGCCCCCGAGCAAGTAGAACTCATGTAGCAATTGCACCTCGAAGAGCCGATAATATTTTATGGTAAATGCCATGCTTATCCATTGGGGCCGGGGGCCGTTGACTGTATTTCCTCAATAACGGGTGCGTCCTTGCCTATGCGCCTGTCGTCAATCTTCACGAGCCTTGCCTTGTACATCACCGACGGAAGTTGCCTGCCGCCCAAACTGCCCCATATATGGTTTACTTGCTCGAAAGTCATTGTGTATAGTTCAAAATTTAGTTTGAAGGCTCCTGTATCATCTGGTACCTCAAAGCTATTTTGTGCTTGAAAAAAAAGAATGACATTGCCCAGGCGCTTTAGGGAGTCTGAATAGGCGTCTTGGCCACCACCGTAGTTGCAGCTAAATAAGACGTAAAGGTTTAGGTTAATTGGCAACCTAATATGACGGATTCCACCATCAGGTTGCCGTTGGTAAGCCTTTCCGTTTTTCAGGGTACTTTCTTCTTCTATATTAATTAGCGTTATAATTACCCTATCGTCTATGGTACCTGATTGGTTGGTTTCAAAAAAGGCTATATTGCCCAATTCCACCACAGTTGTAGCATCCTCAAGGTCACCAGAAAAAAAAGACCTTATTTGATTTCTTATAAACTCAAGGGATGTGTTAATCATGGTCTTTGGTCAATAATCGCATTGGTCATGCCCAGTAAATACTACCATTTTACTTTAATGGCGATATAGTAAAGTGCATTGCATTTATTCCAATCGCATATTTTGGAACGCCAAAGTTATTTGCATTTCACCCATTTCATTTGACCTCATTTAACCTTTGTTTGAACTATTTCAACAATCAATGAGCGACAACAAAAACCTTTTCGAAGTAGGCGGAGCAACTTTATCCAAAAATTCTATATTCGGCTAAATGCGTTATTATTGCGCTGCCTTTTAGAGTGCCATTGCAATTTGAAAGCGGGTGAAACCTCAATGCTGAATCCGATAGTTTTTGGGGCAAACCCCAAATTCCTCCTTAAAGCTCCTACTAAAATACTCCAATGACTTGAAGCCTACCTTATAGCATACCTCTGTTATTGTTAGCGTCGGGTTCTCCAGCATTGACCTGCCCTTCCACAACCTATATTTCCTGATATAATTTGCTGGGGAAAGCTTGGCCAGCTTCTTCAATTTCCGGTGCAGCTGCATCTCGCACACAAAACAGGCCTTCGCCAACAAGCTGCTGCGCAATTCTTCATCTTCCAAGTGCCGCTCTATCAGTTGGTTGATATTAGCCAAGAAAGCATTTTCGGGTGCCAGGAAATCGGAGGCCAGCAAGGAACTAGAGACCGTTTCCCTGATGGTGGTTCCACGTGCAGTAGGTGCTGGGGTTTCATCCGCCGACTCCGTTCCTTTGGGATGCAGGGTTACCTCATAACAGCACTGCTGGGTCAAGAACCCAACCAGCATCTCATAAAAATTACTCTCCGATGGGTCGAAAACGACAAGAAGCGCCTTGGATTTTGGTGGCGTTTCCTGAATCGGTAGGTGCATAAGGGGTTCTGTCCGAGTGGGATAAATAGGACGACTGGCGTCTTCCTGCCTACTAAAAATCAAGCAATCCGTGGGCAGTGAGCTTCCATCAGGCTGGGTGCCCAATGAAAGGAGGGAAAATTGTTTGTGAGTGTAAGCGGACATAATCATTTGGTTGAGTAATTCTATAGGGTAATAGGCGTTCTATTCGGATAAGGTCAAACCTTTTCCAAACTTGCTGAATTCACCAACTTTTACTTTTGTATAAATACGTGATTACACAAAAGACATAGCAAACAACCCCAGCTTGATAACTGGAAACATCAAAAGATTTCTGGAGCGGATTCAATTAGTTGCAATAACCGAAAATGACGGTCTTAATAGTGTTCCATAGAAAGCCCTTTTAGAAGGAACGATTTTCAACGTAGGGCCGGTGTGGTATCATGAATGGGGAAAAAGGAGAAGTTCCTTTCAAATGTGCGTTGTAAGATATTAGTTCGCTTGAGTGCCTAAATTTCTTGCTACAAATCCATGTCATTTCCTTGAAGGCAAACATAAAGGATATTGTTGAAAAAAGTAATTTAGCTTGAAAAAAAGTACATAAAAATGTAACACCAACTTGTAATTGGCAGTGCATGTGGTGTTCTGGGCAAAAAACAATCTATTCTCCATCTATTTTTATAACTAAGGCAGGTGGCAAAATGCCACCTGCCTTAGTTTTCAGCTGTTATTGCGAAGCGCCTACCTCAAAAACCTATAGGTACATTTCACCAAAAAAATATTCCTCGCCTTGTCGCCAAATGCGTTGTCCAGCAAGCTACGGCCCAAGTTGGTGTCGAGGTCGTTGAACACCTCCCCGTCGGGCTGGCTGCTCTGCGACCATACGAGGTAAAGCTCTGAACCAGCGATGTACTCCCAGCGCACCACGAAATTCGAGCGGAACTGCACGAAATTGAAGTCTGGCTTGGTAAAGGAATAATCGGCCTGCGCATCGCCGTTTTCATCCACGGAATAGTTGCCATCGGCAAACGAAATCTCAGCATCGGAATAGCGGTGGAAGCGAGCATCGTATTCTTGGTTCAATGGGTCAACTACATAGGCAAAATTGCTGTACAACGGCCTCGTGATGAACGGCTGGCCGTAGTATTGTATGGTGAGGTCGGGCGTGATGTTATAATTCAGGCGCAACGTCAGTCGAAGCGTCTTTTGGTTCACCTCGCTGACGATTGTGCGGGTCTTGCCCTGGTATTCCACTTGGTCAACATACTGGTCCTGTTTCCTGAAATATTGGTTGAAGCCAGTGCTCAATCCCATGCTCAACGCATTGTTCGGCTGTACTTGAAGGTAGAGGCCCGCATCTTTCACTCGCACCGTTTTATCAAAGCCCCATGCGTTGAAGCCATTGAGATTGATATAAAATTTCTTACGGGAATCGCTACCTGCGTACATGAAATGGCCAAGCCCGGCTGGCCTCCGCAGTGGCGAACCGCCCCGAAGGGCATTGTTCGAGATTTCGAGCGGGTTCCAAGTGACGCCCGTGCCCACCTGTTGGTTGCCCTTGAAAGTGGCGTGAACGTTGGAGTTGAAGGCCTGGTAAAGGTGCCGCCCGCCAAAGTCCCATCGTGACCAATGGTTGTAGTTGATACGGAAGTGGCGGAAGATGGAGAACGGCTGCTGAAAATGGTAGCCCACCCATGTGAAATGGTTGATTTCGTCGGCAGTGAGTTGGAAGCCGATGTCGTTCATTTCCAACTCTGGCGAGCGCCAGGTCATGCCTGTTTCAAATTTGAAAAGCTGACCGAGCTTGCCCTGTTTGCCGCCGAACTTGGCTAATTTTATGGTGCCTCCATGCCCTACCAGCGAAGTGCGGTTCGGGTCAACGCTCACATGCTTGGCCCCGGGGCGTTGGAACAAATGCTCGAAGGCCGTCTGCGTGTTCAAAATGGCTTCCTTCGTCCCGTTTACTTTGCTGAAGATGCCCTTTGCCGTGAAGGTCCAGGTCCTGTCTTTCCAAAAATGCTGAAAGTCAACGCCACCCGTGTAGGCGCTTCGGTGCAGGAAGTCCTCCAGCCCGTTTTCCCGGTTCACGGCAGTGAACATGCCGCCAATGATGGTATTCCCCTCATTAATGTCTTTTTGCACCCGGCCCACAAAATAGCTGGTGAGTGGCTCCACCAGTTCGCTTCGGCGCTGGCCCTCATGGTCAATCAGCGCCTTTTCCCGTTGCGTGATGCTTTCGAGGATGCCAATGCTCCAACCGTCCTTCGTCTTTCCGCTGAACTTGGCCGCACCAAGAATGGAACTCCGTTCTGGCATCTTCGCAAATTCGCCATTCGCTACGTTGGCGTACCCGTGCGGCGAGCTTCCGATGCGTCGGGAATAAAAAAGCAGGTCGGAATCGTACTCGCCCTCTGCTGCCGAACCAGTGAGCTGGTATTGGAAAATATTACGGCTTTCGATGAAAAAGGGCCGCCGCTCCTCGAAAAAGTTCTGGAAGCCGTCAATGCGCACTTGCGAGGGGTCGGCCTCCACTTGACCGAAGTCGGGGTTGATGGTGAAGTCCACGATAAGGTCGCTGGTGACGGCTACCTTGCCGTCCACGCCTACCGAGAGTTTGGAGTCCCGTCCATCGGCAAAGGGGTTGCCCTGCTCCTTTTTATAGGTTTCGAGGCTTGCGACGCTATAGGGAGCGATTTCTACCTGACGCTGAGAGGGCACGTCCTTCAGCCCGTGCAGCTCGCCGAACCTGCTTACCCACCCACTTCCGTTTTGGGGAATGTGCTGCCAGGTGCTGCGCTCTTCTTTCCTGAAAATGCGCCGCATGACCTGTATGCCCCAGACCTTGTCTGGCTCATCGCCATAGCGAAGTTGGCTGAACGGAATTTTCAATTCAGCTGTCCAGCCATGTTCATCAATATTGGTTTTGGCATACCAAATGGGGTTCCAGCTTGTGTCCCAGTTGTTGCCGTTGTCGGAAACGAACTCATCGCCCCGAACGCCCGAAGCGGAAACATTGAAAGAGAACGCCGTGCGTTGGTCGTGGTAGCTATCTATGTTGATTTCTACCCAGTCACCGGGGAACTCGTCCCGACGGCTCATCCATTGGATGATGGAGTCCGGCTGGTTGTCGTGGGCATGATAGGCAATGTAGAGGAACTTGTCGTCGTAGAGAATCTTGAAGCTGGTTTGCTGGTGCGGTGCCGAGCCGTTGGCGGGCTGGTATTGCACGAAGTCGCCGCCCCACTGCACGGATTCCCATACAGGCTCGTCCAATATGCCGTCAAGTTTTATTTCCTGGGTCAGCCGTTGGGTAAAGTAAGTTTTCTTAGTCGGATCTGGGTCGCCGGGACCGCCGTTGTTGGCGTTGACGAACAAAGGAAAGAAGCAGGCCAATAGGCCAGCCAGCAGGAAGGCTGTTCTTTTCATGTTGATTAAAGTCAGGTGAAAAAATGGTGTAACTGATTGACAACAAATGTGATTGGGGGTTGCATTATTTAATGCAGAAACTTTGCTGTTGGCACAAATCATTTTGTTTATACCTATCATTATTTAACCAGTAAATAATGGAGCGTTTGCCTATTATTCAGTGCGCTGCGGTTATTTTAGGTCATTTAAAGCAAGTATATATACTTCACGCCATTAGGTTTTGTGCAAACGCTTGAAAACGTGGTGTAATCAATGTCTGCATATCGGCCATTCTAACGTGATGGTGGTTTATTTCAAATATTGCCGTTTTTATGGCCTCATGGAATTTCTGGGCGCAATC
>JANPLH010000616.1:0-42060 GCA_031426435.1 Saprospiraceae bacterium | reverse complement strand
GGTACCAAGATGCCCTCAACGACCTGCCCAAACGATACCCGCAAGTCAAAGGGCTGCTGTTCTTCCATTTTTCAAACGACCAAACTACCACGCAGCAACCGTTGGACTGGACGATAAAGAATGATACGGCGATTTTGAAGGTGGTTTCGGCGGCGGTGAGGAGGTGGTGATTGAAGCATGTTCTCTAACCTGAAACAAAACGATACCAGACTATCATTTTTTGCTATGCAAAAAGCCCGGATAACCTTGCGTCATCCGGGCTTTGCTTTTGGTACTGTTCCAGTCGGAAGTCTAATATTTAGAAGGAAACCGACTGCTTGGCTTTTGGGCGATGTGGCTTTATCTTACTTGACCACGGTCAATGTGCTGACGGTCACCTTGCCTAGTGTCACAACTTGTACGAAGTAAGTACCGGCTGGGGCACTGGACAAATTGAACTCAACGCTGGCCGCACCTGCTTCCACGTTTTTCTTGGCAATCACAACACCAGTGGCATTGGAAACAAGCACTTCGTGGTCCTTGTCGAGCAAGGTAGTTGGAAACTGGACGGTAAATTCACCATCCATGCTGGGGTTTGGGAACACTTTTGATGCCTCCAAGGATTGCGGAGCAACGGCTGGATTAGCTGAACCACGCTCGTCCACGCATTTTTGCCCAAGCATTTGTTCGAGTTTTGACAGGCGGTCTTCCAGGTTTTGGATGGCGGTTTCCTTCTCCTCGATTTGCACCTGCTGCTCCTTCATCGCTTCCACGAGGACGGGGACAATTGCTTGGTAGTTGACGGCCTGGTAGCCAGTCTCATCCTGCTTCACCAGTTCGGGGAACACCGTTTGCAGTTCCTGTGCGATGAAGCCGATTTGATTGCCAGCCTCAAAATTCATGTCCTTAAACTCACTCGTGCGGAAGGTGTAGGAAGTCCCACGCAGCGCCATCACTTTCTCCAGGGCATTGTCAAGCGTCTGGATATTGTCTTTGAAACGCTTGTCGGAGCTTGTCCAGCCGCTGGTTGAAAAAGCGCTGCCGTTCACCCGGAGCTTGTAGGTATTGCTGAGCGTGGTGCCGATGCCCACATTGCCATTGGCATCGCCAATAACCATCGCAGTCGTTGAGCCATTGCGCTCGATTTTCAGGTTGCCAGCGGCATCCACTTTGAAGTCAAAAAACTGGCCGTCCCGGTCCAAGCGCAAGTCGCCGTTGCGGACGTGCAGTTTGGCGCTGGTAGGCACGGTCGCCGTGCCGATGCCCACGTTGCCGTTGGCATCACCGATAATCATGGCCGTTGTTGTGCCGTTGCGCTCGATTTTCAGGTTGCCAGCGGCATCTACTTTGAAATCGAAAAACTGCCCGTTTTTGTCGAGGCGGAAGTCGCCGTTCCGAACATGCAATTTGGCGTTGGGAACCGTCGTGGTGCCGATGCCCACATTGCCGTTGGCATCGCCAATCATCATGGCTGGTGTAGAACCATTGCGCTCGATTTTCAGGTTGCCAGCGGCGTCCACTTTCAGGTCAAAGAACTGCCCATTGTTGTCGAGGCGGAAGTCGCCGTTGCGGACGTGCAGCTTGGCAGCTGGCACCGTCGAAGTGCCAATGCCCACGTTGCCGTTTGCATCGCCGATAATCATGGCAGTCGTGCTGCCGTTCCGCTCGAATTTCAGGTTGCCAGCGGCATCCACTTTGAGGTCAAAAAACTGTCCGTTGTTGTCGAGGCGGAAATCACCGCCCTTAACATGTAGCTTGGCACTCGGTGTGCCGGTACCGATACCAACTTTTTTGCTGGCATTGGTCGAATTGAGGAAAACTGAGGAAGAATTGGAGGTCCATTGTGCGGTGGCATTTAGGGAGAAAAAAAGGATAGCCGTGATGGCCAATGCGATGGTTTTGAAATTTGATTTCATGACGTAATTGAATTTTAAAGTTTCTAAAAAAAAAATGGTTTTGGTGCGACTCTATCAAGGCAGCCGCATATTCCTTTTGACTTCTTGCGCAATTGTCGAGGCAAAGATGGGGGTGGGCAAAAGGGATAGTCTATAAGGATTTTTTGACAAGTTGCCATTGCGTATAGCCAATTGCTGGCTTGTTAAAATGAAAAATGCCGTCGGTACACCGACGGCATTTTTCATTTGACTGCTGGACTTTTTGGGAAATTCCTTTGTCAAGTTAATTGCCAATTATTTTGACCTATGTACTAGTTCATTGTGATTGAATTAGCTGACCATTTTTTTCGATTGCAACGCCTTGATAATCAAGCTTGTGCATTAACTGCCATCCCGACGAATCGGGACAGGACCTGCCAACTGTTTACTGCCGACTGCACTAGTTCATTGGAGCGCAGTCCCCCCATACCCAATTGCCCGTGCATCGTTTGTACCGAAACTTGCACCCGTTGCAATTGCTTGGGGTCAGGGTGAATTTGGCTGAGTTGGCTAAGTCATAGTCAGGTTTTACATTTACGGAGACCGTATTCTTGGCAACTTTCACTGATTTTTTGTCCAATGGTATGCTGCTGGCCATGCACCCCTTAAACTTGAGGACATTGCATCCCTTGTCAAAAGTCAGTTTGAACTGCCCCTTCGAGTTGTCAGCAAAGGTGACTTCACAGAGTACCAGTGCCCTGGGCTTATTTCCTGAAAGGTTAAATGAAGGCAGCGAAACCGTAGTGTTTACAGTGGTCAATGTTGAAAGCGAAGACCATGTACCATTGGTGCAGTCACAGTTGTCTAAGCCGGTGCCCCGTTGGAGCATCACCTTGGTATCCTCAATGATGATTTGTGCTGCGGCCATGGCCGCTTGAATTGAATCGTTGCTTTTGGGCGGGTTTTCTGTAGTATCGGTTTTTTTAACGCAATTGCAGGAAACAAAGCAACTTGCTGTAAGCAACAAAATGGGTAGAAGGGCAAGAAAAAAGTGTTTTTTCATTTTATGCAATTTAGAAGTTAATCATTGAATATCAGCGAAGTAAGAAAAAACTTGGAAATCATAGTTATGACAGTTTGACATATCTTCGCCAGACGGTACAAGGTAGGTAAATACAGGGGAAAAATCCGATCAGGTTTTTTTAGGATTTTTCCATTCAAAGTTCGATTTTTATCAAAAAAATTATGCTTCAAACCAGATTGGTTCGGCTACTGAAGGCTTTTAATGAGGAAGAAGTCAACCGGATGAGGCTTTTTGTAAAATCTCCTTTGTTCAACGATGGCAGTCGCCCCCAAAAAGTACAGGCCCTGATGGAGCATCTGTCGAAGCTGTATCCTGATTTTGAAGGAGAGGAATTGGAAAAGGAGGCAGTTTTTAAAAGCGTCTTTCCAGAGGAAGCATTCAATGAATCAAAATTGGACAAGGTCGCTTCCGAGTTATTGAAAGTAGTGCGAAAATTCATCACGGTTTGTTGTTCGGAAGAAACATCCTTGGAGTACAGGCATTGGATGACACAGGCGCAATTTTTTCGAAATAGGGGCTTGGACACCGAATTTCGGGCAGCCATTGACCAGTTGGAAAAACTTCAATCTGAGATGCCCCATCAAGAGAAAGAGTATTTTTTTAGACGCTTCAACGTGGAAGCAGAGCGGGTACGCTATTTAATCAAGTACAATAACCGTAAAACCGATATCAATATTCCGGACACCATTCAGTACCTCGATATTAGTTATATAATTTCCAAAATGGAATACTGCTCCTATCTGCTCACACGGAGTGCCAATACCAATCTCCATTCTCCACAATCATTCACCCTTCTAAACGAAGTACTTGACATAGCCAAAAGCCAATATCTGCATGTGCCTGTCGTGGCTGCGTACTATTATGCATTCAAAATGCTTTTGCGGCAGGAGGAACAGGAGGGTGAAGCCTATTACCAGCTAAAAAAGGTATTTGAATCAAATCTCTCTCATTTCTCACCAACAATGTTGAGGCTGGTGCAATCCTATATGAGAAGCCACATAGCAGAGCGTTACAATCGTGGAGAAAGCAACTGCCTACCGGAATTGTTGGAATTATATAAGACACACGCCGCTATGGGGACACTTGTGCAGGAAAGTGGCTACATCCTTGCCAGCACCTTGCAGACTGCCGTGAACGTGGCTTTGAAGCTTGGAGACCATGCCTGGGCTACGGAGTTCCTGAACGAGCACCGCCATCGCATCGAGGGTGCTGACGACGCCGAAGCTTTTTACCTGTTCAACCTCGCAAACTGCCATTTCCACAAAGGCGATTTTGAAGCGGCGGAGAACTGCCTCGCCGCTTTCCAGTTTCGGGATATGTTCTACAAGACCGCAGCCCGCCGATTGGAGTTAAAGCTGTTTTATGAAACGGACTCTCCCCTGCTTTTTTCCCGATTGGATGCTTTTAAAACCTTCATCCATGAACTCAAGCAAACCCTGCCGCCCGATAAAATAGCGCCAAATAACAACTTCGCCGACCTGATGCGGCAAATCCTTTCGCCAAAAACATTTAGGAATGCTCCTCGCATCGAAATGCTGATAGAGAAATTGAAGGCTCAAAAAGCAATGGCGGAGCGGGAATGGCTGATGGAGAAGTTGAAGGAACTGTTGAAGAAGGCATGAACGGACCTTCTGCTCCTGACCCCCTTCATCCCTCATCCCTCACACCTCATCCCTTGATTTTCACCTTCCCCGCCAAGTCCAGCATAAACGCATATTCCATCGCCACCTCCCGGAACGCCCGGAAGCGGCCCGACTGCCCGCCGTGCCCAGCGTCCATGTTCGTGTGCATTAGCAATGGGTTCTTGTCCGTCTTCATGGTGCGCAGCTTGGCCACCCATTTGGCTGGCTCGAAATACTGTACCTGCGAGTCGTGGAGGCCCGTGGTCACGAGGATGGCGGGGTAGTCCTTCTTCTCCACCTGGTCGTAGGGGGAGTAACTGAGCATATAGTCGTAGTATTCCTTTTTGTGGGGGTCGCCCCATTCGTCCCACTCGAAAGTGGTGAGCGGGATGGTCTCGTCGAGCATGGTCGTCACCACGTCCACGAAGGGCACGGCGGCCACCACGCCCTTGAAGAGGTCGGGGCGCATGTTCAGCACGGCGCCCATGAGCAGGCCGCCAGCGCTGCCGCCCATGGCGAAGAGGTGGTCCTTGCCGGTGTATTTCTGCGCCACGAGGTGGTCGCCGCAGTCCACGAAGTCGTTGAAAGTGTTCTTCTTTTTGAGCAGCTTGCCGTCGTCGTACCATTGGCGGCCCATCTCCTGGCCGCCCCTGATATGCGCTATTGCGAAAGCAAAACCACGGTCGAGCAGGCTGAGGCGGGCAGCGCTGAACGAGGGGTCGGAGCTGCTGCCGTAGCTGCCGTAGGCATAGAGCAGCAGCGGCTGTGTGCCGTCTTTTTTAAAGCCTTTTTTGTAAACAATCGAGATGGGCACCTTCACGCCGTCCCGTGCGGTGGCATAGACTCGTTCGCTCTCGTAGTTGTTTCGGTCGAAACCACCGAGCACCTCCTGCACCTTCATGGTCTTTTTTTCCTTGGTCAAAAGGTTGACATCATAGACAGTGCTGGGCGTGGTCAGCGACTGGTAGCCGAGGCGCAGGATGCCGCTGTTGTAGTCGGGGTTGTTGGTGGGATAGGCCACGAAGCTGGCTTCGCCAAAATCCACGGAATAGTCCTGCTTGCCGTCCCAGCTCTTTGCCCGGATGTTGATATTGCCGTTGATGCGCTCCTCCAGCACGAGATGGCTCTTGAACAGGGTGAATCCATCCAGAAAAACATCGGGGCGGTGCGGGATGACCTCCTGCCAGTCGGCCTTGCCGGTCTTCCCTTCTGCGGCACTCATCAGGCGGAAGTTCTGAGCACCCATGTTCGTGCGCACGTACCATTTGTCGCCGTGGTCAACCGTGTATTCGAGGTTGCGCTCCCGTGGCTGGAAGACCGTCCACTGGCCGTCGGGCGTGTTGGCGTCGAGGTAGTGGTACTCGTTGGAGACCGTTTGCGAAGCGGATATAATTAGGTACTTCTTCGATTTGGACTTGCCAATGTCCAAGTTAAAAGTGGCGTCTTTTTCATGGAAAACCACGGCGTCCTTCGAGGCGTCGGTGCCGAGGCGGTGCTTCATGATTTTGAAAACCCGCAGCGTTTCGTCTTTTATCCCATAAAAAATGGTCTTGTTGTCATTGGCCCAGACGATGCTGCCGTCGGTGTTCGGGATGCGGTCGGCCAGCATTTTGCCGGAGGCCAAATCCTTGAATACGATGGTGTAGATTCGGCGGCTGAGGGTGTCCTCGGCGTAGGCCAGCACCTTGTTGTCCTCGCTGACATTGAGGCCGGCGGCGTTGTAGTAGTCGAAGTCCTTGGCCAGCAGGTTCACGTCGAGCATGACTTCCTCTGGCGCTTCGAGGCTTTTTGCCTTGCGGCAATGGATGGGGTACTCGCCGCCCTCCACGTAGCGGTAGTAGTACCAGTAGCCGTTGTCGAGCTGCGGCACGCTCTCGTCCTTTTCCTTGATACGGCCTTTTATCTCCTGAAAAAGCTCCTCCTGCACGTCCTTGAGGTCGGCCATGACGGCGTCCTTGTAGGCGTTCTCGGCGTTCAGGTAGGCGATGACTTCGGGGTTTTCCCGGTCGTTGAGCCAGTACCACGGGTCGTTTCGGACATGGCCGTGCTCGGTGAGGTCTTTGGGTTTTGCTTCCGCAAAGGGCGGCTGGGCGGTCATTTTTTCGTACATGGATATTTGATTGTCGGTTGAAGTCTCGGCGTTTTTACCACAGGCGGCAAAGATGAACATTGCGGCGCAAAGGAGGCAAGTGATTTGTTTCATAATTGGTTGAGTTGATTTGAGTGCGAGAATAGGGAATTTTTGTGAGACGTTAAAATATGGAGTTGGTATGGCAGGCTGGTAATAACCTTCGTTTCATCGAAAATAAAACCACACATGAAAAAGCTGTTCACGCTCGTTTTACTCTGTATGGCCGTATTCGCAACTGGCCAAAAGGCGCTATCAGGTGCGCTAGTTATTCAAGACAATGTCATTGAATTTCAAAACACCGTTGATACTGCTGGTCTTCAAGTGACCAACCATTTCAAGCCCGTTCAGTTCCCTACCTTCAGTTTTTCCTATTTAAAATATCTGGTAAAAGGAGGATACCATAGGTACTTCGCATCAGGTTGGCGATACACCAAAATCAAGGATTTTGACACTGCCATTATCAATAACGGCCTAACAACCACCGCCGGAGGAGAGGCAAACTTCTTGAGCGCCAGATTGGGCTATGCAAGAGGGATGACATTGCTCACAAGAAATCAATATCGCTTATTATTCCTTGAAGGCGAGTTCAGTGCGGGTTTTCAGCATGCCAGATACCAGCCCTTTTCCTTCAACCAATATGCCCGAACCATTTGGGCCGCTTACGCTCGGCTGGGCGTCAATCTCGTTCTCCAAAAATCCTATGAAAAAGGATTCCTTAACTTCAAATTAATGCTATCAGTCCTTCAAGTCAATTCAGAACACTACCGCATCCAAAACTCATTCTATCCAAGTTTAGTGAATGAGACCAATTCGACCTATCTTAGTTCTGAGGCCCGTCAGCATTCGGGTCTTGAATTAGGTGGTGGGGTGTTCTTGAATAGATAAAGTTACTCAACTCACCAACCGATACCCCACCCCCTTCAGCGTCAGCAACTGCACATTGGCATCCTCCCTTGCACAATAATAAAGCAGCCCGCTCCAGTCAAAGCCGGAGTGGGCTGCGTCTAATTCAGTTCCATGCGGTACCCGAATCATTTACGAATTAGGGCTTCTGCACCACAAATCGCTCCTGCCATGTTTCCCTTCTGTCCGACACTTGCAGCAGATAGATGCCCGCCTCGAAGTTGGCCACTTCCAAATAGTTTTCTGAAGCTACGACAAGCTGCTGGTGGAGTAGTTTTCCTGCACAATCGTAAACCCTCAGCACTGTGCTTTCATCTGGTTCGGCATCGAAATGAACGGTCAATTTTCCATGGCGCACGGGGTTCGGATAAACATGGAAAACGGTGTGCTGGCTACCGACTACCAGTACGCTTTCGGTGGTGGAGTACTCAAAGTTTCCGTCGAAATCCACCTGCTTTAGGCGGTAGTAGTTCACACCTGGCAGTGGTTTTTTATCTGTGAAAGAATAAGCATTCTCCGATTGTGTCGTGCCGTGCCCGGGCACGAAGCCGATGTTTTCCCAACTTGTGCCGTCCGTGCTGCGCTCGATGTCGAAGCCCTCGTTGTTGCGCTCGGAGGCGGTGCGCCAGGTGAGTAGCGTGGTTCGTGGGGCTTGGGCGGCGGCTTTAAAATCTGTCAATTCTACCGGCAGGGAAGTATCCTCCCAACGGGCAAACCTGTCGGCGGCGGCGATTCCCCCGGCATCGGTGTAGTTGCCGCCCACGTACACATTGCTGCCGGATATCAGATTCACATAAACGACACCGTTCAATGGTGAAGAGCCGAGGGCACTCCAGGCACTGCCGTTCCACCGGGCAATGTAGTCGGCAGCAGCAATTCCCCCGGCATCGAGGAAAAACCCACCCACGAACATATTGCTGCCGGAAATTGCAATCGAGCGAACGGTACTACTTAACCCGGAGCCAAAGGCAGACCATGAACTGCCGTTCCAACGGGCAATGCGGTCGGCAGCAGCAATTCCCCCAGCATCGGTAAAGTCACCGCCCAGATATATGTCACTGCCAGAAATGGTAATGGCATAGACCAGTGCATTTAGCCCGGAGCCAACAGCATTCCAGGAACTGCCGTTCCAGCGGGCAATGCAGTCGGCAGCAGCATTCCCCCCGGCATTGGTGTAGGCGCCGCCCACGTACACATCGCTGCCGGAGATGGTAATGGCACGGACCAGTGCATTCAATCCGGAGCCAACAGCATTCCAGGAACTGCCGTTCCAACGAGCAATGTAGTCGCCAGCAGCAATTCCCCCGGCATCGGTAAATTCGCCGCCCACGTACACATTGCTACCAGAAACGCCAATAGCACGCACAACTGCGTTCAATGGGGTGCTGCCGAGGGCATTCCAGGAACTCCCGTTCCAACGGGCAATGTAGTCGGCAGCGGCAACTCCCCCGGCATCGGTGAAGTTGCCGCTCACATATATATCGCTGCCAGAGATGGCGATGGCACTGACAAATTCGTTCAACCCGGAGCCGAGGGCATTCCAGGAACTCCCGTTCCAGCGGGCAATGCGGTCGGCAGCGGCAACTCCCCCGGCATCGGTAAATCTGCCGCCCACGTATAAATCGGTTCCTGAGATGGTAATCCAAATCACTTCATCGTTTAAACCGGAGCCAAGAGCATTCCACCCAGGCGCCACGGGCGGCGGCATAAAAACCAGCCCTTCGCATTCATCTATAACTGGAACGTAGTCGGAGAAGTCCACCGCCCCGGTCAGGTTGCGGGGGTTGGCAATCCTGCCGTGTTCGTCCAGCACGTCGCCCAGAGCGATGGTGTTGTTGGCGGCAAGGTGGCCCTGCATCGCCAGCATCAGCAGGAGGGGAAGGACGGTTTTGTTCAGGATGGAGGAGGAGAAGATGAATGATGGTTTCATGTTTGCCGCATTTAGAGGAAATGATTGTTGGGGTGAAATCAATGCGACAAAAATGTGCCCCTCCGAAGTGACTTTTCCGGTCAACTTGGTAGCATTTTCCGTCAAAATGAAGGGAAGATGCGGGTGACAATCTCCATCGCCAAGTGTATATACGGGGGTTGGTAAAAATCCCATTATTTTGCCCAACATGCCAAACAAATAGCCCGTCCCAGCCGAAGCCAGGACGAGCGGTTCCCAGGCAATTGCACCAGGAGCTGACCTGTTACATCGCCATGTTGATAGGTTTGATAGCTTACTCTTTCACCACCCTTGCCGAATAGGCCCGTTCTCCCTCAGTGATTTTCAGGAAGTACATGCCAGCGGGGGCATTTTCAATTGAAATGCTGTTGCCGGGCCTTTCCACTTGCATCACAAGGCGGCCCATGTTGTCGAAAACCTGCACCTGGTCGGCGTCCACATTGAGGAACTGGACTTGCCCCATGGTTGGGTTCGGGAATACCTGAATGTCCGTTTTGCCAATTTCAGTGGCAGCGTTGGTGCCAAGTTTGGTCACCTCAATGCTGTATTGACCTTCTGCTCCTCCATATCCATCCATCAACATGCGGTAGGTAACTCCAACTTCTGTTGCAATTTCAAATGAAACATTGAATAAATTGGTGTTGGCATCTTCGTCATCGTTGCAGCTTACGAAGGTAGGGCTGGTGCAATTCCCTGAGAAAAGCGCCGCTTGGGTGTCGCCGTTGAGAATGTAGTTGGTGGCAGTACCTTGCACGGTGCGGATACGATAGCGATTGCCGTTGCCTGTAAACGTGAACCAAAGCGTGTGCTGCAATGGGTCTGATTGAAAAAAGCAGGTTGCCGCATCAACCGAGGGGTCGCCGGTGGCATTGGTACCAGTATTGTCATGCGGGACGGAAACGACCGCAACCCCGATGGTTCCACTAAAAAGGCTGTTGATGTTATTGGCGTTGGAGCAATTTTCACCAGCGATGACCGCTTGTTGTTGCACCGTTGTCGAGGCTGTTTGGGTGCATCCGTTGGCATCGGTGACAGTGGCAGTGTAGGCGCCAGGTGCCAGGCCGGAGATGTTGGCCGTATTGGCCCCGTTGCTCCAACTGTATGTGTAGGGCGCTGTGCCGCCAGTGGCTGTTGCGGTAGCCGTGCCGTTGTTTGCCCCCGTGTTGGGTGTGGAGGATGCCGAAAGCTGCAGCGCTGGCGGGGCCGTTATCGTTGCAGTTGCAGAAGCGGTACAGCCACTGGCCAGCGTGACCGTCACCGTAAAGTTGCCAGGGGCCAAGTTTGAAATGCTCGCCGTTGTACCACCATTTGACCAAATGTAGCTCACGCCATTTGAGCCTGCTGCTGTTGCCTGGCCGTTGTTGAGGCCAGCGCAGGAGACGTTGGTGCTCGTTACCGAAACCGTTGGTTGCCCTGCTTCGCAAATATGGGTAACCTCTAAGCTGAATTGCCCTTCGGCGCCACCATATCCATCCACCAATAATCTGTATTCCTGCCCAGCAATCGTATTCACTTCAAAGCTGATGTTGAAGATGTTGTTGTTCGCATTTTCGTCATCGTTGCAGCTCACGAAGGTTGGGCTGGTACAATTTCCGGTAAACAGCGCTGCTTGCGTGTCGCCGTTGAGGATGTAGTTGGTGGCAGTACCTTGCACGGTGCGGATACGGTAGCGATTGCCATTGCCCGTAAAAGAAAACCAAAGCGTGTGATTCAAGGGGTCTGAAAGATAAAAGCAGGTTGCTAAGTCAACAGTTGGGTCGCCGCTTGCGCTGGCTCCAGTATTGTCATACGGGGCAGAGACTATCGGCATGCCGATAGTAGTGCCAAAGAGGCTGTTGATGTTAATGGCATTGGAGCAATTCTCGCCGGAGATGACTGTTTGCTGCTGAACCGTAGCGGAGGCAGTTTGGGTGCATCCGTTGGCATCGGTGACTGTAGCCGTGTAGGTGCCAGTGGCAAGGCCGGTAGTAGTGGCAGTGTTGGCACCGTTGCTCCAAGTATAGGTGTATGGGGCTGTGCCGCCAGTGGCTGTTACGGTAGCCGTGCCGTTGTTCGCCCCCGTGTTGGGAGTGGAGGAAGCAGAAACTTGGAGCGCTGGCGGGGCCGTTATTGTTGCCATTGCAGTGGCGGTACAGCCACCCACATTGGTGACAGTGACCGAATAGGTGCCAGGTGCGAGGTTCGTAACGGTGGCTGACGTCCCGCCATTTGACCAAAGATAGCTCACGCCGCTTGAGCCGGTGGCTGTCAGTTGGCCGTTGTTGAGGCCTGCACAGGAGACGTTGGTACTCGACACCGAAACGGAGGGCAGTGGTGCAACGGTGATGGAAGCGGTACTTGTCAGTGCACCATAAGAATAAGAGACGGTGTAGGTGCCGGGGCCTGATGCCTGCCCATTGAAAGAAAAGGTTTCGCCATTTCCGTCGTCGGTCACGTACTGGCCACTGTAAACGCCGCCGAGGGGCGAGCCGCCCGTGCGCTGTGAAGCGGACTCGGTGACGCACACGGGAGACGGGGGCGAAAAGGAAAGCGCATTGACCGAGAGCCTGGAGATGTTGCCATTATTCTGCTGGCCAAAGTAGATGTCCAATTCATCGAAAACAGTAAGTGTAGGACCGGCGAGGCCGATAGCGACTACTTCAACCGTCGGATTGGGTTGCGTGACGTCAATTTTGACGATGCTACTGCCTGTAGATTCGGATACGTACAAAAAGTTACCGCTAAAAGTCAAACCATCCGGCCCGGCCAAACCTGAGACGACCGTTACCGGGGTTGGGTTAGGCTGGTGTCGGTTGATTTTGGACACTTTATCGCCATCGTATAAACCATAATACAGCTCATTTCCCCGTAAGGCTAATCCTGAAGCTTTTTGAGTGCTAATCTGGAAACCCATTTGCGGAAACGGCTGGCTGAGGTTGACCCAAAATATACCATTGTTGGCACTGCTGATATACAATGTGTCGCCGATTTTGGCGTATGCCTGTGCATCAGTTAAGGTGTTGGTCATCACCTGTTCTATGGTGAGAGAGGGGTTGGTCAGATTTATCCGGGCAGACCTTGCGCCGGTTAATCCAGGGATATTGCCCTCGGTATTGAAATACAAGTAATCGCCTATGACAGTTAGCCCGGTTGGTTTGAAAATATTAGATAGCACGGTAGATGGCGTGGCCGGAAAAGGTTGGGTTAGGTCTATTTTGACAATTCTATTTTGATCGTAAGCACTAACGTACAAATCAGTACCCTTGAGTGCAGTTCCGATGGGCAGTCCTCCCGGCAAGGTAGCTACGGTCGTAACCTGTGCTTGCACAGTGGCGGACATGCACAGGGTGAATAGAAAAGGTATAAAGATTTTTTTCATAGTTGAAAATTTAAAAAACAGTTCGTGATGCCTACTCTTTGAGGGGATTTTCGGCATCCTCCCTTGGTATAATTTGGGCAGGCTAATTGCCGCTGTCGGCGATTCTTATTTTCATTTGGATACGGCAAAGATGGCCTCCCCCCGATGGGTTGATTCCGTCAATTGGGTAGCATTTTCCGTCAAAATAAAGGGAAGGCAAAGGTGGCAAAATCCGTCAAACGTGGATTTTTTCGTTGAAAATCAAGCACTTAGATAATCCGAAGGCGATTTCCCGAACCGCTGCTTGAAACTTCTTGAAAAAGAACGGGTGTCGCCGTAGCCCACTTTGTCGGCGACTTTGGCGATGGAATCGTAGTTGCGGTTTTCCAATAATTGGCGGGCTTTATCCAAGCGAATTTCCTGCAAATACTGCACTGTTGACAAACCAGTGAGCCGCTTCAACTGCCGTAAGAGGGTGGATTCGCTCATAGCAAATTTATATGCCAAAGAGGGGATGTTCAGCGTATCGTTGGCCAAGTTTTTTTGGACGAAGGCTTCAAAGGATTCCAGCCAAACCCGGTCTGGTTCGGAGACGAAGGGGACGCTTGCTGCTGCCTCGTCGTTGGCTGGCAAATCCACATCGGGCTTCAGTTCCAAAATGGCGCTTTGGCGGTTTCTGGAATTGACCAGCAGGTTGTCAATCCTCACCAGCAGTTCCTCCTCGTCAAATGGCTTGGTCAAGTAGTCGTCCACCCCAATGCGCAGGGCTTTTAACCTGTCTTGGGTTTCTGCCCGTGCGGTGAGCATAATGACAGGGATGTGCCGGGTGGCATCGTCGGATTTCAGCTTTTCAAGTAGCTGGTAGCCGTCCATGATAGGCATCATGAGGTCGCTCAAAATCAGTTGGCAGTTGGCTGTTGGCTGTTGGCAGTCAGGTCCAAGGCCACCCATCAACCATTGTAAAGCAACTTGGCCATTTTCGGCGGTGACGACTTGGTATTTTTCCTCCAAAATCAGGCGGATATAATCCTGCAAGGCGGGGTTATCTTCCACCACGAGGATGGTGGGTTTTAGGGTGTCGGTAGCTGTCTGCGACTTAGGCTCATCCACCAGCGAAGGGGCCGCAGCGACTGGCAAGCTATCCAGTTTCTGACTGCCGATTGCCGTCGGCGGGCTGTCCACCAATTTTACCGGGAAGCTGACACGGAAAACAGTCCCCTTGCCTTCCAACCGAGGGTCGGGACTTTCTGCGGTGATGGTGCCACCGAACATTTTGGCGTATTCGTGGCAAAGTGCAAGGCCGATGCCCGTGCCGCCTTCGGCGGGCTTGTCGGGGCGGGTGGTCTGGAAGAAGCGGTCGAACAGATGCGGTAGGTCGTCGGGATGGATGCCGGGGCCGGTGTCGGAGACGGAGATGACGAGGAATGAGGGATGAGGGGTGAGGGATGAGGCCGTCGGGACGTGTTCATTCCTCATCCCTCGTCCCTCGTCCCTCGTCTCCAATTTCACTTTCACCTGTCCACCCGACGGGGTGAACTTAAAGGCGTTGGAAAGCAGGTTGTACAATACCTGACGGCATTTCTCTTGATCAATGCTGGCCGACAGTTGGTTGTCAAGGTTTGTTTCAATCGAAAAATCAATATGCTTGCGGTCGGCCAATGACTGGAATTGCGCAGCGTAGCTTCCGAAAAACGGAGCGAGTGTGGTGGGCTTTTCGTTCAGTTCCATCTTGCCCACTTCCAATTTTTGGAGGTCAAGGATTTCGTTGACCAACTGCTGCAGTTCTTTTCCGCTTTGATGGGCAGTTTGTATCAGGCGGCTTTGTTTTTCGGTCAACTGGTTTTCTTTCAACAAGGATTTAATGGGGCTAAGCACCAGTGTGAGCGGGGTGCGCAGCTCGTGGCTCACGTTGGCAAAGAAGCGGGACTTGGCCACATCGAGGCTTTTGAGCTGTTCGGTTTGCTGCTGGATGAGCGCATTTTGGGCGGCCAGTTCCTGCTTTGCTTTGCGCTGTTTATTCATGCCAACGAGCAGTCCAATGGCCAGCAGTAAAACCAAAAGTGTGATGAATAGGGCATTGCGAAGCTGTAATTTTTTCAACCTAAGTTCCAGTGCCTGGTTCTTTTTCTCGGTCGCCAACTGGTCTTTTTCCTGTTGAAGAAAATAACTCTGCGTGTTGAACCCGGCACTCTTTGCTTTGAGTTTATCTGTGTGGAACTGCTGTTTTTTTATGTATGCCAATGCACCACCAAACCGCCGCTCCGCTTCGGCAATCTTGGCTTTGCGTTTATAATTAGCTGCCAACAAATCATCCAACTCCAGTTTTTCGGCCTTCCCCTGCGCTTTATCGAGGTAGGATTTCGCCATGGTCGAGTTCCCCCGCTCCCATTCCAAATCGGACAAAGCATGGAGCACCTGAATTTCAATCCATCGGCTTGGTTCTGCTTCGCACAAGCGCAGGGTTTTTTGGTAAAAACGCTCCGCTTCCACGTAATTTTTTTTGACCATAAAAAGGTCTGCCCTGCCCAACAATGCATGTATCGCCCGGCCATATTCCATTGGTTTGATAGGGTCGGACAGCGGGATTTTTTCAAGCGCTTCAATATGCGTTTCCATCTTGTCGTACAGCCCGGCAGTTTGGGTTTGCAGCAAGAGCCGGAGGTGGAGATAGGTTACGCTGGCCGTGTCTTTGTTCTTGGTGGCCAGTGCGAGCAACGCTTCCATTTCAGGCAATACTTCCTCGATTTTCCGGTAGCTGAGGCTGCGTTCCAACAAAGTCATTTTAGTATTTATTACGGCAGACTGGTTGCCCAATTTTTCAAACAACCGCAATGCTTTTTCGAGGTTTACGATGGTCAGCCGATCGTTCCCAATGGCTCCATGAAACCGGCTCAGGTTCTTGTAGGTTTTGGCCTCGGCTACCAAATTCCCTTGCCGTTGGGCCACTTCCACCATTTCCTCTCCGACAAAAATCGCAGCCAGTAGGTCGAAGCGCCGTTCCAGCTTAATCATGATAGCGTAATAAGCTTGGTAGAGGCAGTCGTCGTCTGTTCCGCAAAAACTGCGAACCGTTTGTAGTATAAAGTGGCGGGTAGTGTCGGCTCCCGGTTGTTCCATCTGTTTTTCGATGAGGGGCCAGAGAGATTCCGCTGCATGCGGTGTACGAGGACTGTCTTGAGCCAATAAACTGCCCGAAACCCCTAACGAAAATAGGAACGATATTAATAACTGAAAAAGGAGTAGGCTCGAAATGGTGTCAGTTGTACGCATCAAGCAAAGTTTGCCCGCAAAAATCTATAATTTTCCTCAACACACCAACCGATACCCAACCCCCTTCAAAGTCAGCAATTGCACCGACGCATCCTCCCGCAAATACTCCCGCAGCTTGGACACATACACATCGAGGTTTCTGGAGTTGAAAAAACTGTCGTTCCCCCACAACTTGTCGAGGATGTCCTTGCGGGTCACGTTGGCATTGGGTGGCGAGGCTAACATTTGCAGCAATTCCGTTTCCCGATGGGAAAGCAGGCGGGGCGGAGCATCGCAGAAGCGGAGTTTCTGGCGGTTCGGGAAGAAGCGGAATTGGCCAATGGTAATGCCTTCTTGAGTGTTTGAAACGGTTGTTAACTGGTTGATTTTCAACAAGTTTTGAAGCCGCACGATTAGTTCCTCCATGCTGAACGGCTTGCGAACGTAGTCATTGCCGCCGGAGCGGAAACCCGTCAGCACGTCCTCGGTCTGCACCTTGGCGGTCAGGAAAAGGATGGGCACAGTCGGGTGTTTCTGTCGGATTTCTTCGCCGAGGGAAAAGCCGTCCCGGTGCGGCAGCATCACGTCCAACACACAGACATCGGGCCGGAACTGCTCAAAGGCGGCCATCACCAGCCCACCATCGGCCACCAGCCGCACCTCGAACTGGCGGGATTCGAGGCTTTCCTTGACGATTTTGCCGAGGAAAGGCTCGTCTTCGACGTATAGGATTTTGATTGGATTCATTGTCAAGTACGCGAGGAGGATGGGACACAGATTTGACTGATTTAACAGATTTGCACGGATTAAATCTGTGAGAATCTGTTCAATCAGTTAAATCTGTGTCCCATCAAGCCTCGGCAAGTGTATTTTAAAACTTGTTTTAAAATCATCCGCGCTTTCCACCTCAATCTTACCCCCGTGTTTTTTCACGACGCTCGCCACATAACTAAGCCCCAGCCCATATCCCTTCACATTATGCACATTCCCCGTCGGCACCCGGTAGAATTTCTCGAAGATACGCTGCCGATGTTCCGGTGCGATACCGATGCCACGGTCGGCCACTTCCAGCTTGATTTCGTTTCCTTCGGGGAATAGGCGCACGGCAATTTCCTGATGGCCGGGGCTGTATTTCAGGGCATTGTCGAGGAGGTTATAGACCACGCTGGCGAGGTGCATCCGGTCGCCGTTGACCATGAAATTATCGCCGTCCACAACGTAGCTGACTTGGGCGCTTTGTTTCTCAAATTGCAACCGCATAGAAGCCATTACCTCGCTCACAAGCACTTGAAAATCAAGCGGATCCAGGTGGAGTACGGGTTCGTTCTGCTCGAAATGCGACATGCGCAGCACCTTGTCCACGAGCAGGCCGAGGCGGTTCAGCTCGCTCTTTGAAATGTCTAAATATTCTTGGGTGCGGACGGGGTCTTTCCCTGCGTCGAAATTGCGGAGCGCCTCAATGGCCACCCCGACGGTGGCGATGGGCGTCTTGAGTTCGTGCGTCACGTTCTGGATGAAGTCGTTCTTGAGTTCGGTCAGGCGGCGCTGGGTTTGCAGGTTTTTGAAGACGGTGAGAAATGCCAGCGACACGCAACCAAAAAGCCCAAGTGAAAAAGCCAGTTCAGGTCCTATTTTTTTGAAGACATAGCCTTGGTAATCAGAGAGTTCCGCCACGAAGCTATCGCCGCTGGCAAGGTCGGTATAGCTGCCAGAGCGTATGCCTTTATCAGGGTTGAGCGTATCGCCACCAAGCCGCACGATATGGAACCCGACCGGCAGTTTCGACCGCTGCATGGAGGCCGAAAAGTTGGAGTCAAGCATCGTCCGAACGGCTTCGGGGTTGCGCTTCACTTCAAAAGAATCCTTATCGGACATGGCAATTATCATCGAAAGGGAGCCTGCCATTTCGGCCTCGCCCCGCTCCGTTGGTCCTGACGCAATGCGGATTTGCACGTTGGTATCACCTTTAGCAATGTGCAGCCGCTCCTCGCCCACGAAAGTCATGATTTTGAGCGAATCGCCCTTTGGTGGTTCCGGCAGCCGGATGGTGAACTCTTCATGGATGGAATCACCTGCCGCCCCGCCCCGAATATTGTGGGTGATGATGCGGTCCATCATCCGCCCTTCGATGCCTCGTATGCTGTTGATGAAGAGGAAGCCCGTCTCTTTTTTTAGCGCCAGCACTTCGTCGTCCCAGCTTTTTTTCAAAAAAAGCACGAGGAAGCCCGCCAACAACAGGAGGCTGGCAGACATGAGGACGATGGATAGGCGGTGGCGGTTAAGCTGCATGGTTTCAGGTTTCAACTGTTTCAGGTTTCAGGTGGGGCCGTTCATTGTTTGACAAAGTTAAGCTGTCCCATCATGTAATGCACTTCGCATTAACCTTAATTAACCTTAGACTAAGGTTGATTAACCTGTTTTTGGAAAAACACGGACTAATTTTGCACCGTCATTAATTGCAATTAAATACATTTTTTAAGTGAGCTTTAATTGTGAAACTCCTGCAATTGCTGACATTCATCAATTAAATAAATAATCATGAAAAGCATTATTTTATTCCTCGCCACTTTATTACCAATGGCTCTTATTGCGCAGCAAACTGAGGGCGAAATCACTTATACCGAAACCGTAAAACTGATGATGGACTTTGGCGATGGCCCAGAGGCCGAGGAAATGAAGAAGATGATTCCGCCCACGCAGTCTTTCCCTAAGACGTTGTTTTTTAACGCCAACGCATCTTTGTACCAAGACAAGGCTGGTACCGAGGAAGAGGGGAATGTGGAAGTGAGCGGCAACAGCGGTGGCGGCGATTTCCAAATCAAGATGATGCGCCCTGACAATAAGCTCTACCGCAACATTGCCGAAGGCAATACCATTGAGTACCGGGAGTTTTTCGGGCGCTACTTCCTCATCACGGACAAGGCAAAGTCGCCCGCTTGGAAAATTACCGGCGAACAGAAAAAGCTGCTCGGCTACGTGTGCATGAAAGCCACTTTGCAGCTCGACAGCATGACCAATTTGGAGGCGTGGTTCTCGCCACAAATCCCCGTCAGCACTGGGCCCAGCATCAATGCAGGGCTGCCCGGCCTCATTCTCGAATTGAACATGAATGGCGACCAGCGCACCATTGTTGCTACGCAAATTGAGTTCAAATCATTGCCGAAAGGCAGCCTCGAAAAGCCCAGTAAGGGCAAAGAAATGACCGCCGAAGAATTCAAGAAAATGGAGGCGGAGAAGATGAAAGAGATGGGCATGGAAACGGGCGGTGGTGCTGGCGGTGGCGTTCGGATGATTATTCGGAATTGATTGCGATGCAAAGCGAGGAGGATGGGAACACGGATTGGACGGATGCGACTGATATACACGGATTTTTCCCTATTACGTAATTAAATCCGTTTTAATCCGCCCAATCCGCCCAATCCGCCCAATCCGTGTTCCCATCCTCCTCGCGGGAAAAACTTAAATTCAGCGATGAAAACTACATACCCGATTGTTTTAATCCTTCTGTTTTTATCCAATTTAATCTTCGCCCAAAAAGCCGTTGACGTCATTGGCTTCGTCGCCGACAGTACGGGCACGGGCCTATTTTCCGCTACCGTGGTTTTGATGGAAAAAGAGGACTCCACCCTCTCTGCCTTCGCCATTACGGAGGCTGACGGGCGGTTTTTGGTGAAAAAGGTGACGCCCGGCGAGTACCTGTTGCAAGTGAGCTTTGTGGGGTACGAGACGCATTGGCAGTCCATTCAGGTTGCCTCTGGTGGCACGGCCACAAGCAATGACAAAGTTGATGTCGGAAAAATTACGCTTTCCCCCGCCTCCTCCATCCTTGACGAGGTGGAAGTGACCGCCGACCGGGTGCCGCTGCGGATGCAGGGCGATACCATCAACTACAACGCAGCCGCCTTTAAGGTGCAGCCTGGCGCTGTAGTGGAAGACCTTTTGAAAAAACTGCCCGGCGTGGAAGTGCAGGCCGATGGGACGATTAAAGCGCAAGGCGAGACCGTGCAGAATGTCTTCGTGGATGGCAAGGAGTTTTTCGGGAACGACCCCCAAGTGGCCACCAAGAACCTGCCCGCCGACGCCGTGGACAGGGTGCAGGTTTATGACAAAAAATCGGACATGGCCGAGTTCTCGGGCATCGAGGATGGGCGGGAGGCCAAGACCATCAACCTCGAACTCAAGGAGGGCCACAAGAACGGCTACTTCGGCAATGCCACGGCAGGCGGCGGTACGGACAGTCGCTACCAGGGACGCTTCAACCTCAACCGTTTCTCCTCGAAAAGCCAACTATCGGCCATCGGTATGGCGAACAATAACAACCAGGTGGGGTTCAGCTTCAACGATTATATGCAGTTCATGGGCGGCCTTGGCAGCATGATGGGCGGCGGTGGCAACCGAAGGGTAAATATGTCATTTGACCCAACGCAGACGGGCATTCCGCTCGAAGGCGGACAGGTGGATGGCATCCTCCAGACGGCGGCGGGCGGCCTCAATTTCAATCGGGATTTTGGAAAAAAGACCAAGCTGCAATCAAGCTATTTCATCAGCAAAATCCAAAACGACATTGCCCGCAACGTAGAGCGGCAGAACCTGCTCGGCAACGCTTCCTTCTTCAGCACCGAGGACGAGGACCGCACCGCCCAGAGCCTTAACCACCGCCTGAACGTATCGTTGAAACACGAGGTGGACAGCTTTCAGGATATCTCTTTGCGGAGCAACCTGGCCTATTCCGATGCCGAATTCAAGAGCATGGGCACGAGTGAAACTTATGGGTTGGACGGCCTCCTCGAAAACGACAATCTGCGAGACTACCGTTCCAACGGCCAGCGGTTCAACCTGACCAACTCGGCCACTTATCGGCGTCGTTTTGGTAAAAAAGGGCGGGCTTTCGTGGCCGATGGCGACCTCAATTTGGGCGACAACTTGCAGGGCGGGCGGCTCGCTTCGCAAACGGGCTTTTACGCTACGGACACCAGTTTCGTCCGCCTTGACCAACGCCAAAGCACCTCCGACAAGGCCCTGAGCTACGGTCTTGGGGCCTATTACACCGAGCCGCTTGGCAAGGCTAAGTACTTGGAAATCAATGCTTCACGACAGAACTACACCAATGAGACGAGGAAGGATTTTTATGACATAATTGCAAACGAAGAGGAACTGAACACGGGCCTGAGCAACCGCTTCAATCGGGGATACCTGTACGACCGAACCGGGGCCAACCTCATGGTGAACCGCAAAAAATGGAATTTGACGGGCGGGACAGCGCTCCAACGCTCGACGCTGGAAGGCCAGCAATTGGGCGATTTCGAACCGGTGAAACGCAGCTTCACGAGGCTGCTGCCGAGCCTGTTTTTTGATTATGAAATGGGTATTGGCAAGAACTTCAACTTCGAGTACCAGACCAACCTGCGGGAGCCGTCGCCGGAGCAATTGCAGCCGCTGGTGGACAACTCCGACCCGCTGAACCAGTACGTCGGCAACCCCGGCCTGCAACCGGAATACGCCCACAACCTGAGCGGCCATTTCATGCGCTTTGACCAGTTCACGTTCACGAGTTTCTTCGCAAATTTCAACGCAGAGTACGTGAAGGACCGCATTACCAACGCCAGTTCGGTGGACTCGCTGCTGCGCCGCAGCATCCGCCCCGTCAACGTGAAGAACGACCGTACCCTCAGCGGTTTCGTGGATTTCAGTACGCCTATCCGTCCCCTGAAAATCACCGTGCGGCTCGGCCTCAACAGCCGCTGGAACCGTGGACTTCTCTTCGTGAACGACGTGGAGAACAGCACCGACCGCAGCTCGAACAGCATTGACCTCTCCTTCAGCAACCGCAAGAAGGAGCATTTCGACGCCACCATCGGATTGCGGATGAGCCATAACCGCACCACCTACTCGGAGGCAGCGGCGCTGAACCAAACTTACCTGAACCAGCGCTATTACGCCGAAGCCACCATTTATCCAAACAAGCAGTGGGAGTTCGCCAGCAAGTTCCGCTACACGGTATTTTCCAATGAAAACTTCGGTGGCGAGCAGGTGGTGCCGCTCTGGGAGGCCAGCATTTCGAGGTATTTGCTGAAAAACAACCGGGGCAAACTGACCCTCTCCGCCTTCGACATCCTGAACAAAAACCTCGGCGTGCGCCGCATCAGTGAACTGAACTACTTGGAGCAGCAGCGCATCAACGCTTTGCAGCGGTACGTGATGCTGACGTTTGCGTATTCGATTCAGGGGTTTGGCGGGCAGGCAGGGGGGATTACGATTGATGTGCGGGGAAGTGAGGATTAGTGGAATGGCGATTTTGGATTTATAGCGGCACTAGCGATTTAGCAACTAAATAGCAAGTGCCGCTTCGCTTAACACCTGCTCGAACTGGTTTATATTATTGTATTCATTTTCTAAAAACTCAACTCCACTTTTAAAGGGCGAATTCTGCATTTTAAGGAATTCAATATTCGTCTTATACTGCTCTGGAAATTTTTTAAATTCCATTGCCATTCGTCTTACGCCAGCTGGGCATAAATATGCTGGAGTATTTAGACCTTCAATTCCTAATGAAGATATTGTTTCGTCGAATAGCTCTTCTGATACAACAACATTAAATAAAGTTTTTACTGCCTTGTTACTCAACTGTATAAAGTAGGGAATCCTGACAACTTCATATCCAAACCCCTTGTATAGTTCAGTAGTTTTTAAATCATTTTCAATAATGTTAGGTTTAGTATAATGTTGTAGTCCGTCAAATTCGATTATTAGTTTTAATTCTTCGCTTCTATAATCGGGTCTACATCTGTAATTTGTCCCGTTTACAATTCCTAATGCTTTGTCGTGTATCCAGTCGTCTATTTTTGGAAAAATTACTTTCAGATAATCTTCCAACCCAGTTCTGTGCAAACCTGTATCTTTATCTATGCCTGCTTTTTTAGCCAAAGCATTAGTTTCTCGCAAAAATCCCCACTTTCTTTTCATCATAATTGATTCATTTTTTTTTATTTCGATGTGTTATTTCACTCAGTTCGAACAGATGCCACTTCTCTCAAAACTTGCACAAACCAGTTAGCTCAAGGAAAAACCCCCTTAAACAACACCCGCTCCGACCTTTCGC
Organism: Saprospiraceae bacterium; assembly: GCA_031426435.1. Classification (GTDB taxonomy): domain Bacteria; phylum Bacteroidota; class Bacteroidia; order Chitinophagales; family Saprospiraceae; genus UBA6168. Next base: position 18,834 of record JANPLH010000616.1, on the reverse strand, counting down.
AAAGCGGAATAAACCGTTCATAAAACGCTTTCCAACCAGGCTGCCGGGTCAGGCGGCAGAGGCTCGGTTCCAGTTCGGCATAAGTTTCATAGCTCAACTCCAAAACCAGCACGTAGGCATCGCCTGTCAGGTCGGTGAGCAAGCGGGCTTGCAAGCTGGGGTCGGCTTCGCAGGCAGTGCGGAGGTAGTCGCTCCAAAGCTGCAAGGCTTCTTTGCCAGCGCCGAATTTGAGATGGAAAGTGTTGCGCTCAATGAACATAGGTTGCGTTTTTGACAGTGTTGAAATTTTACAAGTTTCCTGCTGCCTAGGGATGGTGTCGAGCAGGTTTCGCACTTCGTCAATAAAAACAGGCCACTACTTCTTATAATTCCTCCTCAAATTCCCACGTGGTTGCCGCCCGTTTTTCTCCTCAAAAGCATCCATGTATTCATCTTCGATGGATTTTGCCGTCAAGCGGTTGATGATGCCTGTGATGATAATCCGGGCGAGGTAGCGAAGCCATCCGGCAGCAAGGTTCAAGCCTTGCACTTGCTCCCTGATTCGTTTGGACAAGCCGTCTGCTTCTATGGGGTCGGAACTGATGCCGTACTTGAACACCTCTTCGTCCTGCTTATCCCAGATTTCATAAAGATGGTGGGGAAGTTCGTTCTCGTTTGAGTTGCGGTTCATGTGGGTAGGTGGGTGCTTAAATGATTGAAAATGAATGTTTTAGCAGAAAATCACGTCCATCCTTTCTCATTCCCATAAGTCTCGAAATCGTAGGCTGGCACATGAACGAATGGATGCCCCGTTTTCATTTCATAAGCACGGGAGGCAAGTGTGAGCAATGGCTCAAAGGTCAAGTTCTGAGGGATGGAGGTTGGTAATTGAAGGATTTTATTGAAAAAATCAGCGCCATTTGCCACGACGGCACAGCGCACGTATAGGAAATCATCGGAGGACAAACGCCCTTTGGGATGTTGGTCCATGAAAACCTGTGCATGGGCACGGGTATCCAACAGCCACAGTTTTTCCGACAAAATATCCTGGAACTGGTGGATATTGCCCACCGACATGGCGGCGAGTGCGCTAATGGCTGGTGCTGTCACCGCAGCCGGGTCGCCCGCTTTTGTCCAATCCAATTGGGCTATGACCTTCCAAAATTGTGTTTCTGTAAGCCAATCCTCTGGGGATTTGCGAATGGAAATCTCCACCTCTGCAGGGCCATACTGCCGCTTGAGGTCTTTTACAAAAGCCTCGTCAATCGAATCTATGTTTACGTGGAGGACTGAATTCATGTGCATTGCAGCTATTTTGATTTACAAACTTACATAAAATCAACTTGAATTGAAGAGAAAATGCTGCCTGGCGTATAGGGCATTAACGCCTTATCGCTGGCCAGAAATGGAGTCAATCGGGCATTGTAGCTCACCGTCTTGACAATTAAAGCTCAAAAGCAGACTAATTTGAGCCAGAAATCAAATTTTTATGAGCTTAAAACCACAAAGGCTAACAGCCTACAAAAGCGCACTCGCTACAGCTACTTGCCTCACGGAAACACCGTTTTAAACAACACCCGCTCCGACCTTTCGCAAAGCGGGATAAACTGCTCATAAAACGCTTTCCAGCCCGGCTGCCAGGTCAGGCGGCAAAGGCTCGGTTCCAGTTCGGCATAAGTTTCATAGCTCAACTCCAACACCAGCACGTAGGCATCGCCTGTCAGGTCGGTGAGCAAGCGGGCTTGCAAGTTGGGGTCGGCTTCGCAGGCAGTACGGAGGTAGTCGCTCCAAAGCTGCAAGGCTTCTTTGCCAGCGCCGAATTTGAGATGGAAAGTGTTGCGCTCAATGAACATAAGTTGCGTTTTTGCCAAGATTAAAATCTGCATGGGCGAACCGTGCAAAGTTAAAACCAATCACCATATCAGCGGGATTTAGGTAAACGACAAAAAAAATCCGGAGCGGAATTTCTCCGCCCCGGATTCGGACTAATAACTTTTGCTAATAATTCTTTATAACGCCAGACTATTTCAGCTTGAAACTGCCTTTTCCGGCCAAGTGCCCTTTGTTGTAGATTTCGATATTGTAGGTGCCAGATTCAAACTTGCCAGTCGGGTTCCATGTCATGCAGACATTTTGTTCGTCATGGTTGAAGTCCAATTGGGCCGATTGCGTAAAGCGGACTTCCTCGCCCGTTTTTTCATTTAAAATGGTGCCTGAGCCAAGGTCTTCCTGTGCCATCGTTTCACCCCTTGGATTCACGATGCGCACCTGAAACGCTTCGGTGCCGGGTTGTGCCACCTCATTGGCCACGGTGGTAAAGCAGACCTTTAGCTGGTCAACCTGCTTGGCCGAGCTTTTTTCTTTGGCCTTGCCATTTGAGCGCAATTTCAGGGCATCTGTGCGCACGTCCTTCACCTTTATGACCGAGCCAATCTTCACTGTGCGGGTCAAGTCTTCGTTCTGGCTAACGAGCACGGTCTTGGTTTCATTCAGTTGCGCATACTCAACTTCCCTGGTTTGCAGGTTGGTCGTAAGTTGCTGGTTTGAACTGGTCAATTCGGCATTTTCGGCCTTCATTTTCTCAATATCGGCCAAATATCCCGTTATTTCCACTTTCATGTTATCAATGGCTTTTCTTGCCTTGCCAAGCTGTTGGCGATCCTTGAGCAGTTCAGATATCCTTCCTTTTTGGTCAGCCAATTCTGCCTGCTGTGCTTCAATGCGGCTGTTTAGTTCTGCGTTGGCCCCTTTTAGGCTTTCAAGCTCCGCAACGGCATTGTCGTACGCTGATTCCATTTCTGTCCTCAACGAACTTGTCTCGGCATTCTCAAGGTAAATGCTGTCCATTGCATTGCTTTTCTGCAATTCATAAGCGGTCAATTCCTTGTTTTGCTGTACGTTGAAATAAGCCAGTACGGCTACGGAAATGGCGAGGAAAACCCCTATAGCAATAGCGGCGTTAAATTGGTTACGGGTGGGTGAGGTATTCACCGGCTCGTTCAATGGTTGATGGTTCATAACATAAGTTTTTAGGCCGAAGCCTAAGCCTCGGACAAGATGAAAAAATTAAATTGTTCGAGTAATTTTATGACCATTTAATTCCTTTAATTAAATCAGTTAATTGATGGGCAATGCTGCCAAAAGTCTATATAAGGAAGGTTTGCAAAGCATTATATGTTCATTTGAGCATTATAATTCTTTGGTAAAATCGTTTTTGGTAATAAATACATCACACACCAGGAAGCATGCTGCCAAATTATCCGAAATTAAAAACAACACTTTTATACAGCTAAATGTATCACCCAACCAAAAACACCACAGGCCGCTTTTCCAACCCCATCGGAGGCGTTTTCCGCCATTCGGCAATGGTTTTGGTCTGCACAAACTGCGTCGTAAGCGTCAAATCGGCGGCGATGCAGAATTTGGTATTGGGCTGTAGCACTTTCATTGCCTGCTCAATGACGGCCTTGTTGCGGTAAGGCGTTTCGATGAAAATTTGGGTTTGGCGGTGCTTGGCAGCCAATTGCTCCAAGCGCTTGAGGTCTTCGGCAGGAGCTTTGGCGGAAAGGTAGCCCTGAAAGGCAAAGGATTGCCCGTTCATCCCGCTCGCCATCAACGCCAGCAAGATGGATGATGGGCCAACCAGTGGTACGACCTCCACGCCTCTTCGGTGAGCTAGTTCGACCAACTTCGCACCGGGGTCGGCAACGCCGGGGCATCCTGCTTCGCTTAGGATGCCGAGGTCGTGGCCTTCCAGTGCAGGGCGAAGCAGGTTTTCCAGCTCCGCAATGGGCGTGTGCTCGTTTAGTTCCTCAATTTGGTATTCTGAAATATGCTTTGTTGGATTGGTCGCCTTGATGAAATGGCGGGTTGTCTTTGCCCGCTCGGCCACGAGGTGGGTCAGTCGGTGCAGTGTTTCCACCACATAATTGGGTATAGTTTCGAGAGCATCGTCGCCGAGGGGGCAGGGGAGGAGGTAGAGTTTGCCGAAGTTTGTCATGGGGCAAAGTTAAGGATTGGAGGCACGGAGGATTGTGCAATTGAATTTGTACAGGATATTTTTTTTAACGATAGCTGTATTTTTTGGTAAAAAAGGCTACTTTTGCACGCCTTTTCGGAAAGCACGGCGCTACGAGGGTTGGCTTTTAACATAACTTGTTGAAAATCAACAATTGGGGCGGGTGCGCCGGAATCATTTAATACTTCAAAACAGTATGCGAAATTACGAAGTAACTTTCATCGTAGATCCAGTTCTGTCGGGCGATGAAATCAAGGCGACAGCTCAAAAATATGTCAATCAGCTCCAGGAAAGTGGGGCGAGCATTGTACATGTTGATGAAATGGGGTTGCGTCAGTTGGCTTACGAAATCAACAAGCGCCACTCGGGGTACTACTATTGCATCGAATTCGAATCGGAAGCAACAGCGTACCTTACTTCCCTTGAACTCAACATGCGCCGCGACGAGCGTCTGCTGCGCTTCCTGACCATCGCCCTCGACAAGTACGGCGTTAAGTACAACGCTGACAAGCGTTCAGGCCTCATCGGCAAAGCAAAGCGGAAGGTCAAAGCCACTGCCGAAGTTGCTGGTGGTGTTGCCGCTTCTCCTGCCGCCGCCATTGCTCCAAAGGCAAAAATTGCCAAGGCACAACCACCACAACCGGACAACCTCAAGCGCATCGAGGGCATCGGCCCAAAAATTGCCGAGGTACTCAAGGCTTCTGGAATTGACTCTTTTGTGAAGCTCGCTGGCATGACGCCAGACCAAATCAAGGACCTGCTCAACCAAGCTGGTGACCGCTTTAGCTTCCAGGACCCTGCCACCTGGCCCGCCCAGGCTGACCTGGCCGCACAAGGCGAGTGGGACAAGCTCAAGAAGTGGCAAGATGAACTCAAAGGTGGCAAATTGGTGAACTCCACTGAGTCAGCTGCTCCGGCCTCTACTGATGCTGTAGCTCCAGTCGTTGCCGCCGCTGCTGTTTCTGTAGCCGCTGTTGCCGCTGATGGCGCAGCCACTGACGCTGCAACAACCGAAGAGGCTGCCGTTATTACTGAGGCTGCCATTACTGAGGCAGTCACAACTGAAGAGGCTGCCCCTGTTGAAGCTGTTACTACCGAGGCACTTGCAAAGCAGGAAGAGGAGTAACTGGGAGAAATTAGGAAGTTGAGAAATTGGCAAATTGCATCTAATGCAAGCCTTTAAGTTCAAAATTTCCGAGGCCCATATTGCTCGATTAGCACGAATTTATTCAACTTAAAAATTAAACAATCATGGCTGCATCAAGAGACGATATCAAGTTTCTCAGCAATCCAAATATAGGTCAGCAACGTAAGAAATACTGCCGTTTCCGCAAGTTCGGCATTAAATACATTGATTACAAAGACGCTGACTTTCTGCTGCAATTCATCAACGAACAAGGTAAAGTGCTTCCACGCCGCATCACCGGCAACTCTTTGAAGTACCAACGCAGGGTGGCTACCGCTGTTAAGCGTGCCCGTCACCTCGCCTACTTGCCTTACTTGACCGACTTGCTGAAATAATTTTAGTGACTGGTGATTAGTGACTGGTAAACGGCTTCGGCAATTTCCAATTTCCAATTTCCAATTTCCACCACCGCAAACTCGCAGAACAATGGATATTATCCTTCTTAAAAATCTCGATAAGGTTGGCCGCAAGTTCGAAATCGTCAAGGTTAAGGACGGTTATGGCCGCAACTTCCTGCTTCCACAGGGCTTGGCCATTGTTGCCAACAAAATCAACCGCAACAACCTCGACAGCTTCAAGCGCCAGGAGTCTTCCAAGCTCAACAAGCGTTTGGACGTGTTCAAGGCCATTGCCGCCAAGCTGAAAGGTCAAAAATTGACCATCACGACGAAGGTGGGCACTTCTGGCAAAATCTTCGGCTCCGTCACCAATATTCAGTTGGCCAACGCCCTGCGTGACCAACTTGACATAGAGGTGGACCGCCGTGACATCCTCATGCCGGACGACCACGTGAAAATGGTTGGTAAGTACACTGCCACGCTTGACCTCCACCCAGATGTGGATGCCAAAGTGGATTTCGAAGTGGTACCGGACGATGCAGAACTCGCCAAGCACTTTGCCGAGTTGGCTGCCGAGGCTGCCCTTGAGGCCGCTGCGGAGTCTTCTGACGACAACCTGTAATCAATCAAATTTGATTCAAACATAAAAGCCCATCCGCTTCGCAACGGATGGGCTTTCGTTTTTCAGTAAGACCTCATTCACTTGTCGTTGTCCTCGAAAACGACGGCCGCATATAAGTCCGCCAACTTGATTTCTATACTCAATGAAGGAATGGCGAGCGTATTGTCCATGTTATCCAGAGCATGGTATATCCATTGGTCATCTTCCATTTTCAAATAGTATTCAACTGCGATAGCGTATTGTGAAATGAGGATGTATTGCTGCAAGGACGGCATTCTTTGGTACTTGAAAAACTTGCCAACCCTATCGTAAGCAGCCGTTGATTTAGACAAAACCTCCACAATTACTTGAGGATGTTTGATTACCAATGGATTGTCCCTATCCCTTGGGTCACAAGTAATAACAATGTCTGGGTAAACACCCCATCGTTTTTCCCTAACCTCTGTGATGACGTTTTCGTGAAAAACCTGACAACCTGCTTTTCGGAGGCGGGGCACTTCTGCATTTAGCAGAATATTGGTGACGATGGGATTGTGGTTTTTGGTCGTGGCTTCAATCGGAATCAACTCGCCATTCCAGAATTCATGGCGTACCATGCTCTCCTGCTCGGCAGCAAGATATTCCTCAAACGAGATCTTTGTTTTAGCGATAGCCGGAACATTCATTATCCAATTTTTTACCAAATATAGGCCAAAAAAAACTTACATCCCAAGCACCGCCGGGTTCATCCCCATATTGGAAAACCCGCCGTCGTGGTAGAGGTTTTGCATCGTCACCATTTTGCTCAGGTCTGAGAAGAGGAACACGCAGTAGTCGGCGCAGGCCTCGGCGCTGGCGTTGCCGAGCGGCGACATTTTATCGGCGTAGTTGAAAAATTCGGTGAAGCCCTTCACCCCGCTGCCCGCCGTGGTCATAGTCGGCGATTGGGAGACGGTGTTCACCCGAACCTTGTTTCGGGTGCCGAAGTGGTAGCCAAAACTGCGGGCGAAACTCTCCAGCAGCGCCTTCGACTCGGCCATTTCCGAGTAATCTGGGAACACCCGTTGCGCAGCAATATAAGTCAGCGCCGTGATGCTGCCCCAGTCCTTCATGGCGTCCTGTTTCCACAGCGTCTGCATCACCCGGTGGAACGAGATGGCGCTGATGTCGAAAGTGGTCTTCATGATCTCGTAGTTCAGGTCAGTGTATTCCTTCTTTTTGCGGATGTTCATGGACATGCCGATGCTGTGCAGCACGAAGTCAATTTTGCCTCCAAAATGCGCCGTGGCACCGGAAAACAGTTTCTCAACGTCCTCCGTCGAAGTAGCATCTGCCATGATGACGGGCGCGCCAATTTTCTCCGAGAGGCCGTTAATAGCCCCGAAGCGCATGGCCACCGGGGCATTGGTGAGCACGATGTTCGCACCTTCTTCGTGGCATCGTTCTGCCACTTTCCAGGCGATGGATTGTTCGTCAAGTGCGCCGAAGATGACGCCGTTTTTTCCTTGTAGTAAGTTGTTTGACATGTGTTTTAACTGTGAACTGTGAACTGTGAACTGTGAACTATGAAGTGCGAATGCCAGATATTGTTTGGGCCGTGCACAATTCACAGTTCACCATTAATTTAAAGCGTTCCCCGCAGCTCCTGCTCCCGCTCAATGGCCTCGAAAAGTGCCTTGAAATTGCCCTTCCCAAAGGATTTTGCGCCGGCCCGCTGTATGATTTCATAGAAAACCGTTGGGCGGTCTTCCACCGGTTTTGTGAAGATTTGGAGCAGGTAACCCTCCTCATCACGGTCTATCAGGATGTTCAGTTTTTTCAGTTCCGCCAAGTCCTCGGCGATATGGCCGACACGGTCCAGCACGTCTTCGTAGTAGGTGTCCGGTACGTAAAGAAAGTCCACGCCATTGGCACGGAGCTGGCTCACGGTACTGATGATGTCGTCGGTAGCTACCGCAATATGCTGCACCCCGGCACTTTTGTAAAAGTCGAGGTACTCCTCGATTTGCGACTTTTTCTTACCTGCAGCAGGTTCGTTGATGGGGAACTTGATATAGCCGTTGCCGTTCGATACCACCTTGCTCATCAGGGCGGTGTATTCGGTGGAGATATCCTTGTCGTCGAAGGTCACGAGCAGCTTGAAGCCCATCACGTCTTCGTAAAATTCGACCCATTTGTTCATGGCCCCCAGTTCCACGTTACCCACGCAGTGGTCCACGTATTTCAGGCCCACTGACTTGGCTGGGTAGGCGCTTTGCCGTGCCTCAAAACCAGGAAGGAATGGGCCGTTGTACTCGCTGCGTTCAACCAGCGTGTGCCAGGTATCACCGTAGGTTTTGATGGCCGCCATTTTCACGATGCCATGCTCGTCTTTCAGTGTGACAGGTTCCATTGCCGATTCGGCACCCCGCTCCACAGCAGCTTGATAGGCCGTTTGAACATCGTCCACCCAGAGGGCGAGGACTTTGACGCCGTCGCCGTGCAGGGCTACGTGCTTCGCAATTTCATGGTCGGGCGAAAGGGCGGCGGTGAGCACGAGGGTGATTTTGCCTTGGCGCAGCACGTAGCTCACCTTTTCACGGCAGCCAGTTTCTGGCCCCCGGTAGGCTACCCATTGGTAGCCAAAGGCAGCCTGGTAGTACAGCGCCGACTGTTTGGCATTGCCGACGTAGAACTCCAGGTGGTCGGTACCGTTGATGGGGAAGGTATCGGTGGTTTGGATGGGGGCGGGCTTGGTAAGGACTTCCATGATGATATTCTTCGGTTTGTGAAAAGTGCGGGGCAAAGATAGCGTTTCGTTGCAGCCTTTTTTTCAATCAACCGCCTATAATTTAGCGACGTGTGAAATTGGCAGCGCCAAAAAAATTGGTGGCGGGTCAGAAAGGTTTGGCAAGACCTGACAGGTTTTTGAAACCTGTCAGGTCTTCTGGGAATATCAACCAATTTGACCCACTACCAAAAATTGTCCATTGACTTCCTGGAACGTGTTAACGGTTGGCCACTAATTGGAATAAAGATATTGAAAGCCCCTTGCACCAATAATATTTTAGGCCCCAGTCAGAAAAGTCAGTCCGTTGTAATGAAAAAGTCCTAATTTTCACCGCATTAAAATGTGGAAGAAAAAGCATTGCCCTTGAAAAATACCGGACTTTTTAACGCTGACCAAATATTGATTGCGGTGAGGGAAGGCCAACGGGATGCCATTGAAAACCTCTACGATGGCTTCAGGGAAGATTTTCTTTCTTGGGCTGGGCGGCGTTTTTCAGGAAACCAGGAAGATTTCGAGGATGCCTGGCAGGATGCGGTGATTGTTTTTTACGAAAATATTATCGCCGGGAAGGTGAAGGCGCTGCACTGTGAGGTTCGCACTTATTTGTTTGCGGTGGGGTACAAGCGGCTGCTCAAGAACAATCGAAAAATGAAGCGCATCTTCTGGCGTGACGATATTGACGACACGCTTCAAAAAGGCCATGACCTTATCATTTCAGAATGGGACGACCCTTGGGCGGAAGAACGTGAACTCCTGTTAAATGCGATGAACCAACTCTCCCCACAATGCCATAGCCTATTGGTTGGCCGCTATTTCGATGAAAAAAAATTAGAGGAAATCCAGCAGGAGTTTCATTTCAATACGCCAAATTCTACAAGTGCTTCCCTATCCCGTTGCCTCAACAAACTAAAGGAAATCATAGCAGGAATGAAGGCGGGTTCAGGAAAAGAAACACCATCCTGAATTCAAGTTTCAGTAATTTACCGTTTGAATCAAAACTGGGTTTCGCAACAGTGCCCGACAACGCAAAATGGACGAAAAAGAACTCGAACGAATAGAAAGATACCTGCTCAACGACTTGACCGAACAGGAACGAGCTGCTTTTGAAGAAAAAATGAAGGCAGATGCCGCATTCCGCCACGAAGTGGAACTGCACAGCAGGGCTATTTCTGCCGCAAAAATGAAGGGGAGGGAACTGATGAAGGAACGCCTGAGCCAGCGAAAGCCCACTGGCGGCAGAAGCCATCCACCCCGCAACTGGGTGGCTATTTTGTTGCTATCGTTTCTTGCAGTTATTGCAATTTTTTGGTGGCAAACAACCAAGTCCGATGAACCCAAAAAGCTCCCTGAAAATGGCTCGATTTCTTCCCCTGCGGACACCACCAATTCCAGCAAAGCCCTACCAATTGATTCAATCCAGCACCAACAAAATCAGCCCAAGGAAGAAAAAACGCCAGAAAAGAAGAATGTCAGCCCACACATAGCAAACAAGAGGCATGCTACAGAAAAGTTATTCGCTCAATATTTTCAGCCGTACCGGGACGAATCGCTCGACCCTTCTTCACGGGGTTCCGAGGACGAGCCGACGCCATTCGACCGCTTTCAACTTGCCTACTGGGAAGGCAAGCACGAGGCGGCGCTGACCGCCTTCGAGGAGCTTGCACTTGCGCTGAAAAGGAATGACAACCTGCTGTTCCTAAAAGCAAATTCGCTGCTGGCGGTAGGCGATGCGAGAGCGGCTTCCGCTATTTTTGAGGGCATCATTGCGAACGGGCGCTCCCGTTTCCGCTCGCAAGCACAGTGGTATCTGGCACTTGCCTATTTGAAAATGGGAGAGCAGAGAAAGGCAGATTCCCTGCTGAAGCAACTGGCAACAGATGAAAAAAATGCTCGGCAAAGCGACGCAAAAAAATTGTTGAAAGAACTCGAATAACCCTAATGCTTTAGGGATATCGTTAGTTACCCTATTTTCTAACCTTAAATTTCTTGCCATGAAAAAGCTTATTACACTTCTTTTTTTGTTGGTTTCTTTTTTTGCCTCTTCACAAACGGTGGATACGGCGGCGGTGGAGAAGGAAGTAGATAGTTTATTTACCCTTGCCGACAAATTGTGGCAAGGCGGAAGGCCAGAAGAAGCTTTGCCGATTGTCAAAAATATTCAGAAATTAATTGAAACAAATTTAGGAAAAGAAAACCAAAAATATGTCAGATGCTTAATGGTCTTGGGTAATTGTAATGCAATGATGAGTCAGCTTGACTCTGGCGAGCAGTTTTTGCTGGAGGCTAAGGTACGCTCGGTAAAATTACTTGGCAAGGAAAACAAGTTTCATGCTGCCTGCTTGCTTAACCTGGGTAACGTGTATTTAGCAATGGGCCGTTATGAAGCTTCGGTTCTAAACTATCATGAAGCATTGCCAATCTGGGAAAAAGTGCTGGGAAAAAAAAAATATTATGCTACTTGCTTGTACAACCTGTCGAATGTGCATTTGCTATTGGGACGTTACGAAGATGCCGAGCTCCTCCTCCTCGAAGCCAAAGACATTCAGGAAAAGGTGTTAGGAAAGGAAAATCTTGAATATGCACGAACACTATACAACCTGGCAAGTTTGTATGAAGAAACAGGGCGTTACGATGCTGCCGAGTTGCTCCTCAGCACGGTAAAAGGCATCAAGGAAAATACATTGGGGAAAGAAAATCCCGAATATGCCAACACGCTTGGCACCTTGGCAAATTTGTATGCAAAAACAGGGCGCTACGAAGATGCCGAGCCGCTCCACCTTACAGCCAAAGACATTCAAGAAAATGCCTTAGGGAAAGAACATCACCAATATGCTTTAGCCCTACAGAACTTGGGGGCCCTATACCTGGAGATGGGCAATTATGAAAAAGCCGAGCCGGTTCTACGCTCAGCAATAGCCATCTGGGAAAAAACAGTTGGCAAGGAACACCAAGATTATGCGTCAAGTTTGGACAACTTGGGGGCTGTGTACGTAAATATGGGTCGTTATAAAGCTGCTGAACCTCTCCTTCTCGAAGCCAAAGCCATTCGGGGAAAAGCGTTAGGCAAAGAAAATTACGAATATGCCCTCGGTCTGTACAACCTGGTCAATTTTTATGAAGTAACGGAGCAGTTTGACAGTGCTGAAATAATTCTGTTGGAGGCTAGCGCTATCCAAAAATCACTACTGTCAAATTCAGCAAGTTATCTGTCGAATCAGGAATTGTTTTCCATGAGCAGTCTTTTCGCCAAAGACCTTAATCAGCATTTTTCTTTTCCTCAAATAAGGGCTGGTAGAAATTCCAAAATTCCCGCTGCTTGCTTCGACAACTCACTTTTTTACAAAGGTTTTCTCCTTACTACAGCAAACCAGATAAGACATCTGGCGATATCGGACACCACTTCGGCAAAACAGTACGAACTCCTCATCTCCTACCACCGCCTTCTTGCGCAGCATTATGCCCTTCCCATCGCTGAGCGAGACAGTACGACCATAGCAGATCTTGAAGTCAAAGCAAATTCAAAAGAAAAGGAATTGACACGGACGGTAGCAGGTTTTGGTGAGGCACAGCAACAGGTCACCTGGCAAGAAGTACAACAAAAACTAAAAGCAGGAGAAGCCGTCATCGAACTTGTCCACTACAATTACTACTCACCCAAACCCACCGACAGCACCATGTACGCCGCCCTCGTGCTCCGCCCCGGCGACACAGCGCCCCACTTCATCCCACTCTTCGAAGAAAAATCCCTTGACAGCCTCCTCCAAACCCAAGGCGATCGCAAAGCCGACTATGTCTCCAACCTGTACTCACTTGCCGAACGGGGTGCCCGGCCACTCGGCGACCCACAAAAAACGCTGTACGAAATGCTCTGGAAGCCATTGGAAAAAAGCCTCCCCCCGGCCCCCTCCCAAGGAGAGGGAGACAAACTCACCATCTATTTTTCGCCATCCGGTTTGTTGCACCGATTGAACATTGGTGCCATTCCCATCAGCGATGAGGAGACCCTTGCTGACCGCTACCGATTGGTTGAACTTGGCAGCACAAGGCAGTTGGTGGTTCCATCCGAGGTGAAGATTGCCAATCAGGATGCCATGCTTTTTGGTGGCATTCAATATGAAATGGACAGCACGGCCATCTCACAAGCAAATATTGACTTCACGCCCGAAACGATAACCGCTTCCAGAGGAGAACTTAGCTTCAGTTATTCCGATTCCACGTTACGAGGAGACACCTGGAAATACCTCAAATGGACGGACAAAGAAGTGATGGCATTGGAGCCAATTTTAAAATCGGGCGGCATTCAGGCAACGACCCGCCGGGGCTACGCTGCCACCGAGGAAGCTTTCAAGGCCATCGGAAAGGGCAACCCATCCCCTCGCATCCTGCACGTTGCCACGCACGGTTTTTTCTTCCCAGACCCGAAAACAGCGGTGAGCGGTGAGCGGGTGAGAAGTGAGCTTTCGGAACCTGTTTTTAAGATTTCCGACCATCCGATGATTCGCTCCGGCCTCATCCTGGCCGGCGGGAACCACGCCTGGCAAACTGGCAAGCCCATCAAGCCGGACATGGAGGACGGCATCCTCACGGCCTATGAAATCAGCCAGATGAACCTGTCGAACACCGAACTGGTGGTGCTCTCCGCCTGCGAAACGGGCCTTGGCGACATCGAGGGCAACGAAGGCGTGTACGGCTTACAGCGGGCCTTCAAAATCGCTGGGGCGAAGTACCTTATCATGTCGCTGTGGCAAGTGCCCGATTACCAGACGCAGGAGCTGATGACCACATTTTACAAAAGGTGGCTGGCGGATAAAATGACCATACCCGATGCCTTCCGCTCTGCACAAAAGGAAATGCGGGAGAAGTACCAGATTCCTTATTTGTGGGCGGGGTTTGTGTTGGTGGAGTGAGGTGAATCGGTACACCGTTCTTTAAAATTTATGCATTTTTGACTTGCCTCAAGGTGGGATTTCATGACCCGTCATGCCTTGACTTATATTGTTCTGCCTGCTGAAAAATTTTGTTGAAAAAAATCCTGCCATACTTGTTAAGATTTCTCGCCTATCTGGAATTTTTACTAAAACGACCTGCAATTGCAGCATAAAGTAGATTGCAATAAATATCACTATTCTCTTTCAAAATTATTTGTTCATACACCTAAAACCCTGTTTCATTCATGCATATGTGACGTTGGTTAAATCTCACTTAACATCCCTATATGGGGAAGGTATTTAACGATATTTCTTATTCATCCCTTTTGAATAACCTAATTCGAACTTTCTCTAAAAAACCAAAAGGGGGTCGCCGAAAACCCTTTAACAGAGTAGGCACCACTTTAAATTATTTCAAATGAAAAAATTGCTTTTTACCACCGCATTTTTCGGGTTGATGCTTGCCACCTGCTGGTTTTCAGCTTGTCAGAAAGACACCCTCAACAGTGTATCGCCCCAATCCTACCAAGCAACTGGCCTTGACAACATTGGAACACCCAACGCAGACCTCCCAGTAACCGACCGGGCAAATGCCAATTCAAAGGTATTTCCGCCAACTGCGCATCCGTATGGCAAATCTTACGCCGAATGGACCGAGGTATGGCTGCAGCAATTTTATACCTATGATTGTGCGACCGTGCCATGGGTACACCCGGAAAACACTTTGTTTTATTCAAGTGGCCCGGTATATATTATGGCTGGTATACAAGAGGTTGGCGGTTCGGTGAACATCACTATCCCTCATGGTAAGGCCCTACTTTTTCCAATGGTCAACGTTTGGTGGAACCATCCATGCCCATTTCCTGGATGGAATCCACCGGCAGGTGTTCCCATGGAAGACTGGCTTACAAGTATCGTGGTGGGAGATTTGTCGAATGTTGATGTTTCAAGTCTTTCTGTTACGATAGATGGGGATGAAGTGAGCAACCTGGGCTCGTATATGTTTGTGAGCGACCTTTTTACCGCTACTGGCAACCCAGATTTAATTAATTGCGCAGACCCTTGCGTAACCGGCGACCCTCAGCCTACTGTAATGGGAGGGTACTATATCATGCTTAAACCGCTGTCCAAAGGCCAACATACTGTACATTACCACACAGAAATTCCAGCATGGGGAGCAGTGCAGGATGGCACGTATAATATTACTGTTCTGTAACACCCATTAAGCTATTCACTCCATGCCCTTCCCGCTGCCATTGTGCAGCGGGGAGGGCTTTTTCATGCGCCTCCTACTGGACAAAAATCACTACTCTCCGAAAGTTTTTACCTTTGGAAAAAATTCAAGCTACTGACCTCCAATGCGCAACCTTTACCTCTCCAACCGCTTCTTCCTCCTGTTCGGCATCGTGGCCGTGCTGTTCGCATTGGTCTATGTGCTACCCGTGCTGTACCCAGTTGGTATTGGCGTTTTTTGCATTGCAATGGGTGTTACCGTTGTTGATATGGTGCTGCTTTTTGGCAAAAACATCAGGGTGACAGCGGAGCGCCGCTTGCCCAAGCTGCTATCGTTGAGCGATGAAAACAAGGTCGAGTTGCAGATAGCCAACCACTCCCCACGTCCACTGCGGCTCACGGTGGTGGACGAGCTGCCAGTGCAGTTTCAGCTCCGGGATTTCGAGCAAAAGATAGGGCTGCACAGTGGAGAGGGCAAATCACTGGCCTACGAGCTGCGGCCGCTCACCCGTGGCGAGTACAGTTTTGGTGTTGCCAATATTTTCGCAGAAACAAAAATCGGGCTGGTGCAGCGCCGCTTCCAGGCTGCCGAACCAATGGAAGTGCCAGTTTACCCTTCGGTCATACAGATGAAGCATTATGAGCTGCTGGCCTTCAACCGGACGAGTTCACAAGAGGGGCTTCGCAAAATCCGGCGCATCGGGCACAGCTACGAGTTTGACCAGATAAAGAACTATGTGCTCGGCGACGACTACCGCAGCATCAACTGGAAGGCCACCAGCCGCCAGAGCAACCTCATGGTCAATGTTTACGAAGACGAGCGCTCGCAGCAGGTCTATTGCCTGATTGACAAGAGCCGGGCCATGAAGATGCCCTTCAACGGTCTCAGCCTCCTCGACTACGCCATCAACACCAGCCTCGCCATTTCGAACATCGTTCTGAAAAAATACGACCGGGCCGGCCTCATCACCTTCTCCGACAAAATTGGCTCCACCATCAAGGCCGACCGCAAGGCGAACCAGTTGAACAAGATACTCCACGCCCTTTACAACGAAAAGGACCGTCCGCTGGAGGCCAATTACGAACTGCTCTACCACATCGCCCGCAAGCTCATCAATGGCCGAAGCCTGATTTTGCTCTATACCAATTTCGAAAGCATGTATGCATTGGAGCGGGTACTGCCCCATTTGCGCCGCATCAACAACTTTCACCTGCTGGTGGTCATTTTCTTTGAAAACACGGAGATTCAGGACTTCGTAAAAGAGGAGGCAACAACGGTGGAAGGCATTTATACCCAAACAATGGCGCAGCACTACCTCGCCGAAAAATCAGCAATGGCGCATGTTTTGCGCCAGCACGGCATCCAGACCATCCTCACCAGGCCGGAGGATTTGTCCATGAACACCATCAATAAATATTTGGAATTGAAGTCGAGGAATATGATTTGAGGGGTAAATGGTTACATTGCCTCATGGTTACATGGCTTCATGGTTGCCCTTACAACGACAACCATGAAGCCATGTAACCATGAGGCAATGATATCACCTCAACAGCGTAACATTTCCCTTTTTGAAGTATTCCTGTCCATTGAAGCACTTCGCCCGTAGGTAGAAGCCATACACATCGGGTGAAAGGGGCTGTCCGTTCTGGGTGCCGTCCCATTGCTCGCCAAGCACATCGGTATAAAAGACCCGCTGGCCCCAGCGGTTGTAGATGGCTAATTCCACTTCCTCCACGATATTGCTGCGCAACCAAAATACATCGTTCTCACCGTCGCCGTTGGGCGTGAAGGCATTGGGAAGGAACAGGTTCGGCTCGTCGCAGTCAGGGTTCCAAACGTAAATGGTGACCTCACGGGTGGCTTGACAGCCACCGGGGTCGGTCACCAGTACGGTGTAGGTGGTCGTATCCTCCGGCATGGCCTGCGGATTGGGGATGGTCGGGTCGTCGAGGCCCTCCGTTGGCGACCATTCGTAGGTATAGCCGGGCCAGTTGTTGATTTCCAATTGCGAGAACTCTCCGGAACCGTACAAGATGGTCTTCCTCGAATAAGCGATGGTGTCCAAGGTCGGCTCGATGTCGTAATAGAACACTTCGGCGGTGTCCGTTTCATGGCAACCGTACTGGTTCATGGCGTCAACGAAATAGTTTTCATCCATCGAAAGCCCTGTGATGACAATGCTGCCGTCGGGGTTTTGCACCGAAATATGCTCCTGAGGTGTCCAGTTGAAAGTCAGCACTTGGTCTGGGTGGTGGTTGATGACCGGGATGGTCAGCGTGCCGATTTCCTCGCAAAAGCTGAAAAGAGAACCTACGGATATGTCCACCGGGTAGGCATAGACGATGATTTCAGCCGTGTCCTTGCAGCCCAGCGTATCGGTGGTTTGCACATAATAATACTCGGTTCCGCTGGGCGTCACCGTCACGTTGTCCGCCGTGCTGAACGGGTTGGCGAAGTTCAATGATTGCGACCAAGCCACATTCGTAATGAAGTTGGATGAATAGAAAGCCGAAAGCAGCACATCAGTGCTGTCGCAAAGCACGCTATCCTCCGCCGGGGTGGTGTACAGTTCATGCTCGGGCACGGACTGTACTTGAACGGTCTGCACAAAGGAGCAGGTATCGGCCCCATTGTAGCCCAATATGGTCACCTGATAAAACACTTGCTGGTTGCCGGGCAACGTAACGCTTGGGTTCGGGCAATCGCTGCAGGAGAGTCCTGTGTTTGGTGACCAAAAATAATTGAGCGTAGAAGTGGCTCCTTCGGGGTTCAGGGGTGTCGCCACGTTAGGACAAACGACCATTGACTGCCGAATGATGGGGTCAAAAGTATAGGTCGTTATGTCAAATTCCTCCGTGGAGCTGCAGCCCCATTGGTTCGTCACCACCACCTCGAACAAAGCCGTGGTGCCTTGCTGGCTGCTCACATCTGGGCAGGCAGTCGTACCACCGCTGATGATGGTGCCACCGTTGGAGGCTGTCCAAACAAAATCAAGCAAATCATCTGGGTCGAGGTTGTTCACACAGATATTGTAGGATGGCATTGGGCAGGTATCAATGACGCCGCCGCCCGTCAGTTCCAAGTCTAATTGTCGATTGGCCACTAATACCTCATCCGTTTCAGTACAGCCGTATTTGTCTGTCACGGTTACGGTAAAAAGTTCTTCACCGTCAGGGTCAACGGATAGGGTGGGCTGCGTACCCACGGTCGTTCCCGCCGTATTTGTCCAGACGGTTGTTTCAACGGGAACATTCGTTTGCGCAGCAATCAGGATTGGGCCGCCACAGGTAAAGGTGTCAACGGTCTCCATGATTTCGATGACTGGTGCCGAAAATACGTTCACTGCTATTGTTTCTTCACAATGGTCCATGCCATAGTTGGACGACACGACAACCGTGAAAGTCGTTGATTGCGAGATGGTTACGATTGGGCTTGGGCAATTGGCGCAGGACAAGCCCGATGCTGGCGACCATGTATAATCAAGGTTTGGGTTGGCCCCCGGGTTCAGTTGGAGGGGGATGTTGGGACAAACGCTATCCGCTGTTACCACCGTTGGAACAAAATTATGGCTAGCTATGGTCTGTGACAGTGAAGCCGAACAGCCAAATTGGTTGGTGGCCACCACGGTATAATTGGCGGCTTGCCCTGCCGCTGGCGTTACCACCGTCACCGTTTGGCCAGTTGCCGGTGGCAAAATTTGACCCGAACCTCCTGCCGTCCATGTATAGTTTGTCAAATGGTCTGGCACCAGGTTGTTCACCGTCAGCTGGATTTGAGTTT
>JANPLH010000615.1:0-7060 GCA_031426435.1 Saprospiraceae bacterium | reverse complement strand
CTCCTCGACAATGCCCTGAAATACAGCCCGGAGCGTCCCATCCTCGAAATTGCGACTGCACTAAAAGACGGCAAGCTCCAAATCGCCGTGAGCGACCAAGGCATCGGCATAGACCCAGCGCACCAAAAGCTGGTTTTTGATAAATTTTATAGGATACCTACTGATGGGATGCAAGCGAAGGGCTTCGGGCTTGGACTGAGCTATGTGGGACAGATTGCGAAGGCGCACGGGGGAAGGGTGATGGTGGAAAGCGAAAAGGGAACAGGATCAATATTCACGATGATTATTCTAGCTTGAACTGATTAGCGTCATACATCCCTCATACCTCCATACCTCATACCTTCTTAACTTCCGGCATCTTGCAAGCCTCCTCCGCCGTCTTCCCGCAAACTGAGCAGGAGCCGAACTTCTCGGCCAGCATAGGATTGTTGGAGGCACAGGAACCCCGGAACTCCCGCTTTTTGAAGATATAGCCAACGCTCATCAGCAAAAAAGCAGCACCAACGATGGCGAAAATGGGAAG
The DNA here is from genome assembly GCA_031426435.1 of Saprospiraceae bacterium. Classification (GTDB taxonomy): domain Bacteria; phylum Bacteroidota; class Bacteroidia; order Chitinophagales; family Saprospiraceae; genus UBA6168. The sequence continues at coordinate 6,537 of JANPLH010000615.1, read as the reverse complement.
AAGAAGTTGAAGGAATTGCATGGCAGTATTTTTAGAAGATAAACATCAGCCCGCTTGGTAAGTTTAAAACAGGAATTCCCTTTTGAGTTTGTATCAGCAAAGAATGAGAACGGGTTCAATTTCGGCATTGCCCAAAATTGAACCCGTTTTTATTTATTAACCACCGTATTTCTGCTTCACCTCGGTGATTTCGTAGCCCTCAATGATGTCACCGACCCTGATATCGTTGAAGTTCTTGATGGTGATACCGCATTCCATGCCGAATTTCACCTCCTTGGCGTCGTCCTTCACCCGTTTCAAGGATGAAATCTCGCCGTGGGCGCCTTCCTTGGTCGGGAAGACCACAATACCGTCCCTGACGATTCGGATATGCGTATTGCGGGTAATCTTGCCATCCAGCACGTAGCAACCTGCAACGGTGCCCACTTTGCTGATTTTATAGACCTCCCGAATTTCAACATTGGTAACGATTTTCTCTTCCTTGGTAGGCTCCAAGAGGCCTTCAATGGCCAGTTTGATTTCTTCGATGGCTTCGTAGATGATGGAGTACATCTTGATTTCCACGCCCTCCCGCTCGGCTAATTTGCGTGCCGCAACAGATGGCCGCACCTGGAAGCCAATGATGATGGCGTCGGAGGCAGAGGCCAGCAGTACGTCGGACTCGACGATTTGGCCGACGGCCTTGTGGATGACGTTGACCTGAACGGTCTCGAGCGCCAGCTTGATGAGCGAGTCGGAGAGTGCCTCCACCGAGCCGTCCACGTCGCCTTTGACGATGAGGTTTAGCTCCCGGAAAGTACCGAGCGCCAAGCGGCGTCCGATTTCGTCGAGGCTGATACGCTTGGTAGCACGGGTGGCTTGCTCCCGGTTGATTTGCGCCCGCTTGGAAGCCAATTGGCGGGCCTCCGAGTCGTCGTCCATGATTTTGAAACGCTCGCCAGCCGTGGGGGCACCGCTGAGACCGAGCACCAGCACGGGTGCCGATGGGCCTGCTTCGGTGACCTTCTGGCCCCGCTCGTTGAACATGGCCTTCACCTTGCCGGAGTATTCGCCAGCCACCATTGGCTCGCCGATTTTGAGCGTACCGTTTTGCACGAGCATCTTGGCCACATAGCCCTTGCCCTTGTCGAGGGAGGCTTCCAGTACGGTGCCGATGGCATTGCGGTCTGGGTTGGCCTTTAGTTCGGCGAGGTCAGCCACGAGGACTACTTTTTCGAGCAGTTCCTTGATGCCGTCGCCAGCCTTGGCGGAGATGTCCATGCTCTGGTAGTTGCCGCCCCATTCCTCCACGAGGATGTTCATGGAAGCAAGTTCCTGCTTGATGCGGCCTGGGTCTGCGCCCGCTTTGTCTATTTTATTGATGGCAAAAACCATCGGTACATTGGCTGCTTGTGCGTGGCTGATGGCCTCCTTGGTTTGAGGCATGACGTTGTCGTCGGCAGCGATGACGATGATGGCGATGTCCATCACCTTGGTACCCCTTGCCCGCATGGCGGTAAATGCCTCGTGGCCAGGTGTATCGAGGAAGGTGATGGAGCGGTCGTTGACGTTTACCTCATAAGCCCCGATGTGCTGGGTGATACCGCCCGCCTCGCCAGATACGACGTTTGCTTTGCGGATAAAGTCGAGCAACGAGGTCTTACCGTGGTCAACGTGACCCATCACGGTGACGATTGGGGAGCGGGGCTTGAGGTCTTCTGGAGCATCTTCGTCCTCTTCCTCGAAGTCGGTTTGGTCTTCTACGCTGATGAACTGGACACCGTGGCCAAACTCGCTGGCCACCAGTTCTATCAACTCCGCATCAAGGCGCTGGTTGATGGATACGAACACGCCGAGGCTCATACAAGTCATAATGACCTGAGTAGCTGGTACATCCATCATGTTCGCCAACTCTTGTACGGTAACAAACTCGGTCACTTCCAGCTTGTCGGTTTGTCCCTCCATGTCACGGAGTTCCTGCCGCTCGCGGTGGCGGTCCCGAGTTTCCCGACGAAGCTTTTGGCGCTTCTTTTTGCCTGCCCCAGATAGGGAGGCCATTGTCTTACGGATTTGGTCTTCGGCTTCCCTGCCGGAAACTTCCCGGCTGGGCTGGTCGCCCCTTCTCCTGCGATCGCCGGTGCCACTTGTGCTGCCCTGCGATTGGCCGGGCGTGCCTTGCTGTGGCTGTGTTGTTTGCGGAGCAACTTTTTTGCGCTTGCGCTTATGCCTCGAAGCATCGTTGGCAGCTTCGGCTGAGGATGATGCAACTGGCCTGGGACGATTTGGGTCGCCACCGCTCGTACGGGGCTGTTGGGCTGACCTGTCGCCACCGCCTCGGTTTTCGGCTCCTCGGTTTTCACCGCCACGATTTTCACCGCCACGGTTGTCACCACCCCGATTGCCACCGCCACGGTTGTCCTGCTGGCCCCTGCCCCTTACGGGTTTGGGCGCTGGCTCTTTGCGCTTTTCGATGTCAATTTTGCCAAGGATTTTCAAGCCCCTCAACTCAGGGGTATTCATCCGAACGAGTTCATCCACATCGGGTTCGTCGGGAGCAGCGGTTGGCGCATCCGTGTCTTTTGCTATAATTTCCGTGGCTGGGGGTGTCGTGCCGGGCTTTTCACGCTCGTCGAGAACGGCTACGGGTTTTTCTGCTTTTTTAGGCTGCTCTTCAGGTTTATCTGCCTCTGGCTTGGGCTCTTCCCTTTTTGCCCGAATGGGCATGCCCTTCCTGTCCAATTCGATTTTGCCTTTTATCACAAGTCCGCCGACTTGTGGCCTGGTCGAAGGCTCTTCCACCGGTGCAGGTTTCTCCTCTACCACTGGCGGCGCAGCAGGCTGTTCTGGCTGCTGCACAGGTTCGACTGGCGCTGGAGGTGGGGCAACAGGCTCTTCAACAGGCTTGGCAGTTGCTGGCGTTTTGTGCAGCAAATCCTCCTTCTTCACAAGCGGTAGAGGTGGGGCTACGGGAGCTGGAGGTGGGGCAAGGGGTTCCCGCTTCACCAATGGTGGAAGTGGGTCCTTCTTGATGAGGGTCGGGCGCACACCGATGGTCATGGCGTCGGCTTTCACCTTCTCGGCCATGTCCCCCTGGTACTCCTTGAGCAATATCACCTCCATCTCCTCCGTGACTTTGGAGGTAGGCTTGTTTTCGATATGAAAACCTTTGGCTGCAAGGAAGTCCACTATCGTTGCGGTACCAACGTTAAGCTCCTGCGCTACTTTTACTAAGCGTTTATCCATTCAGAATGATATAAATGCAAAACTATAAAGCAAATATCCTTTTTTGGCTCGGCGGAGGCAAGTAAAGGAATTACTTTTTGGTTCAAGCGGTTCGGACTGTTAGGAGAATAGAAAAAAGGATGGCGCATCAGCTTGACATGCTAAACCCCTTTAACTTCTAAACCTCCCCAACCCTTTCGGCGGTGTCTCAAACATTGCGCAGCGAAGGAAGTTCCAAAAGCCGCTAAATGTTCAGTGTTCCGCATCAATTCTTTTAAAAAGAAAATCCTTTCGGCTGGCTGCCTTCGGCTGCCAATCAAAAGGAAAGTTGAGTTCCCGGCTCGGCTTTTCCGAACCGGGAACCTTTATATTTTAATCATCGAACTCGGCGGCGAGGATGTTCAGCACCTCCTGCACGGTTTCTTCTTCGAGTTCCGTGCGGCGCACGAGTTCGTCAAAGCTGAGTTCCAGCACACTGCGGGCCGTGTCGCAACCAATGCGCTTGAGTTCTTCGAGTACCCAAGGCTCGATTTCGTCCATGAACTCGTCGAGGTCAACGTCGTCAATTTCTTGGCCGTCCGTGTTGCGGTAAACGTCAATCTCGTAGCCAGTGAGCTTGCTCGCCAGCTTGATATTGGTACCGCCCTTGCCAATGGCCAAGGACACCTGGTCTGGGTCGAGATAGACGCTGGCCCGCTTGTTGGTGGCATCCAATTCAATGCTCGTCACCTTGGCGGGCGTGAGCGCACGTTGGATGAACAGGCTTTCGTTATTGGTAAAGTTGATGATGTCAATGTTCTCGTTGCGAAGCTCCCGTACGATGCCGTGGATACGGGAACCCTTCATACCGACGCAAGCGCCCACGGGGTCCACCCGGTCGTCGTAGCTTTCGACGGCTACCTTGGCCCGCTCGCCCGGCAGGCGCACGATGCGCTTGACGGCGATGATGCCGTCCTCGATTTCCGGCACCTCCTGTTCGAGGAGTTTCTCCAAGAAAACATTGTCGGTGCGGCTGACGATGACCACCGGGGTGTTGTTCTTCATCTCCACGTTCTTGATGATGCAGCGCACCATGTCGCCCTTGCGGAAGAAGTCGCCCTTGATGGTTTCCTGCTTGGGCAGCAGGAGTTCGTGGCCCGTGGCATCGTCCACGATGAGGAATTCCTTTTTGATGATCTGGCTGACCTCGCCGACCACCATTTCGCCGACCCGCTCGACATATTTGCGGTAAACGTCGTCCTTTTCCAATTCCATAATCCTGGAAATCAGCGTCTGGCGAGCAGCTTGGATGGAGCGGCGGCCAAAGTCTTCGAGGAAGAGCTGCTCATAGCACTCCTCGCCAATCTCGTAGCTGTCGTCAATGGAAAGCGCTTCGGAGATGGACACCTGGCTGCGGTCGTCCGTCACCTCGCCGTCTGGCACGATCTGGCGCACCCGCCAAAGCTCAAGATCGCCCTGTTGCGTGTTCACGATGACGTTGAAGTTCTCGTCAGAGCCGAACTTTTTCTTGATCAAGGTCCGGAACACATCCTCCAGCACCCGCACCATCGTAGGGCGGTCAATGTTTTTGCTGGACTTGAAATCGGAAAAGATATCTACTAAACTGATCATCCTTTTTATCTCAATGATGAATGATAAATAGTAATTGGTGAATGGTGACTGGTGATTAGTGAGCGACATACCCGCAAATGCACCGTCAAATTGACCATAGAAAACAACTTAGCTGCTGCTTTTTTGCCCGCCAGAGGTGGGCAAAACGTCAGAAGCTAATGACAATCATTGTCTTTTTTACGCCGTCGTAAGGAAGCTCCGTTTGAACCTCCATCTTTTTTTTCTTCTTGCCTTCGAGCACCGTCACCGTCTCTTCGATGGTGAAGCTGGCATCACCTGCGGCAACGAGTGGGCCGGTCTTGGTGCTGCCGTCGGCCAGCGTCACCTCCACTTTTCGGCCAATGTTCTTGGCGTACTGGCGCTGGAGCTTTAGCGGTCGGCCAAGGCCGGGGGACGAGACTTCGAGCGTGTAATGCTCACCGAGCCATCCGGCCTCGTCAAAGTGGTGCTCCAGGAAGCGGCTGATTTTTTGGCACTTAGCCAGCGTCAGGCCGCTGTCACTGTCAATGAACACCTCCAGCTTGTTGGCGACGCTGAGGTGCAGGTCCACCAAAAAGCAATCCTCAAAGCCTTCTTCCGCAAACTTGGCGGCGAGCAGCTCGTGGATTTTTTCTTCGACAAAAAAAGCATCTACGGCCATAAAGTAAAAGAGGGAACTTTTGTTCCCTCTGTCGTTTGATTTCGCAAAGCGGGGCAAATGTAAACAGTTTTGCGGAATTTGCCAATTTGCTTGAAAAATAAGGGATTTTTTGGATTGCGTTGGATTGTCGCATCTTACGCACCTCGAACCTTGAAGAAATGCTCGCATGTATTGTGTTGTCAAAAAATGCCCTACCTTTCGCTTGAATCAAAGGTTTGGGCTGTCAGGCCAGGCCAAACAGCCGACCACAAAATGCTACACATGCGTACCTCATTTTTCACTTTCACCTGCCTTCTCATTTTACCAGCCATCTGCCTAAGCCAACCTCTTCAATTGGAATGGGTAATTGAATACCCATGCTATGGATCTTCTGGCCTTGAGTACGACCGGGTGATAACCGACTATGAACAAAACGTTTATTTGTTAGGGGCAGCACCCAGCCCGACGATGAACTCCTTCTATTCCTCGGCAATCCTATTACAAAAATATGACAGCACAGGCAGTTTGCTTTGGGAGTCCTTTTTTGACGGAAAGTTTGGTGACAAATTCAATGACTGCGCTTTTATTGGCAATGATGGACTAATAGTGGGGGGAACCCGTGGGACTTTGCCTGGTGGATTGCCCCAAAGGGCCGAAATCGCAAAATATGATGTTGAAACGGGTGCCCAACTCTGGCATAATTTTATTTTTGACACTATTACCCAGGGTGCAAACCTAACAGATATAGACATTGACGAGGAAGGCAATATTTATGCATTTGGAACAGTAAATAGTTACCCTGGTCAGTATGACTCTAACAAGATGTATGTCGCAAAAATATTACATACCACTGGTGAAACTGCATGGAAACGAATATTTCAAAGCGAATTCAGTGCATACAAAGGGAAATTATTAACAATAGTCCATGCAGAAAATGAGAATCAGGCATAAGTGACTGCCCCACCCCCCAAGGCTTTCTGCACGGCAGGATGATTTAAGTCAAACTTAGCTTCTGAGCTAAGTTGCTCGAAAAGCCATTCGACCAATTTCTTGTTGTAGGATTTTCGAACAAAAGAGTTCATTGACGTGATGGATGGGTTCAATTT
>JANPLH010000614.1:0-1915 GCA_031426435.1 Saprospiraceae bacterium | reverse complement strand
GGCGAGTGCGCCAACATCATCGAGGCACGGGCAGCCATCCTGAAGCTGCGGCCACAGCTCATCTTCCTCGACATCGAGATGCCGCACGGAACGGCCTTCGACCTCTTGGAGCAGTTTGGGGAGCATATTGATTTTGAAATCATCTTCATTACTGCTTATAGCCAATATGCCGTTCAGGCGTTCAACCTAAGTGCGGCGCATTACCTGCTGAAACCCGTTGACATCGAAGAACTCGAAAAAGCCGTAGCGCACGTGGCCGTGTTGCTGTCGCAAAAAGAACAACTGCTGCGGGCGAAAATACTGCTGGAGAACTTGGCCACACAGAACACGGCGGGGCAAAACCGAAAGCTCGTGCTGCCGCTGATGGAGGGCTTCGACGTGGTGCGCATGTCCGACGTGCTGTATTGCGAAGCAGAGGACAATTTTACCTGCTTTTATTTCACGGATGGCCGCAAGTCACTGATTTGCAGGCATTTGAAATATTATGAGCCATTACTGGAACCGTTCGGCTTTTGCCGGGTGCACCGTTCGCACATCGTCAACCTGGAGTACGTGAAGCGGTACATCAAGGGCAAGGGCGGCTCGGTCATCATGGAGAACGGGCGGGAAATCATGGTGTCGAGTCAGAAGAAGGACGAATTGGTGCGGCGGATAATGGAGGGGTAGTTTGAAATTGGAAATTGAGGAAATTGGAAATTCCCGTTATGTCAGCATCTCGGGAATTTCCAATTTCCTCAATTTCCAATTTCAACTTACTTCACTATCAAATTCCCACTGGCCACGCCCCTTCCGGCGTCCTCCACCATGAAGTAATAAACCCCGCCAGCCAAGCTTTTGCCATCGTACTGGCAGGTGTTGCCCGTGAACGGCGTAGCACTGACCGGGCGGCCTTGCAGGTCATACACGGTCAGCAGCCCCGCTTTCAATTGAAGCCCTTTGAACTGGAAATTGACGATAGCCTGCGTCGGGTTCGGGAACACTACCATTTCCACGCCTTTTAACAATGTTTTTGTCGAAGACACTTCTATTAGGAAATCCTCGCCGAGCGTGTGCAACGTGCGGTTGGTGACGATTGGGTCGTTGAAGTCGAAGTAGATGTTCGCCTCGTTTTCGATGGTGGTGCCGAGCGGCAAGCCCGGTTGCTGGGCGATGTTGAACTTCACGAAGCCATGCGACAATGCCTCGTTCACGTTACTGTCCGGCAGCATGATGCTTGGGAAAAAGAACTTGGCCACACCATGCCCGCTCAGTTCGAACTCGAACGGGTGGCTGCTGCCGAGCAATCGGATGGATGCCGGATCCAGCGTTGCGGGTAGCGAGTCAATCACCACGATGTTGAAGGCCGTATCGGTACCCGTGTTTTGGAACCGAATGAGGTAGTTGATGTCCTGCCCCCGATTGATGAAGCGGTTTTCGCTCACGCCAATCGGGAAGCCGGTTTTGTCGTTGGGGTCATAAGCACCTATATTAGGTAGGCAGTCGAGGTCTTCGAATGGCTTGCCATCTGGCATCGGGAACTGATTGACGAAGCCAAAGCTAACCGAGCCGCTACCATCGCTACAGCCCTCCACCGTTGCACTGGCGAAGGTTTCAAACGGATGGTTTGTTGCCTCATCCGTTTCCAGGCGCCAAGTAGAACCGTTGGCTGGTACGGTCACGGTCGTGGATTGGCCAGATTGCAGCAGCAAATCGTCCGCCGACATTTGAATCATCACGTCCTCGATAACCACATATTCGACTGGCTCGGTCATGTTTTCACCTTGGTTGGTGATGGTGAAAAGCACCTCGTCTCCAACACATTCGCCTGATACTATCAAGTCTGCGCCGCTCCAAAGTGTGCTTGGCAGTTGGCAGGTTTCGTCGGGGTAAATATGGGCGTAGGTGCAGTGCGTCTGGCCCAGTTCAGCGTCGCAAC